>JAICXC010000010.1 GCA_025980665.1 Bryobacteraceae bacterium
CGTCAAGCGCGCTCCCTACTCCATCATCCTGCTGGATGAAATCGAAAAAGCGCACCCGGATGTCTACAACATCCTGCTGCAGGTGTTTGAAGACGGCCAGTTGACCGATGGGCTCGGCAACACGGTGGACTTCAAGAACACCATCATCATCATGACTTCGAACCTGGGCGCGCGCTTCCTTGAGAAGCGCAATCCCATGGGCTTCTCCGCAGCCGGCGGCCTGCCTGCGAAAGTGGAGGATCAGGTGATGACGGAGGTCAAGAAGGCCTTCAATCCCGAATTCCTGAACCGCCTGGACGAGATCATACTCTTCACTTCGCTTTCGGACGACGATCTGTTGAAGATCGTCTACCTGCTGACTGAGCAGATCAACAAGAATCTGGTCGCCAAGCAGATCAAGATCAAGATTCGCGAAGATGCGGCTCGCTACATTCTGGAGAAAACCTGCACTGACCGCAGCTACGGCGCGCGGCCGCTGCGCAGGGCTCTTCAGAAATACATCGAAGATCCGCTCAGCGAGGCGCTAATCCAGGGTTCCCTGGCCCGGCCCGCCGAGTTCGAGGTCTACTTGGGCGAGGGCGGGATTTATTGCCGCCAGATGCAGCCCGTTGGCCAACTAGAGCCGCAGCCTGTCGCCGCGGGCGAAGGCGCCCCGCCGGCCGAGGAAGCTGCTCCGGTCGCGCCAGGCATCCCGCTGTACATGTTCGAATAGAGGGATACCGCCCCCTCTTACCCGAGGTCCTGCGGAAACCGGCGTGCTCCGTGCAGGAAAGCAAGGATCAATATGCTGTCTTCCCGGATTTCATAGATTAGCCGGTAACTCTTCACAAAGAGTTCTCGGATTCTTTCGTCAGTCAGTTCGGGAACTACGCGGCCTATGCGGGGAAACTTTGTCAATGACCGGCTGGCGAATCTGGCCTCAGCAACGAGCGCTGCTGCATAGCGACTCGAATCGCGCGCGATAAAGTTAGCCGCTGATTCCAATTCTTGCCATGCTGAATCGGTCCAGGCTACTCGTCGAGCCACCGTTTCATCCGAGTTTCGACTTGATCTTGATCGATGACCTTGCCTTCAGCTGCTTCCGCTTTGCCCCGTTCCACGCGCTCGCGAACATAGATGGAGTATTGAACGTCTTCCCAGGTCGCATCGTCTGGGAGGGCGTCGAGTATCTTTCGGATCTCTTCCTTGGTGTTCGCCATCGATAACCTCTGTATGCCAGTATACGATTGCCTCCTCGCTTCAGCTGAGTTGGCCGCGCTACCCTAGTTTCTAATGTCTGACCGCCTCGATGAACTGCGCCGACGCCATACCCGCGCCGAAGCCGGAGGCGGCGAAGAGCGTCGCGAACGTCAACACGCGGAAGGCAAGCTCTCCGCACGCGAGCGCATTGATCTGCTGCTGGACGAAGGTACCTTCGTCGAGACCGACAAGCTGGTCCGCCACCGCTGCAACGATTTCGGCATGAATGAGCAGGTGATCGACGGCGACGGTTTTGTCACGGGCTACGGTCTGATCCACGGCCGCACGGCTTACGTCTTCGCGCAGGACTTCACAGTGTTCGGCGGGTCGCTCTCAGAGACCAACGCCAAGAAGATCGTCAAGATCATGGATCTGGCGCTCAAGACCGGCGCGCCTGTGATCGGCCTGAACGATTCCGGCGGCGCGCGCATCCAGGAAGGCGTGCTGTCACTCGCCGGCTATGCGGATATCTTCCTGCGTAATACGCTCGGCAGCGGTGTGGTCCCGCAGATCTCGGCCATCATGGGACCCTGCGCCGGTGGAGCGGTCTACTCCCCTGCCCTGACTGATTTCACATTCATGGTGGACGGCAGCAGCTATATGTTTATCACCGGGCCGGACGTGATCAAGACGGTCACTCACGAGGACGTTACCAAGGAAGAATTGGGCGGCGCGGTTACGCACAACACCACCAGCGGCGTCGCGCACTTCCTGGCTCATGGTGATGCGGAGTGTCTCCAGATGATCCGCGAGCTGTTGAGCTATTTGCCGCAGAACAATCGCGACGAGGCTCCGCAACACGTAAGTACAGATCCCGTTGATCGTGAGGACGTCGCTCTGGATTCCGTTGTGCCGGCGGCGTCGAATCTCCCTTACAACATCAAGGACGTCATCCGCCGCGTGGTGGACAACGGTAAGTTCTTCGAAGTCCAGGAGCGCTGGGCGCGCAATATCGTCATCGGCTTTTCTCGCATGGACGGCCGAACTGTCGGCATCGTCGCGAATCAGCCTGAGCATTTGGCGGGCTGCCTGGATATCGATTCCTCCGTCAAGGGCGCTCGCTTTGTCCGGTTTTGCGACGCCTTCAACATTCCGATCCTGACCTTTGAGGACGTGCCCGGATTCCTGCCCGGCACCGCCCAGGAGTTCGGCGGCATTATCCGGCACGGAGCGAAATTACTGTACGCCTTTGCGGAAGCGACCGTGCCCAAGATCACCGTGATCACTCGCAAAGCCTATGGCGGCGCGTATTGCGTAATGGGATCGAAGCATCTGCGGTGCGACGTGAATCTCGCGTGGCCTACGGCCGAGATCGCCGTGATGGGAGCTGAGGGCGCCGTGAATATCTTGTACCGGTCTTTGCCCGAGGCAGACCAGCGCGCAAAAACTCAGGAGCTTCAGGAACGCTTCGCTAACCCGTTCGTCGCCGCTGAACATGGATTCATCGATGACGTCATCGAGCCGCACCAAACCCGGCCCCTGGTGATCCGGGCGCTGCGGATGCTCGCCACTAAGGTGGACACCATGCCACGAAAGAAGCACGGCAACATCCCACTGTGAGTCGCATCTGAGGCAAAGCATGCAGCCGAGCTTCCTCCAGCGCTATCTCCAAACCTTTCATCGCATCGACGGTTGGTTCGATTTTGATGCGGCTTTGCTGTTCATGAAGTACAACCAGCTCGCGTTCAAGGACAGTGAACGAGGCAACGTGCTCGAGATCGGGGTGCATCACGGCTTATCGGCCATCGCAATCGCCGCGTTGAGAGGTGCCGGAAAGCAATTCACGGCCATCGATCTGTTCGAGGATCAGCAGAAGAAGAACGTGTCCGGTTCAGGCTGCGGAGACCGCCGGCGATTCGATAACAACATGCGCGAGTTCTACCAGGACTCGGCATTTGTTCGTCCGATCGCACGCCAATCGGGGGAACTTACGCCTTCAGACCTCGGTTCGGGATTTACCTTCAGTCACATCGACGGAGGCCACTCGCCTGAAGAGGTTTATCATGACCTCAAACTCTGCCATGACATTTCGGTGGACGGCGGCTTGATCGCTCTCGATGACTATTTCAATCCCGAACACCCCGGCGTCTGCGAAGGTGCTGTGGAGTTTTCTCTGCGCCATCCAGACTGGCTGCGGCCGTTGGTCGCGGGTTACAACAAGGTCCTGTTTCAGAAGCCGCGCGACAAGGCCTCCGATCTGAATGCGTCGTTCGTCAAGGCGTTTCCGGGTCTCGAAACCAAAACCGTCCGCATGTGGAAATCGCAGGTGATTCTCCTGGGGACTCCGCTGCGGGACCGTATCGATCTGTACACATCCACACCGGAGAACCTTGTGCGATTTGGCTCAGCCGGCGTGCGAGCCCGACTCACGCCCACCGTCAAGAGTATTCGCGCTCGTCCAGGTCAGCAGATCGAGATCGAAGTAAAAGTGGAAAACGTTTCTTCCGAAGATTTCCCCGCCGGTGAGGGTGTTTTCGGATTGTCCTACCATCTTCTCGAGCACGACAATCCACGCTCATGGTTCTCGACATCGATGGCGCCCAAAGAACACGTTGTCCGGCGCATCTCCGTAATTACTCCAACCGCTCCTGGCAGGTACCAACTTGAGGTCGATCTGGTCTGGGAAGGCGTCATGTGGTTCAAAGACGTCGGCAACCCGACCGCGATGATCGCGCTCCTGGTCGAATAGATGGAATCGTCGCGGCAGCGGTTCACCATACTCTCGGCCTATGTTGTCGTGATCTTCGCCGTCAATGCATACGTATGCAAGCCGCTTTTCAATCTCGAATTCAGCCAAAGGATGGAGTCGATCGAAGGCTCCTACATGTCGATCGCCCGCTGGGCGGCCGCCAACTGGTCCGATCTGACATGGTTCCCGCTGTGGTTCAACGGGATGCCGTTCCAGAAAGTGTATCAGCCGGGATTCCACTTCACCGTCGCTGGATTGTCGACGCTGCTGGGCTGGACTGCGCAGCATGCATATCATTTTCTGACGGCGATCACCTATAGCGCAGGTGCGTTGACGCTGTTCTGGCTATGTTACGCCGCCAATCACGACCGTGTGCAGGCGCTAGCTGCCGCGTTGTTCTATTCGCTTATCTCACCTGCCTGTTTCCTGGTCCCATTGATTCGGGCCGATGCCGGTGGTTGGTTGTCGCCCCGCCGATACCAGATACTCGTGCATTACGGTGAGGGCCCGCACATCAGTGCGGTGGCCCTGATCCCGATTGTGATCCTGCTTCTGCACGGCGCAGTGTCCCTCAGGAATCGTGTATGCATCGCGCTAGCACCCTTCGCCCTGGCAGCCGTGGCGCTAACAAACTGGCCCGGGTCGATGGGCCTGACGATGGCGGTGCTGGCGTACTGTCTCTCGCAAATCGGGGCATTCCGTATTTCGAGCTGGCTGGCCCTGGTCGCAAGTGGTGTCGCTGCGTACTTGATCGCCTCTCCGTGGCTCCCTCCTTCGGTGATCTCCACTGTTATTAGGAACGCTCAACAATCCGACGGGACATCGCTGGGTGCAACACAGCTCTGGCCTCGGCTCATTCTGGTAGCTGCATGCGCCGTGCTTTTGTTCGTATTCAAGCGGACAAGCGCGAAAACGAATGTGAACTGGGGGCTGCGATTCTTCGCGTTCTTCACGTTGCTTACAGGCGCGGTTTCGCTGGGCTACGAATGGTGGGGATGGCGATTGTTGCCTCAAGCCCACCGGTTCCAGGTTGAGTTCGAAATGGCTTTCGCCGCCACACTCGCCTACCTGCTGATCTGGAGTATCCGCAAGCTGCCGCACCGGATCCAAATCATCACCGCGGTGCTGCTTGTAGCATTCGGAGCCAGGCAACTGCTGCACTACGCTCGCTACGCGCAGCGCCTGACCCAGCCCATAGAGATCACCTCGACCATCGAATACCAGATGGCCAAGGCGTTCGAAGCGAACTTTCGGGACCAGCGCGTATTCGCTCCCGGCAATGTTTCCCTGTGGATGAATATGTTCACCGATGTGCCGCAGGCGGCCGGCTGCTGCGACCAGGGCATTCCGAATCAGGAGTATCGCATCGCTGTCTACACCATCTACACCGGCCAGAACGCAGGCGCTCGGGACGCAGAGATCTCTTTGCTATGGCTGCGTGCCTATGGGGCGAACGCGATCGGAATGACAGGCCCTAACAGTACGGAATTCTTCAAGCCGTATTGGAACTGGAAGAAGTTCGACGGCGTCCTTCCGAAACTGTGGCAGCGGGGCGAAAACGTTATCTATCGAGTGCCTCGAAAGTCGGCAGATCCGGTTCGCGTCATCCCGAAGTCCGCTATCACTTCGCGCGCGCCAGAGAACGGACTCGACATCGAGCCGATTCAACCGTTCGTGAGCGCTCTCGAAGATCCAAGCATGCCTGCTGCAAGGTTTCGATGGGTGAATCGCCACGAGGCGGTGATCGACACGGAAACGAGCGCCGGCCAGGTGATCTTTCTCCAGCTCAGCTACGATGCGGGATGGAAAGCGATCGCGGATGGAATGGTGCTTCCGGTAATGACGGATCCGTTGGGGATGAGTTATGTCGAGCCGGTGAAGCGCGGTCGGGTGCAACTGCGGTTGATCTACGATGGCGGCTCGGAGGTTGAGCTCACGCGCGTATTTCCAGGATTGGGACTTATGCTGATTACCGCGCTCGTGCTTATGCTGCCACTTTATCGAAGAAGCGCTTGATCATCATCTTCGCTGTGCCGTCGATCAGGCGCTGGCCGACGGCCGCGATGGTTCCACCGACCTGCACATCGCCTTCGTAAGAAACATCGGTACCGGCGTCCTTGGGTGTGAAGTTCAGGTCTCCCTCGCCCTTCATGAAGCCGATCTTGCCCGAGCCTTCCACCATCAGCTTGAAACTGTTCGGAGGATTCTGCTGGGTGATGCGAACCTTTCCGTCAAAATTGCCGGACAGGCTAGCCATGGCCATCTTCATCTTCATGCGGTACTCGTCTTCGCCGATCTTTTCGAGGCTCTCGCAGCCCGGCATAGCGCCGGCAAGGACTGCGGGGTCCTGGAGCCTCTGATACGCTTGCTCGGGTGGCAAAGGAAGAAAATACGATCCGGAAATCTTCACGTTATGCGATCTCGTTATGCAATGCGGCCGAGAGCCGTGGCGAGCGCTTTCGCCGCATACACCGCGGTAAGATGAAGCCGGTATTCGGCCGATGCGTGCAGATCCGAGTTTGCATCTATGCCCTGCCCCACTAATGCCGCGACCGCCTGAATCTCAGCCGGCGAGCCGCTTCTGCCTTCCAGAGCTTTTTCCGCCTCTTTAGCCCGGAAGGCCCGGTTTGAAAGGCCGGTGACGCCGATGCGAGCCAGTGTGACTTTTTCGCCTTGCTTGCGGACCCGAACCGCCACGCCAACGATGGCGAATCCGCTGGCCGGCTGGAGCACCTTCTGATAGTTGGTTCCCGTGCCGTCTCCATCGATAGGCACGATCACTTCGCGCACAATCTCGCCTGGCTCGAGTGCCGTAGTAAACGTATCGACGAAGAAGTCTTCCGCCGATACAGTCCGTTCCGATTTCGCGCCCTTCAAGACAATCTTGGCTTCGAGCGCCTGGAGCGCCGCGGGATAGTCCGCCGAGGGATCGGCATGCGCCACGCTGCCGCCGATGGTTCCCATATTGCGCACCTGCACGTCCCCGATATGGGCCGCAGTCTCCGCCAGTAGCGGGCACTTGCCGCGCAGCAAGGGCGAGCTTAATACGTCCTGATGCGTGGCCGTCGCGCCGATATGAATGGCGCCACCTTCCTCCCGGATGTAATTCAAGTCTTTGATGCGGCCGAGATCCACCAGATGTTCGGGGGACGCCAAGCGCAGCTTCATCATGGGAATCAAGCTCATGCCGCCGGCCAGCGGCTTCGCGCCTTCGGCCAGCAGACCTAGCGCTTCGTCCAGCGTCTTGGGAGCCGAGTATTCAAATTGTTGGGGAATCATGCGTTGCTCCCTGCGGATATCAGTTTCCAGAGTTTCTCGGGAGTCAGTGGCATATCCAGATGCTTCACACCCAATGGCGACAGCGCATCGACCACCGAATTCACCACAGCCGGCGATGCCCCGATGGTTCCGGCTTCACCGACTCCTTTAACTCCCAAAGGATTAACTGGCGTCGGAGTGACGGTATGGCCGCTTTCGATCCACGGCATCATGTGCGCGCGCGGCATGGTGTAATCCATAAACTCGCCAGTCACGAGTTGGCCGTTATCGTCATAGACTGCCTGCTCCCATAGCGCCTGGCCGATTCCTTGGGCCACGCCTCCATGCACCTGTCCGTCGACGATCAGCGGATTCAGAATGTTCCCGCAATCGTCGATCGCGATGTAACGCCGGATAGAAACATTGCCGGTATCCCGATCGACATCGGTGACCACCAGGTGCGCTCCAAAGGGAAACGTGAAGTTCGGTGGCTCCCAGAAGTGGGTCGCCAACAAGCCGGGCTCCGTGTTCGGCGGCAACTTCATTGCCCTGTACGCCGCCGCTGCGATTTCCTTGAACCCGACCGATTTGCCCGTCTTGTTGTCGGTGCACTGACCATTCGCCAACGTGACGTCTTCCGATTCGAGCAGCATCGCGCCGAACTTTTTGACCTTCGCCTTCAGATCCTGCAAGGCATAGTACAAAGCCGTGCCGCCCACTGCCGTCGAGCGGCTGCCGAAAGTGCCGATGCCGTACGGTACCAGAGATGTATCGCCGTGCAGGACCAGTACGTCGTCGATACCCACGCCTAGCTCATCGCCGGTGATCTGCGCAAACGTGGTTTCCTCACCCTGGCCGTGCGGGGAGATCCCTGTAAGCACTGTGACCTGGCCCGACGGCTCGATCTTGACCGTGGCGCTTTCCCAGCCACCAGCGGGTGTAGCCGGGGAGGGACCGAACGCGCAAATCTCGCCATAGGCGCACAACCCGATGCCCATGAGCTTGCCCTGTTTGCGAGCCTCGACTTGCTCTTTGCGGAGCTGGTCATAGCCGGCCATCTCCATGGCCTTCTTGAGCGGCGCTGAATAGTCGCCCGAATCGTAAACCAGGCCGGTGGCCGTGGGGAAAGGAAATTCCTCATTGCGGACGAAGTTCTTCAACCGGATCTCGGCAGGATCCATCTTGAGCTCGGCCGCGACCATATCCACCATGCGTTCGATGCCGTGCGTTGCTTCAGGACGTCCCGCACCGCGGTACGCATCAGTAGGCGTGCAATTGGTGAATGCGCCTACGATATCCGCCTGAATATTGGGCGTGCGGTACAAGCCTGGCATCATCAGGACGCTTAGCGTCGGGATGGCAGGAGTTAATACGGTAAAGTACGCGCCCAGATCCTGAATGATTTTGAGCTTGATCCCAGTTATGGTGCCATCACGCTTTGCGGCGATCTCATAGAAGTCCACGTGGCCGCGCCCGTGAATAGTGCACAGGAAATTCTCCCGGCGTGACTCGATCCATTTCACCGGCTTCTGCAGCTTCATGGAAATCCAGGCGAGCAGGATCTCCTCGGCGTAAGTCTGGATCTTGGCGCCGAAGCCGCCCCCGACCTCGGGAGCCACCACGCGGAACCGGTTCTCTTCCAACCCGAGAATCTGCGCAACCAGTGAGCGCACCAGGTGCGGAGCCTGGGTGGACGTAAACAGGTTCATGCTGCGATCCGCAGCATGCCAATCCGCCACCACGCCGCGGGTTTCCATGGAATTTGGAATCAACCGCTGGCTAACGATGCGCTGCTTCACAATCACGTCGGCTTCGGCAAACGCCTTGGCGACGTCGCCACCTTCCTGGTGGAACGTGAAGGCGACATTATCGGCCCACTGCGGATGCACCGCATGAGCGCCGGGGGCGAGCGCTTTCTCCGGATCGGCCACAGCGGCTTCCGGCTCGTAATCGACTTCGATCAGCTCGGCACCGTCGCGAGCGACGTAGCGGTCGGTGGCAACCACCACGGCAACCGGGTGTCCAACGAGATACACGCGATCGATCGCGAGCAAGTTATGATGCGGAACGCGCAGCCCCGGCAGCGATGCGCCACAGGGTACGGCGCCAGCGTTCTTTGTATCCTCACCGACGAACACGGCATGGACGCCTTTGAGCGCCTTGGCCTTACTAATATCGATGGATCGGATCTTGGCGGCCGCGTGCGGGCTTCGCAAAATGGCCGCGTAGAGCATCCCCGGCATCTTGATATCGTCCACATAAGTGGCGGTGCCCGTAATGAGGCGGGGATCTTCACGGCGGCGAATGCGCTTGCCGACCAGCTTTTCAGTCTTGGTAATGGTCGTGGTGGCCATGATCTAAGCTCCTGCGGCGCGGGCTGCGGCTCTCACCGCGTTCACGATGTGCTGGTACCCGGTGCAACGGCATAGATTGCCGTCCAGGCCATGCCGAATCTCTTGATCGGTAGGGTTGCGGTTGCGATCCAGGATCTGCTTGGTGGTCATGATCATACCCGGAGTACAAAAACCGCACTGCAGACCGTGCTCATTCCAGAACGCTTCCTGGATCTTGTGGAGTTTGCCGTCGGCGGCCATGCCTTCGATGGTCAAAATCTTGGCGCCGTCGCACTGAATCGCGAATATGGAGCAGCTCTTGATGGCTTTGCCGTTCAACTCCACGGTGCAAGCGCCACATAGCGACGTCTCGCAGCCGATGTGCGGGCCGGTCAGTCCGACAACTTCGCGGAGGTAATGAATCAGGAGGAGTCTCGGCTCTACTTCATGGGAATACGTAGTCCCATTGATACTTACGTTTATGGTTTCTGTCATGACGCTCACTTCCGGCAGAGGATACCGGGCGTCATTGAAGATACCAAACTCGGGGGCGAATGTGGGAATCTCCTAAAACCGCACGACGATCCGTGCCGCTCCGATTGCATCCCCTGCAGAGATCTTTCGCCAGGAATCGGTGTCGGGATACCGCCCGTTCAAGAGCTCTGCAACGATAGCCGTCATAATAACAGCGTGAGGCGGGACACGCTCCTCGATTTCTTCGCGGACCTAGCCGATCTCCCGAATCAATTCCTCATCTATGACGACGGCTTCCGCATTGAGCAGCGCACCTATCGGCAAACTGCGCAAGCCGCGCGCGGTTTAACCGTGCGGCTCCGCGAAGGCGGCGTTCGCAAAGGCGACAAAATCGTCATCTGGAGCGAAAACCGCCCCGAATGGATCGCAGCGTTCTGGGCTTGTCTGCTGGCCGGCGCGATCGTGGTCCCCGTGGATTACCGAGCTTCATCCGCATTTCTCCTGCGCATCCGCGATAAAGTCGGTGCCCGCATCGTGTGGATTGGCGATGAGGTCCTGTGGCCTGAGGACGCCGAACCCCGCCCCTGGAAGCTTTCCGATACCGATTGGGCAGACACGCGGACGGTTTCCGCGGAATCCGTCAATCGCGACGATATCGCCGAAATCGTATTCACCTCCGGAGCGACGGCCGATCCCAAAGGCGTGATCATCACGCATCGTAACATCCTCGCCAACATCGTACCGGTCGAAACCGAGATTCGAAAATACCGGCGCTTCGGCGGACCCTTCTTCCCTCTTCGCTTCCTGAACCTGCTGCCGCTGAGCCACATGTTCGGGCAGGCCATGGCGACGTTCGTCCCGCCGATGCTTCCGGGCGTAGTGGTGTTCATGCGGGGATATAGCCCGGAAGAGATTATCCGCCAGATTCGCGGGCGGCGGATCTCCGTACTGGTATCGGTGCCCAAGATTCTCGAGATCCTGCGCGAGTATGTCGTGCGGCAGTTTCCCGAAGCTGCCACGGCGTTGCCTTTAAACGCGCGCTGGCCGCGGCGATGGTGGCACTACCGCCGAACTCATCGCCTGTTCGGATGGAAGTTCTGGGCGTTCGTAGTGGGCGCCGCGCCGCTGGCCCCCGATGTGGAGGAATTCTGGTCACGCCTTGGGTTCCTGACGATCCAAGGCTACGGGCTGACCGAGACCGCGCCGATCGTCACGCTCAATCATCCTTTCCACACACGCCAGGGCACCGTCGGCAAGCCGATTGGCGGGGTAGACGTGAAGATCGCACCCGATGGCGAGATTCTCGTTCGCGGCGAAAACGTGAGCTCAGGTTATTTCGGGCAGACAGTAGGAAACTCGTCCGAAGGCGGCTGGCTGCACACGGGCGACATCGGCGAATTCGACTCTGAGGGCAGGTTGTCGATCAAAGGGCGCAAGAAGGAAATGATCGTCACCCCGGAAGGTTTGAATGTCTTTCCGGAGGATGTCGAGCGCGTGCTGGACCGAATTCCCGGCGTCAAGGAATCGGCGGCTGTCGGGAAGGATCGTGTTCACGCGGTTCTTGTTCTAAAACCCGGAGCCGACCCCGACGCGATCGTGCGCGCCGCGAACAGCAAGCTCGAAGATCATCAACGCATACAAGGAGTGAGCCTTTGGCCGGAACACGAGCTTCCGCGCACCGAAGGCACCGGCAAGCTGAAGCGCGCTGCCATCTGGCAGTGGGTGGACTCCGGAGGCCATCGAGACCGTCGGGAGCGGGTTGAGCCCACACGAATTGGGAGCGCGATAGAGCAACTGATGGCACAGTATGCGCGTGGCCGCACGCTCACGCCCGAAACGACGCTCGAAGAGCTGGGCCTCAGTTCCCTGGAGCGGGTGGAAGTGATGATCCAGTTGGGCCTGAACGAGCCGGATTTCCAGGCGGCCCGGACCGTGGGCGATCTATCCTCCATCCGTGAACATCCCACGGTTGCAGCTGCGATCCCGGCGCAGGATATTCCAAGCTGGCCCCGAGGACGCGTTGCTTCTTTCGTGCGCGACATCGGGTTGGCGCTGGTGATTCTGCCCCTTGCTCGGCTGTTCGCCTGGCTACGGATCGAAGGCCGCGAAAATCTCGAACACTTGGAAGCTCCGGTCATTTTCGCATCCAATCACCAGAGCCACTTCGATGGACCTGCGATTCTGATGGCACTGCCCTATCGCCTGCGGCGGCGCGTGGCGATTGCGGCCTCGCGCGAATTCTTCGCCGGGCACTTCCATCCCGACAATTTCTCGCGCTGGCGAAGATTCACTAGTGGCCTTAGCTTTTTCCTGGCTTCACTGTTCTTCAATATTTTCCCGCTGCCCCAGCGCGAGGCCGGCGCCATGGAAGCCCTGCGCTATGCCGGACGCCTGATCAGCCAAGGCTGGAATGTGTTGATTTTCCCGGAAGGCGATCGCACGGATGCAGGCGAGATTCACCCCTTTTACCCTGGCGTGGGGATGATGGCCTCGCGGTTGGCAACACAAGTGATTCCCGTGCGCCTGGAGGGCCTCGAACTCATCCTCCACAAGACTTGGCGCATGGCCAAGCCGGGCCGCGCGAGAATCCGCTTTGGCGCGCCTCTAAGTTTAGATGGCGACGATTACACGTCGCTGGCGGCGCGGGTCGAACGCGCGGTCCGCGATCTCTGAGTACCGTCTATAGACGTCTCGCGGAGCCTGCAAGCGTCTCTTCGGCAGCGGGGATGTCGCCACCGAGCGATACCACCCTGGCGCGCTGGCCCTCGGTCAGGCGCTGCAACAACAGTTCCTGGTTATTGCGGAAGCGAACCGCATCCCGGTGGCGCCCGGCATCCATGCCGATCTGGTGGAAGACAACTTCCTCCTCACCTCTCAGCCCGAGTCCGGATTGCAGCCGCGGCGGGATGTCGCGCAGAACAAGCTGCGCACCCGGCGGAATGCACACGGCACATGGCACCTGCCGCAGACTGAACCAGGAACGCCAGCCACGCAATTCCGGGCGCTGCTCCAACTCCGCTGGCGATGTAAATCCAAGAGTTCCTGTAGGAAAGCGATAGACAGTGAGGTCTTCCCCTTCTACCGCGAGCCGACTTCTTACTTCCGCGAGAGAATAGTCACACATAAGGGCGTCTCCAATAAAATAGACACCCTGCGGCGAAGGTTCGTTTCGCTAACCTTGCGAGAGCATTTTATCCAGTTCCTCCGCGCCGGCTTTGGCGACGATTCCGTCTTGCGGAGAGCTCGCTCCGCTCACTCCGATGGCCCCGACAATTTTCCCGTAGGCCATGAGGGGGAGCCCTCCTTCTACGGGGACGGCATTCGCGAGCGCCATCATGACGATACGTCCACCGGTTACCGCATCTTCGAGCGCCTTAGTGGGACGCTTGAACAGCAAAGCGCTACGTGCCTTTTGGACCGACACTTCCTGGCTTGCGAGTTGCGCATCATCCATGCGCTGAAGAAACATGAGGTTACCGCCGTCATCGACGATGGCGATGAACATGTTCCACTTGTTTTTGATCGCCTCTTGTTCGGCTGCGGCCACGATGCGCTTGGCGGCCGCGAGCGTCAGAGCTTTTTTGTCGGCGAGCATGGCGTGTTCGCTCAGTGTAGCAGGGACCTGTATTCGCGTGACATCGAAGTACTTCGACCAGCTGTGCTCGCGCTTGGAACTGTAGCGGCCTCCTCCGGAGTCAGGAACTCACGCTGGATTTGCCCAACCATTTCGTCCGGTGCTCCGGGTCCTCTCTCAAGGCTACGCCGACACTGTTTTCGGGTCCGCTCGTCCGCGCCATATCTCGAACATCCTAAAAGCTATACCTTCTGCATACGGGGACGCCACCGTGGCGCTGCCGGACCAAAGATTATGATGGTTCTCATGAGAATCGCAGCCTGCGTTGTGCTCCTCACCGGCATCGCCGCTGGTCAAGCACCTCCTATCGACTGGAAAGCCCAGGAGGCTGAGATCCTGCGCCACTACAGCGCCCTGATCCAGATCGATTCGAGCAATCCACCCGGAAATGAGACGGCGGTAGTCAACTACCTTAAGAAAATTTTCGACGCCGAGGGGATTCCGGCACAGGTTTTCGCGTTAGACCCCGCCCGGGCCAACCTAGTGGCGCGGATTAAGGGCAACGGCAGCAAGCGTCCTATCCTGATCATGGCCCACACCGACGTGGTCGGCGTGCAGCGCGAGAAATGGCCTGTGGACCCGTTCGGGGCGATCCGCAAGGACGGGTATGTCTGGGGTCGCGGCACCGCGGACGATAAAGACAAGCTGGCCGCGAATTTGATGTTGATGCTGCTGCTGAAGCGCACCGGCACGAAGCTCGACCGCGACGTGATCTTCCTGGCCGAATCGGGTGAGGAGGGGACCACCAAGCCGGGAATCGAGTTCATGGTGAATCAGCACTTTAGCCAGATCGAAGCCGAGTTCTGCCTCACCGAAGGCGGAGGCGCAACTCTCAGCGGCGGGCGTGTCACGGCCGTGACCGTCTCGACGACTGAGAAACTGCCCCGCCGGATCCGGTTGGTAGTGAACGGGACGTCTGGGCACGGATCGATCCCCCGTACGGATAATGCGCTGGTGCACCTGTCGGCGGCGGTTGCAAAGATCGGCACCTGGGAGACTCCGCTGCGCATGAACGATACCACCCGAACCTATTTCGAAAGGCTGGCCGGCATCAGTTCGCCGGAAGTGGCGGCGCGTTATAACGGACTGGCCGATCCCCGCCGCGGTCCCGCGATCCAGCGCTATCTAGCCGAGAACGAGCCGATGCATTATTCCATGCTGCGGACCTCGGTGGTCCCGACCATCCTCAACGCCGGATTTCGGATGAACGTGGTCCCTTCGCAGGCGGAAGCGACGATCGATGTCCGCATGGCGCCCGGCGAGGATGACAAAACCTTCTTCGATCAGATGCAGCGCGTGATCGGCGATCCCGCTGTGAAGATCGAGCGTTTGACGGACGGCGACCGGCCCCCGACGCCTCCGTCGCGCCTCGACACGGACATGTTCCGCGCGCTGGAGACCGTGAGCAAACGAATGTATCCCGGGTCGGTGACGCTGCCGACCATGCTCACCGGCGCGACCGACATGGCGTATCTGCGGGCGAAAGGAGTCCAGAGCTATGGCATCGGTCCGGCGGCAAGCGACACGGATCGGACCAACTACGGCGCGCACAGCGACGTCGAGCGGCTACTGGAATCGTCGCTCTACAGCTTTACCCGGTTTACCTGGGAATCGGTGATGGAGGTATCGGCTTCGAAATAATGCTGCGAGCGATAACACGAGAAATCAGCCCGGCGATTGCGAACTGCGAGCTGGAATTCCTAGATCGCGAGCCTATCGATTTGACGCTGGCCGTCGAGCAGCATCGGCAATATCAGGCGTGCTTGGCGGAACTCGGGGTTCACGTTGAAGTACTGCCTTCGGGAGCGGACATGCCGGACGGGGTCTTCGTGGAGGACCCTGCGATCGTACTGGATGAGATCGCGGTGATCACCCGCATGGGCGCGCTGTCGCGGCGAGGCGAGGGCGAGACTCTGGCGCGCGCGCTGGCAAAATATCGTGAGTTGCGTCACATCGAGGAGCCGGGAACACTCGAAGGCGGCGACGTGATGTGCATCGGTAAAACGGTTTACGTAGGATACTCGAGGCGGACTAACGTCACCGGTATCCAGCAACTCGCGACGATGCTCCATCCGCTGGGGCACTTTGTCGTGCCGGTGGAAGTGCGCGGTTGCCTGCACCTTAAAACCGCGTGCACCTACATCGGCGACGACACCGTTCTGGCGAACCGCGCCTGGATGGATGCCGACGCACTCTGTAGTGTGAAGATTCTCAACGTCCCAGAACCTCGGGGTGCGAATGCACTGCGAATCGCCGATACTGTTCTGCTACCGGCGGCGTTCCCCCGGACGCGTGAATTGCTGGTGAACTCGGGTTTCCAAGTGCGCGCAATCGACAACTCGGAAATGCTGAAGGCCGAAGCGGGCGTAACCTGCACCAGCCTGCTGTTTGAAACAACCTAAAATCGCACCAGGGATCCTTGCAGCGCCGCAATCGATTCCGGCGAGCCAGTGAACATATCCGACGGGAATTGGCGTACGCGACCAATCTCGCTGGCGATGGCGCTCGCACTGAAATTGTTCACACCCATGCCCGCCAGATATTGCAGTCGCAGGTCAATATCGCGATTGATTTGCGCGTTCGCGAGCCATGGCCGCAGGTCCGATGCACGGCCAAGATAAGTATCCAGGAGGCTCAACGCGTTCGGGAACCCGACCTGTTGCAACGACGCACGCACTTTTGCATAGTCCGGACGATCTAGGCGAGCCTGCAACGCGTCCACGTCGATCTTAGTCGGCTCGACCTGGCCTAGCAGGACCACGTCGTAACCCTGACCGTTGTTATCGTTGGCCCAAATAGTTCCGTTGGGAAACACGTCGAAAAACGTGGCGATCTCGCTCTTAACCGTGTCCGGATCGCTTTCATAGAGCGGCACCCATTGCGTGATCACGCCGCCCGGCTTCAGATGCCGCTTGCACTCTTCAAAATATTCTTTCGAGTAGAGCGTCGCCGCGCCTTTCACCCAAGGATGAATCGGATCCGAAGTAATAATGTCGAACTTCTCCGCGGTAGTCAGCACGAAGTGGCGCGCGTCGTCATAGTGGATGTAGGTGCGGGGATCGTTCAGCACATGGTAGTTTTCGTCGCCGAAATACCGCGTGGCCGCCGGCGGAATCAGTTTCTCTATCTCGCAGATGACGATCCTCATGATTTCGGGATACGTCGTGAATGATCCTGCCGTGACGCCCGCGCCAAAGCCAACGATCAACACCGAGCGTGGATCCTTATCGACCAGCGCGGAAATATGTCCCAGCATGCGCTGGAGCCGCATATCGAAAGGTTCGGTCGAAGCTTCTACTTTTCCGCTCACGTGAAAATAGCGCTGACCGCTCGGAAGCTGCGAAATCACTATGGAAGAATTCATTCCTTCGCCGATGTACAGCGGCTGACCCGCGTCGGTTGTCGTGATGCTCCGGCGGCCGTACGCCAGCGACAGCCAGGGAACTTCGTCCGCCGACCAGATGAGCAGAGAGATTGCCACACAACCAGCAACAATGTATCCCGCTGCAACTTTCCCCAAATAAGCGAGTGCGGTCACCGCAGCGATTGCCGAGAGGATCATCAATGCGCGCTCGGCATCTTGGGTGCCCACCAAAGGGATGATTACGATGCTGAACGCCAGCGCCCCGAGAATCGCACCCACCGTATTCGCCGCGTAAGTCTCGCCTGCCAGGCGCCCTGGATCTTCGCCCGGCGCCGCGACCGCCGCGAGCGCTAGCGGAAAGCTGGCTCCCCACATGAGCGTGGCGGGCAGGACCGCCCAGAGGCTGCGCGCCAGATCGACCTGGAAAGTAAACCATGGGCTGCTGGAAAGAATTGGATTCACTGGCCAGTACGGTATCGAATCGGCCAGCATGAAGGCGGTCCAGGCGATGCCGGCAGCCGCCAGAAACTGGCACAGCCCCAGCGCAATCCGTGGCCGCGCGATCGATCGTGCAAGCAATGCTCCCACACTGCTGCCGATTCCCAAACCGATCAGGAATACAGCGAGAATCACAGAGAAGGTATACACCGTGGCGCCCATCATGGTCGCCAACAGCCGCGTCCAGACCACTTCGGCGCCCAGGGCGCACATGCCGGAAATCCCGATCACGAGATACACAGTCTTGGCATCCGCCGATCTCATGGGGCCTGAGGCGGAAGTCGCGTCGCTGGTTTTCAAAATCGTCGGGCTGTACTCAGTCGATCTTGCCAGCAGCAACGCGAGTCCGCCGACCGCGGCATTGATGAGCACTGCGACATAGGTCGTGAATGCCATGTCGTAGACGCGCAGCAGATAGAATCCGGCGACCAGGCAGCCTGCCACCGCGCCCGCGATGTTCCCGCCATAGAAGAATCCGAGCCACGAGATGCCGCTGGGCGTGGTCTCGATCCAACGCGCGATCGCCGGGAGCGAGGCGCCCATCAAAAGTGTCGGCGGCAAGAGGCAGATCGCCGCCACCACGGCTCTTAGAAACACACCTTGCAGTCCGATGCTGGCAACGGCGGCGTAGACCCGGTCTAGAACCGGAATTAGCCAAAGCACCAGCAACCCGAGCACTCCGATTCCGAGCTCAAGATAGGCGTAGACACGCAGCGGATGATGCCGCATCGAAATCTTTTTAGGAAGCAGGATACTGCCCAGGCACATCCCGCCCATGAAGGTCCCGAGCAGTGCGCCGAGCGATACCGCGGACGAACCGATGGCCAACTGCAGCAACTGAAACCAGACAATCTCGTAAATCAGGGCTGCGCAGCCGCTTCCGAGGAACAAGATCAGCAGGATGGCGAGATACGGCCGCGAGACACTTTGTTGTTGTTCCATGTAAACGGTCATGATCTAAACGGTCTATGATACCCACAGTGACGACCTTCACGGCGATTTTAGTTACCCAAGACGACGGAAAGACTTCGGCATCCATTCAAAAAGTGGAGCGCTCGGCGCTTCCACCCGGAGAAGTTTTAGTCCGGATTGCCTACTCCAGCTTGAATTACAAAGACGGCCTGGCCGTGACCGGAAGGCCCGGCGTGATACGGACCTTTCCGATGATTCCGGGAGTCGATTTTGCGGGGACGGTAGAAGAGTCATCCTCGCCCGACTTCAAGCCGGGCGACGAGGTGGTCGTGACCGGATGCGGAACGTCGGAAACCATGTGGGGCGGATACGCGCAACTCGCGCGGTTGAATGCCGAACACATCGTTCCGCTTCCCAAAGGAATGACGCTCGTTCAGGCCATGGGAATTGGAACGGCCGGCTTCACCGCGATGCAGAGTTTGCTCGCTCTAGAAAAACACGGACTGAAGCCCGGCGACCGTGAAGTGCTGGTGACCGGCGCAGCGGGCGGAGTCGGCAGCCTGGCAATCGCGCTGCTGTCGAATCTCGGGTATAAGGTGGTGGCCTCTACGGGCCGGCCGGAGTTGCACCACTATCTGCGAAGCCTCGGCGCGACAGACATGGTGAGCCGAACCACATTGGCTGCGCCCTCCAAGCGTCCTCTGGACAGCGAGCGCTGGGCGGCGGCCATCGATTCCGTGGGCGGCGACACTCTGGCGGCGGTACTGCGATCTCTAGCGCAGCACGGGAGCGTGGCTGCGTGCGGACTTGCCGGTGGTGCTGCGCTCAACACCACCGTGTTTCCGTTCATCCTGCGCGGCGTAAACCTGCTGGGGATCGATTCATCGAAGGCGACGAAGGAGTTGCGCCTGGAGATCTGGTCACGGCTGGCGAACGATCTGCCCGTGAAACTCGTAGATTCCTTGACCGACGTCGCGCCGCTGGGCAAAGTGTTCGAGCTGGGCGAGAAGATTCTCGCCGGGCAGATTCGTGGCCGCATGGTCATCGACGTAAACGCCTGATGGTAGATTCAAAGTAATGCGCGCTTCGCTCGCCTTTGGCCGGACGGGCCTTGAGATTGATCTGCCCGATTCGCACGAATATAGCGTTCTCAAATCGCCATCGATCGCGGCGCTGGCGGATCCGGTGGCATCGATCGAGGCCGCCCTGGACCGCCCGGTCGCGGGTCCGTCGCTAGGGGCGCTAGCAGCTGGCAAACATACAGCAGCGATTTCGGTCTGCGATATCACACGCCCCGCGCCGAATATCGTCGTTCTCCCGCCCCTGCTGCGACGTCTGCAAGCGGCCGGCATTCCGAAAGAAGGCATCCGCATTCTGATCGCCACCGGCCTCCACCGCGCGGCGACACCGGCTGAGATCAGGCACATCGTGGGCGAAGACATCGCCGCAAATTTCGAGGTCCTCAATCATGACGCGCGCAACGCGGCCCAGCATCGCCGCCTCGGGACCACGAAATCAGGCACGCCCGTATTCGTAGACGAGCGCTTCATCAGCGCGGATCTGCATCTATCCCTGGGATTCATCGAGCCGCACTTGATGCTCGGATTTTCCGGGGGGCGCAAGCTGATCGCGCCGGGCCTGGCCGCGGAGGCGACCATCAAGGAACTGCACAGCTCGCGCTTCATGCGCGATCCGCGGGCGCGGGAAGGATCGGTCGATGATAACCCTTTGCACGCGGAACTGCTCGAGATCGCGCGGATGGCCCGGCACGACTTCATCGTCGATGTTTCACTAACGCGCGACCGAAAAATCGCGGCAGTATTCGCGGGCGACCCAGAGGCGGCACATCGCGCGGGCTTTAAGTGGGTTTCAAAGGCGCTCATGCAGACCGTCGATAAACCGTTCGACTCGGTGATCACCACCGGCGCGGGCTTTCCCCTCGACATGACGTTTTACCAGAGCATCAAGGGAATTACGGCCGCTTCGCAGATCGTCCGGCAGGGCGGGAACATTCTCCTGTTCGGAGCGTGCGATGAAGGCGTGGGCGCGCCGGAATTCACGCGCATGGTCTGCGAGCACACGTCAGACACGGAATTCCTCAAATCGATCGAAGGCGTGCCGGTCACGATCGACCAGTGGCAGCTCGAAAAGCTGGCGCTGGCGACGCAAAAGGCCAAGGTGTCGTATTGCGTGCCGGGCGTACCCGAGCAATTCATCGCCGGACTGTGGGGTCCGGGATTTAGGAATCCCTCCGAAGCCGTTAAGGCGCTGTTTGCGGAACTTCCCGCGAGCAGCCGGATTGCCGTGGTCCCGGAAGGTCCGTACGTGCTCGCGGAAGTTGTTTGAAGCTCCTTACCGCTGGTTGAAGAGAATTTTCCTTGCCTCCGAATCCGGCGCGATTTCCACCGGCAGCAGCTTGCCATCGCCGTTGAGATCCAGGCGCCGCAACGCCGCCGCCGCATTCTGGATCTCGCTGGCTGAAATTTCGACGTCGTGGTCGGTATCGAGCGCCGCGAGCACCGGACTATAGGCCATGAAAATTGCCCGGAAGCGTTCCACTTGGTCGCGAGACCATTCGATGTGTCCGTGTTCATCGCCCACGGTGCCATTGTCGCCGCGGCAGTCTGGAACGTATCCGGCACCCAAGCAGAAGCCGCACTCTTCGGCAGTCAACTTGCCGTCGACGTCCAGGTCGAGTTGCTGGAGCGCGGCCGGGGCAGCAACGATTTCATCCGCGGAAATCACATAGTCGTGGTTCGCGTCCAGCGCGCGGAGAACATAGATGATCTTGAAATACTTAGATGCAAAGTTGCGCCACGGGTCGACGGCTGGCGCCGGGACTCGTACGGTGGCCTCGGGAACCGCGGGCTCAATCGAGGAGCGCGTCACGCTCAGCACTCCGGATCTCGGATCCGGTGATCCGATGAGAAACTTGATCGGACGAGCTCCGTTAGTTGCAGCGAAGACCAGAGCACAAAAGAAGATCGCGCTCAGTGCTGCGCCTTGAACCAGTGCGGAGCGGCGGGGATGGTATGAATCCAGTATCTGAAACATGCCGCAGGGATTCGCCACAGTCACCTGGACCGCTTGTTGTTGTGGACGTAAGGCCCATTGGCGCATCAGCGACAGCAGGACGTCGCCGAGAAGCCAAAAGGATCTAGCCTCATCGAAAATCGCCATCATCTCTTCGGCGAACCGCTCCCGGAACTGTCGCGGATGAAGACGGAGCAAGAAGGCATAAAGAGATCGCATGATCACGCGTTTCCTGGCCGGCCCGCTTGCAGATGCAACTTCGCGTCGTGGATCACCGACTCAAGGCGCGCGATTTCCGCTGTAAGTACACCCCTGCCGAGAGCCGTGAGGCGATAGTACCGGCGCCGCGAATCGCCAGTACGTCCGCGTTCCTGAACCACACCTTGACCGAGAAGCCGCTGTAGATTGTCGTACAGCGTCCCGGGACCCAGCCTGTAGCTCCCTTCAGACTGCCGCGCGATCTCTTGCATAATGGCGTAACCATGCAAATCCTCCCCGGCGAGAGCCAGCAGAATATGCAGCGTCGCAGGGTTCAGTGGAAGGAATTTGGCAGCCTGATCCCTCATATGTCGGATTCCGTTATATCATGATCCGAGTGAGCAGATCAACGGGCCTATGACCTGGACCCCGCCCATGACGGCTGTGTTAAGATAACCGGCGGCAGGGTTCCCAAACAGAGGTGGAATTTTTATGACCAAGTGTGTCGTTACGTTCGTTGCGCTGACTGGATTCGCGTTCGCTCAAGGCCGTGGAGGACCCGCAAACCGGGAAGCTCCCGTAACCGACGTTCCTTTCGCGCGAATCCTCAAACCCGAGCCACAGAACTGGCTGAGCTACTCGGGCGGCACGATGAGCCAGCGCCATAGCGCGCTCACGCAGATCACGCCGGGAAATGCCAAGGATCTGACACTGAAGTGGGTCTTCCAGACGCGCACACTCGATAAGCAGGAGAACACGCCGCTGGTAGTGGATGGAGTCATGTACACCATCCAGAGTCCCAATGACGTGATCGCGCTCGATGCCGCCACCGGTAAAACGATCTGGACCTACTTGCACAAGCCCGCGCCGGGAACCGTGAATCCCTGCTGCGGCAACCTGACTCGCGGCGTGGCGATCCTAGGCGATAAACTGTTCCTGGCGACTCTCGATGCGCAGATGATCGCCATCAACGCCAAAACCGGCAAGGAACTGTGGAAGACCGACGTCGCCGATTACAAGCAGCAGTATTCCATGACCGCCGCTCCGCTGGTGGTCAAGGACAAAGTGATTACCGGAGTCGCCGGCGGCGAGCACGGAATCCGCGGGTTCATCGTCGCCTACGATGCCAATACCGGCAAAGAACTCTGGAAATTCAACACCGTCCCCGGACCCGGCGAGGCAGGCTACGAAACCTGGCTCGGCAAAGATGGCAAGCCCAACGATTCTTACCTCCACGGCGGTGCGCCGATCTGGGTAACAGGCTCCTACGATCCGGAGACCAATCTCACCATGTGGGGCACCGGCAATGCCGGCCCGGATTGGGATGGCGACGCGCGGCTAGGCGATAACCTCTACAGCTCCTCGGTGGTCGCGCTCGACGCCGATACCGGCAAGCTGAAGTGGCACTATCAGTTCTCGCCGCACAACGAATTCGACTGGGACGCGACGCAGGTCCCCGTCCTGGCCGACGTCCAGATTCAAGGCCGGCCGCGCAAGGTCATGCTGTGGGCCAATCGCAACGGCATGTTTTACGTGCTGGATCGGACCGACGGGAAATTCATCATGGGCAAGCCCTTCACCAAAGTAAACTGGGCCACTGGTTTCGATGAAAAAGGACGGCCAATGGCGGCGCCTGGTATCAAGCCGACCAAAGAAGGCACGCTGGTTTATCCCGGCAACCAGGGCGGGACCAACTGGTACAACCCATCCTTCAGCCCAACGACCGGCCTGTTCTACATTCCCGCATGGGAAAACAGCTCCAGTACGTACGTGAAAGGCGAGGAGCCGCCTGAGTTCCACGAGGGCCAGAGCTTCACCGGCGCCTTCCCGCGTGGAGGAGCTACCACCGATGACGTCTACAGCGCCATCGTGGCGATGGATCCGAAAACCGGCGATAAGAAATGGTCGTTCCGACTATCTGCGCCTTCGACGGAAGGCGGCGTTCTGACCACGGCGTCGAATGTGTTGTTCGCGGGAGGCCGCGACGGACAGTTCGTCGCGCTCGACGCGCGCGACGGCAAACTGCTGTGGGAGACGAATCTGGGACCCTCAGTTTCGGCCGGGCCCATTTCCTTCCAGCTGAATGGCAAACAGTACGTCAGCATTCAGGCTGGCAGCGCACTGTACACGTTCGCGCTGCGGTAAGACTACAGGATTTCGGCCGCTATACGCTTGGCGGTAACCGGAGTCAGCAGGATTCCGTTGCGATAGTGTCCGTAGGCCAACCACACGTTGGTCCCCGCGACACGGCCAATATGTGGTTCGCCGGTCGCCGAGCGCGGCCGAAACCCGATCCAGCGTTTCACCGGCGTGGCGTGTTTAAGCGGCGGAAATAGCTGCGCGGCGCGACGATGGATATCCTCGCAGATCGCGGCATCCACCGTGCGATCGAAACCAATATCCTGTTCGTTCGATCCGGCAACCAGGAACCCGTTAGACCGCTGGAGCACGTAGGTATCCCCGCGGCGACGCACGGGCCCTAGCGCTCCCGGCTCCAATTGGAATCCGATCAAGTGACCCTTGATGGGAATCACTGCAGGCAGCACATGGCCGGTGACGCGGATCTTATCCGACCATGCACCTGCCGCAATCACCACGGCCCCATATTTCCGCGGATGAACCGTCGTTACATGTTCCCGCACAATCCGCACCATGCGCGATTCGCATGCGCAGCGGAGCGCACGTAGTAAAGCTGCGGGATCCACGATTCCTTCCTCGGGAGCGAACATTCGAAAATCGGTGTCGATCCCGGTCTCCGTCCGAAGCTCTTCGACAAAGGACGGATAGAGCCGCATACTTTCGATCCCCAGGTCCAACCAGACGGACGGCTTGTCGAATTCGGCGCGAGGGGAGAGCATGCCCGCGCCGGCAGGACTCGCTTCGCCACCCAAATTCCCGGCGTCGGCAATAGTAACTTGCGCACCCTTCCGCGCAAGCCGCCAAGCGATGGAACTGCCGATGAGCCCGCCGCCAACAATCAACACCTCGTCCGGCATTAATTAAATGGTAAACGGCAAACCGGTATAGTGCTCCCCGAGCGCTGTGGATGCCGCCCGCGAACCAGTGACGTAATCCAGCTCGGCAAGTTGGCGCTGCCGGTCGAACGCGCTCTCGCCCGGAATGCGGTGGAGCATCGATGTCATCCACCACGAGAAGTGCTGCACTTTCCAGCAGCGGCGCAGGCAGATTTCCGAATAGCGGTCCATCACGTCTGTGCTACCGGACGAGTAGTAATCGGCCAATGCGCGAGCCAGGACGCGAGCGTCCGTCGCTGCGAGATTCAATCCCTTGGCTCCCGTCGGCGGAACGATATGCGCGGCGTCACCGGCCAGAAACAGGCGGCCGTACTGCATCGGATCCGCCACGAAACTGCGCATTTCAGCGATGTTCTTTTGGATCACTGGCCCTTCGGTAAGTTTCCATTTCCCGTCACGAGTGGCGAACCGTAGATGCAGCTGCTCCCAGATGCGGGCGTCCGGCCAGTTGGCGATGTCTTCATCTGGATCGCACTGGATATACAGCCGCGAGATCTCAGGCGACCGCATGCTCAGCAGCGCGAATCCCAGCTCATGATTGGCGTAGATCAGTTCATGGGAGGACGGCGGCGCCTGCGCCAGGATGCCGAGCCACGCGAACGGATACGTGCGGTCGTAAAGCGTCAGGCTCCCTTCAATCGACGCACGGCAGACACCATGGAATCCATCGCACCCGGCGATGAAATCGCAAGTCAGCTGGTGCTCGACACCGTCCTTGCTATAGCGAATCCTGGGCGACTTCGACGTGAGATCTTCAACGGCGACATTCTTAGCTTCGAACACGATCTGCGCGCCCGTAGCCAGCCGCGCGGCGACCAGGTCCTTCACGACCTCTTGCTGGGCATAGATAGTGATGGATCGGCCTACCAGCGACTGGAAATCGATGTGATGGTCTTGACCTTGGAAGCGAAACAGAACGCCGTGGTGAATCAGCCCCTCGCGCTTCAGTCGCTCCCCGACGCCCATTTCGGTGAGCAGCTCGACCGTCCCCTGCTCGAGCACGCCAGCGCGCACACGCTCTTCGATATGCTTGCGAGTGTGCACCTCAAGCACCACGGAATCGATTCCTTCGAGATATAAAAGGTGCGAAAGAATGAGCCCCGCAGGACCAGCCCCGACGATTCCAACCTGCGTGCGGTCAGGCACCCAGTGTCACGATGGTCTGCTTCACCACGGCCTGCGTCAGCGGGACTTTGTATTGGTTTTTGGCCAGCGGACGCGCGCCTTCGACAGCTGCGGATCCGGCCTGCGCCGCAAGTTCGGCGGTGATGCGTTTTCCGGCGAGCATCGCTTCCACCTTGGGGACACGCCACGGGATCGGCGCGACCCCGCCCAGAACCACGCGCGCGCTTTTACAGACCTGTCCATCCATCTCCATCACCACGGCGACGCTGACCACCGCGTGCGTCCACGCCTCGCGATCCATTTCCTTGTGATAGGTGCTACGCGCAGCGTTCTTCGCCGCGGGCAAATGGATCTCCGCGAGCACTTCATCGTTCGCAAGCACATTTTCGCGCGCCGGATTCTCAGCAGGAAGCTTGAAGAAATCCGCCGCCGAAATGGTCCTCTCGCCCGCTGCACCGACAATGCGAAACTTCGCATCCAAAGCGACCAGCGCCACCGCGGTATCCGACGGATGCACGATAAAGCTCGGGCCGCCGCCAAAAATGGCGTGGAATTCGTTCTCACCAGTGATACTGAAACACGTGTTCCCGCCATTCTTGTAGCACGGGAATCCGTTGCGGTAATACCAGCACCACGGCCGCTGGCACACGTTGCCGGCCAGCGTCCCGGCGTTGCGGATCTGCGGCGTCCCCACATGCCCGGCCGCTTCAGCCAGCACGTTGTAGTTCTTGCGGATCAATGGATCGCGGCTCAGCGCGTCCAAGGTGATCAGCCCGCCGATTACCACTTCTCCGCCCTTCTCCGTCACGCGATCCAGCCCGCGAATCGTTTTCAGGCTGACCAGCACGTCGGGCGTGATCAGGCGTTCCTTGACCATCCCTAACGCATCGCTGCCGCCGCCCACAAGCGTGGCGGTTTGGCCTTTCTGCCGAAGAATGCCCGCTGCCTCTTTCAGATCCTTCGGATTGATGTTTGAGAACGACCTCATGCGAGCACCCCCAGAATCTTGTCGCGAGTTATAGGAAGACTCTTGACCCGCCGCCCGATCGCGTTATAAACCGCATTGGCTACCGCCGCGACCGTAGGAATGATGGTCGGCTCGCCCAGCGTCTTTGCTCCGAAAGGTCCGTACGGCTCGTCGGTCTCCACCCACACCACATCCACCAGCGGCGCATCAAGATGCGTCATAATGCGCGCGCCGTAGTATCCAGCATTGAGCGGCTGCCCCGACCGTTTGTCGTACAGCAGCTCTTCGTGCAGCGCCATGCCGATCCCCTGAATCGCGCCGCCCTGAACCTGGCTCTGCGCCGTCAGCGGATTCACCACGCGGCCGCTATCGTGCGCCGAAACGAATCTGGTCACGATCACGTGGCCGGTTTCGATGTTTACTTCGACCTCAGCAAAATGCGCGGCGAAAGAATTGCGGCTTGCTCCTTGCAGCGGGGGCGGATTGGTCGTGGCCATCGCCGTCAGGACGTCGGTGCCCTGGGGCGTACCCTTATCGGCGATCTGCTTCTTCAAATCGCGCACTGCCTCGATCACTGCCATGCCGGTTTGCACCGTGGTGCGGCTACCCGATTCGCCGACTGAGTACGGACAGGTGTCCGTATCGCCCCACACGACGGTCACCTTCTCGAGCGGTACACCCAATTCCTCGGCGGCAATCAGCCCCATGGTAGTCTTCGCGGCGGTTCCGATGTCAGTAACGCCGACGTACAGATGATATTGGCCTTGCCCGTCCAGACGCACCACGGCGCTGCTGCGGCCCAGACCCGAGCCGAACATACCCATGGCCATGCCCGCGCCGCGTTTAACGGGCCCCGTGCCCGAACCCGCCTCAGGTTTCCAGCGCTTCTTCCACTCGAATTTCTCCGCGCCTCTCCGAATACAGTCCTCGAGCCCAATACTCGTATAAGGAGTCTGGTCGCGAAACTTCCGCGTCATGTTCTTGAGGCGGAATTCCACCGGATCCATCTTGAGCGCGTAGGCCACATCGTCCATCAGCGACTCGATCCCAAACACGCCCTGTGGATACGCCGGCGCTCGATAATTAGCCGCAACCGCCGTGTTGGTATACACCGGCGAAACCGACGTCTCGAGGTTCGGAACCTGATAAATTTCCGTTCCCGAAAGATCGCACGAACCCTTACGATAAGCACCTGCGCCCGTGAGCGCCGTCATTTGGATCGCGGTCAGCGTCCCATCATTTTTCACGCCGGCTTTGTAAGATTGGCGGCTGGACCAGCGCCCGTGCACCGCAACGAAGTCCTCTTTGCGCGTGAATTCGAGTTTCACCGGCGCGCCCGCCTGCTTGGCGAGCATTGCGGCCATCAGATCGGAATCCTGGCACTGGTTCTTGTTGCCGAACCCGCCGCCCATGTATTCGCTGATCACTCGAACGTTGTCGACGTTCAGTTTCAAGTCGCGGGCGATATCGGTGCGGCAATTGGCGATCCCCTGGGTCGCGGCATGAACGGTCAGCTTATCGCCCGACCACGCCGCGATGGACACGCGCATTTCGAGCTGCGCGTTGTTGTGATGCGCCGAGGTGAAGTTGTCTTCGAACACGTGGTCCGCGGCCTTGAGCCCGTCGGCGACATTTCCACGCTTATAGGTCTGCGGCGCCGGCTGGCGCTGATTATTAAGCGAGAGATTGCCTCCCTCGTGGATCACCACGGCGCCAGGCTTAAGGGCTTCTTCCACGTCGGTCAGGAACGGCAGCACCTCGTAATCGACTTCGATCAGGTACGTCGCATCCTCAGCGACGTGCCGGTCGACGGCAGCGATCGCCGCCACCGGATCGCCCGCGAAGCGCACGGGATTGTTGAACAGACGGCGCTGGTTAAGCTGATCGCCGCTGCTCCAGGTGATGTCGCAGTTCGCATGCGTGAGGATCGCCTTCACGCCCGGCAGCGCCATGGCCTTGGAGACGTCGATCTTGCGAATCCGCGCATGCGGATGCGGGCTGCGCAGAACCCGCGCATACAGCATTCCTGGGAGATGAATGTCGCTGGTGTATTTCGCGGCGCCGGTAACTCTTTGGAGAGCATCAACACGATGCGTCCCATGGCCGACCGTCTTGAGGGGCGTCATGCCTTCCCTCCCACGGCCATCACCGCCTCAACATAGTGGTTGTAATTGGAGCAGCGGCACAAATTGCCCGTCATGGCGGTGCGAACTTCATCCCGCGTCGGCCGCGCATTCTTCATCAGCAGTGCCTTGGCGATCATCAACTGCCCCGAGGTGCAATAGCCGCACTGCGGTGCGTCATGCTCGATGAAAGCTTCCTGCAGCGGATCCAGCTTGCCGTTCTTGGCCAGGCCCTCCACCGTCTGGATCGAGCACCCATTCATCCACACCGCCAGCTGGCTGCAGGAATACAGGGGCGTGCCGTCCACCAGCACAGTGCAAGCGCCACACTCACCGCGATCGCAACCGATCTTGGTACCGGTAAGCTCCAGGTGATCACGCAGCAGCTCGACCAGCGTCCAGCGGTCTTCCACTTCTAGCCGGTGATCGACGCCATTGACGCTGAGCTTGATCGTGGTCCGCGGAACGCTAGGGTTAACAGCGGATGCAGGGGTCTGTTTTTGTTGTGCTTCGACCGCCGGTATCGCTGCAACTGCCACGATTCCAGCACTGGTTCCCTCGACAAACTTTCGCCGCGAGATCTTCTTCATAGCGTGAACTCCACGCTGATTCTATCAAAGAAGAGGTGTTACGCTGTCTGTGCCGTCACACGAGACGGTTCGGCGGTGACGGGTTTGGCTGCTGCGTCAGGTTTCGGCAGTCCGATCTTCTCTCGCAGCCCGGCATCGATACGCTGCCGGATCTCGGGATGCTCCTTCAAGAACACTCTGGCGTTATCGCGACCCTGGCCCAGCCGTTCCCCCGCAAAACTGAACCACGCGCCAGATTTCTCGACTACGCCCTGCTCCGCCCCCAGGTCGATCAGGTCGCTTTCACGCGAAATGCCTTCGCCGTAGAGAATGTCCACCTCAGCCTCGCGGAATGGAGCCGCGATCTTATTCTTCACAATCTTGACCTTGGTGCGATTCCCGATCAGCGTGTCCCCGTCCTTGATCGCGGACATGCGCCGTACTTCCACGCGCACCGACGAGAAGAACTTCAAAGCGCGGCCGCCGGTGGTCGTTTCCGGATTGCCGAACATCACGCCGATCTTCTCGCGGATCTGGTTGATGAAGATCATGCACGCATTGGCCTTGGCCACCGCCCCCGTAATCTTGCGGAGCGCCTGCGACATCAGGCGCGCATGCAGTCCCATGAAGCTGTCGCCCATCTCGCCTTCAAGTTCCGCTTTGGGGACCAAAGCCGCCACGGAGTCCACCACCACGACATCGATTACGCCTGAGGAAATCAGCGCGCTGGTGATCTCGAGCGCTTGCTCGCCATAGTCCGGCTGCGAGACGATCAAGCTGTCGATATCCACACCCAGCTTTCGCGCGTAGGTGGGATCGAGCGCGTGCTCGGCGTCGACGAACGCAGCCGCGCCGCCCGCCGCCTGCGCCTGCGCGATTACTTGCAGCGCCAGCGTGGTTTTTCCAGACGATTCCGGCCCGAAAACCTCTACCACGCGCCCTCTCGGGAATCCGCCCACGCCCAGCGCCGCGTCCACTGAAATCGATCCCGTCGAAATCACCGTGACCGGCAGCGCGTTGCGGGAGCCCAGCTGCAGCACGGAACCCTTGCCAAACTGCTTTTCCATCTGGATAAGCATCTGCATGATCAGGCGATTCCGCTCGGTTGGCTGCATGGATAGTGGTGTACGGAACCAGCAGAAATTCTCAGGTGTTGTAGGGGTCGGGCATGCCCGACCCGCTAATGCGTCAGATCGTCCAATTCGACGCCCTTGGGCGGAGTGAACTGGAACAATGCGTCGCTCAGCGGCGGATTCTTCTTTTCACCTTCGAACGTGAACACCATCCGGTCGTTGTTCTGCATCTTCACTTCAAGCCTGCGCATGCTGGAATCCGGAGCCACCAGAAACGTCACGTCGGTGTACGGAAATTTGTCCGACTTGGGCAAAGCGGTAATCAGCAAACCACCGTCTTGCGGTTTGGTGTGGTATTCGCCGAAGTCCCGGTCGAAATTCACGTCGCCGAGCAGGAAGGCCAGGGGCGCTTTCATGTCGTCGCTTTCCTTCATGCTCATTTTTTCTGCGCGGTGCTCGTCCGGATAGTAGGAATAGATGAACTTGCCGTCGGAGATGAATAACACTCCCGACGTGTACTCCCAACGCATCTTGCCCTTTTTGCGCAGGTATAGAGTGCCCGAATCTGTCTTGGTTCGTCCGCGCGAGGTCACGCTTTCCGTAAATTTCACCTGCAACGTCTGGAGCTTGTTGTAGTGGTCTTCCACATTCTTCAACATCCGCTGGAAATCCACGGTCTCAGCCGCGCCCGTGGGTATCCCCGATGCCAGCGCCAGCATCGCAGCCCACAAACAAAGACCAGTCTTATTCATCACTAACTCCTTGGATGTATTGGGACATTGCCTCGTTACCTAAAGTTCCTCCCGCTCCCGGCCGACCATACCCACCAGGAGCGAATGTACCGATGGATTACATGTCCGGCCTCAGCGGCGTAGTCAGCATTGTGTCGTTCGCCATCTTTGCCGCGGGCGTGATGAAAATTTTCCAGATGGCGGCCACCCTTTCTGAAATCAAGGATATTCTCGCCGCCAACAAGCTCCATACTCCCGTACCTTCCGCTGCCGTTTCGTCTATTGGCCTGCCTGTGCCAATCTCCTCCGCTCAATCCGGCGAAGAAATGCTTCGGGCCGCTCTGAGGGAAATAGATTATCCCGTGGACCCCGCTTCGATTGAGCTCGGGAATAAGAGCTAGGCTCTCCAGTTAAACCGCCCGCGTCTATACTGCCCGTACGACTACGCTCACTGGCCGCGAACCCACCGGAATCATCGCACGCAAACCGACCGGACTATAGCGATTCTTTTTCTGAGCGATCGCAGCCACGCTCAGGATTGCCATGTCCCCTGACTTCCGATTGAGCACTAACGCGAACTGATCGTTGTCCATCACGCGGATAAATCCCGGATCGCTTCCCACAGGGACAACGGCCATGACCTTGCGCGTCGCGATACTCAGAATGCTCACATCGCCGGACGTGGGGCTGGCGACGAACAGCAGATCTTCCGACACATCCATGGCTCCCGGAGCGTGGCCTGCCAGTACCGTGTCGCCGACTTGAGGAGTGAAATAGGGATACACGACCACCACCGCATCCATCCCCTCCCCGGTCACGAATAGCTGGCCTCGATCGCGGCTGAAGCAGAACTGATCGGGGCGCACGGAAATCGGCAGATGCGTGATCAGTCGCTGCGCCGCCACGCTGTATGCCGAAAGCAGCCGCTCCCCCCGATTCCCCGCCAGCAGGGTTTTGCCCTCGTCGTGGAACTGTACCGGGCCATAATCCCCTTGGCCCAGCGGCCCGCTCAAGCGCCGCGCTTCTAGATCGACTAAATGAAGCGCTTGCGCCGAACTAACCGCCGCGGTCTTTCGATCCTGAGACACCGCGAGGCCCACCGGTTCCTCTGGAAGCGGTAACTTCCACGACACCTTGAAGTTATCGAGGTCGACCGCGATCAATGAACGTGGCTCGCGTGCCAGAACGTACAAAGACCGCTCATCGGCTGCCAGCGCCATTGTAATCGCTTGGGACGCTAGGGCCACTTTGCGCGAAAGCCGGAGGGTATCGATCTGGATTTCGTGCACCGTGCCGTTTTCCGGCGTTAGAGCGTACACCGAGGGGCGTTGCGCCGCCGCCGTGACTTCCGTGGGCGCCCCCTCCAACGGGATGTGCCGGGCAACCGCCAGGGCGCCTAAATCGACCGCCGCGACCGCCCCACCCTCCTGGTTGGCGATGAAGGCATAGCCCCGGAATGTTTCCTGGGGACGGGTACAGGCAGCCGCTAAAGGCAGTGCCAAAATGGTACGGCGGGAGATCACTGATTCCAGTCTAGCGCGCTGAAAACACAAAACCTTGCCCGTATCTAGTCCTTATGGTACCTTCAGAGGTACGCTTGGCCTGAGCTGACCTCCTGAAAAGACCCTAGTACGTCGAATTCTTTCTTATGAATCTGCGGTCGCTGTTTAGTGTGTTCTCATCCGACCTGGCCATCGATCTCGGTACGGCCAATACCCTCGTGTACGCCAAGGGCAAAGGCATCGTGGTCAACGAGCCTTCTATTGTCGCTCTGAATAAGAATACCGGCGAGGTGGAAGCTGTCGGCAAAGAAGCCAAAGAGATGCTGGGCCGTACGCCCGGTAACATCGTCGCCATTCGTCCCATGAAAGACGGCGTTATCGCCGACTTCAAAGTGACCGAGCGGATGCTGAACTATTTCATTCAGAAGGCGCACGGCCGGAAAATGCTGGTGCATCCGCGGATCATCATTGGCGTGCCCAGCGAGATCACCCAGGTCGAAAAGCGCGCCGTCATCGATTCTGCGTATCACGCCAAAGCCAGTGAAGTTTATCTTGTCGAACAGGCCATGGTCGCGGCCATCGGTTCGGGATTGCCCATCACCGAGCCAGCCGGCAACATGGTGGTCGATATCGGCGGCGGCACTACGGACGTCGCTGTGATTTCGCTCTCTGGCATCGTTTATTCCCGCTCGGTCCGCGTGGCCGGCAACGCCATGGACGACGCCATCGTGCAGTATATGAAGCGGAAATATAATCTGCTGATCGGCGAGACCACCGCCGAGAAAGTAAAGATGCAGATCGGCTCGGCGTTCCCCCTGGATAAACCCCTCACCATGGAAATCAAGGGCCGCAACTTGATCGAGGGAGTGCCCAAGACCATCACCGTGGCGGACGAGGAGATTCGCGAGGCGCTTTCCGAGGGCGTCGCCACCATCATGAACGCCATCCGCGTCGCGCTGGAGCGTACTCCTCCGGAACTTTCCGCCGATATTAGCGATCGGGGAATCGTGCTGACTGGCGGCGGGGCGTTGATTAAGAATTTGGACAAACGGATTCGCCATGAAACTGGCCTGCCGGTGTCGATCGCCGAAGATCCGCTGGCCTCGGTGGTGCTCGGTACCGGGAAAATGCTGACGGAATTCGCGCTGCTACGCCGCATCGCTGTTGAATAACGATGTTGAATAATAAAGACGTGGAATAAAATCCCGAGTAGTTGTTATGGATTTGATTCTCAATCGCTACCGCAACCTTACGGCCCTGGTGGCGGCGATTCTCGTCCAGTTGGTGCTGCTGGCCTACCAGGTCAAGAGCAATCAGGAAATCCGCCTGATTCGCGTCTGGGCGGTCACCGCCGTAACGCCTTTGGCGCGATTGCTCGAAGGCAGCCGTAGCGGCACCGTCAATTTCTTCAAGGATTATTTCGTACTGCTGGACGTACGCGACCAGAATAAGCGTCTCCAAACCGACCTGAATCGCGTCCAGCTCGAGAATCAGGTCCTTCGTTCCGAACTGGATACGGCCGAGCGTGGCAAGGCCCTCTCCGTGTTTCAGGAACAATCGCAAATGAAGACGGTGGCGGCGCGCATCATAGGGAATTCGCCCGGATCGAACGGCCGCGTGGTCCTGATCGATCGCGGAACCGGTAGCGGCATTCAGCCCGGCATGGCGGTGATCACACCGGACGGGATCGTCGGCAAGATCGTCAGTTCTTATCCCACAGCCTCCAACCTGCTCCTGATTACCGACCCCACTTTCGCCGCCGGCGTGCTCTCGCAGAAGAACCGTGTTCACGGGACGCTGAAAGGCACCGGCAACAGCAACGTCATTGTGGACTACGTCCAGAACGAACAAACTGTCGAGGTCGGCGAGTGGTTTTATACCGCCGGCGACGATCGCGTCTTTCCTAAGGGCCTGCTAGCGGGAACTGTAACCGCCGTCCGCCCGGGACGCACGGTCAAGGAGATTTTCCTGAATCCCAGCGGATTGCAGCATGGCCTCGAAGACGTGCTCGTGATCCTAGAAGGCGATCACAAGCCCATTCCCGATTTGCCCCCCGCCAACCAATCCGTTCATCTCCAGCCCCTGCCTCCCGCTGAGGGCGACCCCGCCAACCCCTTAAATACAGCCCACAACGCATCCACCAACAACGGTGGAGCGGAAACCGATCTGGACCGTGAAGTGGAACGCACGCGGCGGATCGGCGAGGACCAGAAGCATGTTTTTGGAGAACGTGGCCGAGGTGCGCCGGACTTCAATCGCGTTCCCGACCCCGCGGCGACGCATCCCGCGCCGGCAGCACCTCCGCCTGCAAAACCAGCAGCCGCGGTTCCACCTACTGCTTCAGCGACTCCTTCGGCCATCCCTTCGGCAACCCCTTCCGCAAACCAGCCGCGTCCATGAGCGATATTTCCGCTGGATTCAGCGAACCGCCTCGCAGAACTAAAACCGCGAAATTCAGGTGGATCACTCTGGTCGGAGTTCCGCTCGCCGCCATTCTGTTTCAGGTGTACGTGCCGCGCTTTTTCACCTACCTGGCGTACCTGGAAATGCCGCTACTGGTGACGGTCTACTTTTCGTTAAGGCGCCGCTCCCCGCCCTTCGGAGTGCTGTTCGGCATGTGTATCGGGTTGACCCAGGATGCCCTATGGCCCGGACCCAGCCATCCTCTTGGGATGTACGGGATTGTCAAGACGCTGGTCGGATATTTCGCCGCCTCCGTCAGCCAGCGATTCGAAGGCAGCAGCGCCCTGTTGCGGCTGGTGCTGGCGTTTTTCTTCTTCTTTTTCCACCAATTTTTCTATTGGGTGTTGGCTCGCGCACTACTGGGCGAGGCGATCTCCTTCGAACCCATCCAGACCCTGGTGCTGGCGGTACTGAACGCAGCAGTCGCCGTACCTTTGTTTCGCATCTTAGATAAACTGGATGTTACGGACTAATCTGACGATAGTTGTAAGGGAAGGTGCCCGGTGAGCGATCCCGACCGCCCGGAAAAAGTCTCTTCGACCCGCCTGTTTCGCGACGATACAAAGTTCGCGCTGGGTCGTATTGCCGTCTTCCAGTATGCCGCCGTGGGCGTGTTCCTTTTTCTGATCGCCGGATTCTGGGTGCTGCAAATCCGCGACCATGAAGCCAATAGCACGCTGGCCGAGCGCAACCGTATCAAGACCGTCCCGCTGCTCGCCCCGCGCGGCAAGATTCTCGACCGCGATGGCCGCGTGATCGTGGACAACCAGCCCGCCTTCGTCGTTCAACTCACACAGGAAAACCTAAAGCCCGAGCACTTGGCTCCCATCGCCGAAGGCCTCCATCTGGATCTGGACGAATTGAAGGCCACAGTGAGGCGCTACGCGGCCGGAAAGCGCTACAGTCCCATCCCCATCAAGCGCGACCTTTCTCCGGCCGAGCTGACGTTTATCGATTCCCATCGCGATCCTGGTACGTTCCCCGAGCTGGAGCTGGTGCAGGAGCCGCGCCGCCTGTATCCGCAAAATGGCCTCGCCGCGCATGTGATCGGCTATGTCGGCGAAGTCAGCGAAGCCGAGCTCAACTCCTCCGAGTTTGCCAGTTACTCCCAAGGCGACCTGGTCGGCAAGTCGGGGCTGGAGAAACAGTACAACGAAATCCTGAAAGGCGTCGACGGTCAAAGACGTGTCGTGGTGGACGTCGCCGGCCGCGAACACCAGGTGCTTGAGAGTGCCGAAGCCACCCCCGGCCAAAACCTGCAATTGACCATCGATCTGGACCTGCAAGCCGTCGCCGAGCTGGCGCTCGAAGGCAAGAAAGGCGCAGTGGTCGCACTTGACCCCCACGACGGCTCGGTGCTGGCCATGGTCAGCCGTCCGGCTTTCGATCCGAATCTCTTCGCCGCGCACATTAAAGCCGCCGACTGGAAAGCGCTGACGTCCAATCCGGAGAATCCGCTGATCAACCGGGCCATCCAGGCGCAGTTCGCACCGGGATCGACCTTCAAACCTCTAGTTGCGATAGCGGGGCTTGAGACCGGGGCCGTCGATGATAATTTCAGCGTCCACTGTGGCGGGGGCGCGAGTTTCTACGGCCGGTACTTCAAGTGTTGGGAAAAGCGCGGGCATGGCGGCGTAAATATGCACGCCGGAATTGTCCACTCCTGCGACGTTTATTTTTACACCATCGGCAACAAGATCGGGATCGACGGCATCGCGGAATACGCCGAGCAGGCCGGTATCGGCAAAAAGACCGGTATCGATCTCCCCGGCGAAGCCGAAGGATTGATGCCATCCTCCAAGTGGAAGCTCCGAACCCAGCGAGAAAAATGGTATGCGGGTGAAACCATTTCCGTCGCCATCGGACAGGGAGCGGTGACGGTCACTCCGATTCAGCTCGCCAGCGCCATCGGCGGAATGGCCAACGGCGGCGTGTGGTTCAAGCCTCATCTGGTGAAAATGGCTGCGGCGCCGGATGCGGCGCGAAAAGAAAACTGGAATCTCGATAACATTGCCAAAGTCGTGTTCGGGATGTATGGCGTCGTGAACGAAGGGGGAACCGGCGGTTCTGCGGCAATCCCCGGAATCACCGTGTCCGGCAAGACCGGCAGCGCCCAGCGCGTCTCCAACGATTTCAAGAAGTCAGGCAAGGCTGACGCCGACGACAAAGATAATGGCTGGTTCGTTGCATTCGCCCCGCGCGAGAATCCCGAGATCGTGCTGGCCGTGCTTCTTGAAGGCGGCGAGCACGGCGCCTTGGCTGCACCCACCGCACGCGATGTCATCAAAGCCTATTTCGACAAGAAGACCCGCTTGTCGAAGCTCACGCAGCCCACCTTGGCCCTCATCCGCCATCCCGGCCAATAAAATACAGAGGGCGGCTCCGCCCTTTCACCTACTCTGGTTTACCTATTTTGGTTCTAATGTCTCCTCCGGCTTTCCCGCCGCTAAGACATCCAGATGGAATTTCTTTGCTCCCGCTCTCCAAAGTAACCACAGCTTCCCCTAGAACGGCATAGAACAGGCCTTTGGGCGTCTTTATGCTCCGGTACTTTCACCCGCCTCCTTAGGGGTTTTGTCCTAGTGTCAAATGTTCTCTTTTATCAAACAATTGAAGGTGGAGCAGTACATCGGAGGCGGACTATGCTACGAAAGATCCAAAGCAGCATCGCAATTAAACGACGCGATGCCGGGAACCAGGGTAGGGAGCGCGGTTTTGTGCTCATCACCATGGCAATTACAGTCATTGCTCTGGTGGGTGTCCTCGGCATGGCTGTCGATATTGGAAGAATGTTCATCGCCAAGAATGAGACCCAGGCATACTGCGATTCCGCCGCCCTCGCGGCTGCGCTGGCGCTCGATGGGACCACCGGAGGAATCGCTAACGCCAAAACCGCGGTCACCAATTCCACCAACACCTGGAATCTCGATACCACCAAAGTCAGCAGTCCCACAGTCACGTTCGCGACCGCTCTGGCGGGACCCTGGGACACCAATCCGAATCCCGCGACGGGGTACATCTATGCGCGCGTTTCCGCGACCGTGCCACTGTCGATGTATTTCCTCCCGGTGATCGTCAATCAAAATTCACAGAACGTGACTTCCTCGGCGACCGCGGGTCAAATTGCTATTACCTCGTTCCCTCAAGGTCTCTCGCCGTATACTGCCGTCAGCACGGTCAACACGCCACCGAACTTTGGACTAGTCGTCGGGCAGTCCTACGACATCCAGTGGCCTGCGGTTTCAAACGGAGCCAACTGCGACCCACTCAACGTAGCAAAAATTGATAACTGCTTCATCAAGCCGCCGTGTCCCGACGATACGTTTGCATCCAAGCAAGCGGTGCTCAATAACTGGGCCTCCGCCAATAGCGGCTATTGGGGAGCAAGCTCCAATAGCACGATCGAGCAAGAAATTGTTGATCTCAATAATCAGACTACTCCGGTGGCCGTCGGCGACAATATTATGCCTGTCCTCACGAATGGGGACAAGCAGTCCCAGGCCGGATATCTCGATGAACGCGTGAACCAGGACGTAAACCTAACCGATAACGTCCCCGGTGTCCCGAACGGGTCAAACGTGTATCCGGCAGGCACGTACTTTGGCGACCTTCACAATGGCCGGCGGCTGCTTCCCGTGCCCATCGTGGATCCAACCGACCCGACTCACACAACCGTGCTCGGATTTGGACAGTTCCTGCTTCAATCCAACGGGAAAAGCGATTATTACAAGAAAGCCACCAACGGCAACGATCCCTACTGCGCGGTATATGCAGGCTCCTGGGACATTGGGAGCATCAGTTCTGGAGCCGGGGGATCTACTGGTGCGACGCGGGTCAAACTAGTCCAATGAAACACTGGGTTCACAAAGCTTTCCCGCTCCTGCGTAATCGCAAGGGCAGCGTCATGGTGGAGTTCGCCATTGGTGCGGGCGTAATGCTCGCGGCATTCACTGGGACGTTTCAGTTCGGCTACACCTTTCTCCAGTACAACAATCTGGAAAATGCGGTTGCCCGGGGCGCCCGCTACGCTTCGCTGGTTCCTTACGATTCACCCACCGACAAGCCTTCCGCGGCATTTAAGACCGCTGTTCAGAACATGGTGTTGTACGGGACTCCGACTGCCGGGAAAACGCCGGTGCTGCCGGGCCTGACAGCGGCCAACGTCAACGTGGTCCCCAATTTTGGGACACTCGGAATCCCTCTCACCATGACGGTCTCGATCAGCGGCTACACCATAGATTCGATCTTTGCGAAATCCGCGCTTACCAACAAGCCTCAGGTTATGTTTGCCTACCAAGGGATCTGGTCACCGATATGATGAAACCTACGACACATAGGAGCATTTCCCGCCGCCGCCGCAGCAAGGGCGCGGTGCTCGTGGAGATGGCGCTGATCTACCTCGTCTTTGCGTGCCTGCTCATCGGGGCCTTCGATTTCGGGCAGTTCCTATTCGTTCATCAGGCATTAGTGGAACGGGCCCGTTATGCGGCGCGCTGGGGCGCGATCAACGATCCGACGAATACTGCCTCCATCAAGAATATGGTTCGCTACTTCCAGGCGGCGGATCCACCTGCGGGAACAGCCTCCTACTTTAACCTGACCGACGCAAACATAACGGTCGCGAATAATGGCTCTGGAACCGATCAGAATCGCCTGGACCTCACCATCTCGGGCTATTCGTTTACGGTATTGTCCCCTTATATCGGCGGTAATTTGCCTGGGATCCCGGTTACGATTTCTGTTCCGTTGGGTCTCTACAATTAGCCTTCATCAGGAATCCCTAGCCCCGTGGGCGGCGGCCGCGGGGTTACACTGTAGATTCAAGCATGGCCCGTTACCGCTCATTCCGCGATTTGGACTGGTCGCTCCTCGCCATTACCCTGATTATCTGCGGACTTGGGATCCTCCAGATCTACTCCGCCACCCAAAATACGAAATGGTCTGACGCGTGGTGGAAGCAAGCTGTCTGGGTCCTGGTGGCCATCGGGATCATGTGGGTGGCCTCGTCCATCGACTATCACACGCTGCTGGGGCAGGTTCCCATCCTCTACGGACTCTCGATCGTCGCGCTCCTAGCGACCTTTGCAGTCGGGAAGATCGTCTTCGGCTCGCGCCGCTGGATCCGCGTTCCTGGGGTGGGGTTCAACTTTCAGATCTCGGAATTCGTTAAACTAGTGATAATATTACTGGTAGCACGCTACCTCTCGGAGCTGAAACGCGACGAGGTGGGACTGCGTGACCTGTTGAAACTAGGAGTATTAGTCGGAATTCCGACGGCGCTGGTGATGGCTCAGCCAGACTTGGGCACGTCGCTGACGTACCTGCCGGTTCTGGGCGTCGGGATTCTGTTGGCAGGCATTCGATGGCATTATCTGGCGGCAATAGCCGTGGCGGGCGGGCTGACGATCACCGTCGGTTATCACTTTCTGCAGGATTATCAGAAAGCGCGGCTGATTTCGTTCGTCGATCCCTCCCAGGATCCGAAGGGACGCGGCTATCAAGTGATCCAGTCGAAGATCGCGGTCGGGGACGGCGGCCTGTGGGGCCGAGGTGTCACGCACGGCACCCAAACTCAGGGCGGGTTCCTGCCGGTTCCGCACACCGATTTCATTTTCTCGGCCTTTGCCGAGGAACACGGGTTCGTAGTTGTAGTCGTAGTGCTCGGGCTTTATTTCTTATTGCTGATGCAGATCGTGCAGAATGCTCAAATGGCTCCGGATCGCGCAGGCATGTATATCTGCATGGGCGTGGCGACCATGTTGTTGTTTCATTTGCTGATCAATGTGGGCATGGTAGTTGGCAATATGCCAGTGACGGGGATTCCCTTGCCGCTGATGAGTTACGGCGGCTCGAATCTGTTTTCGATTTTTATGATGCTGGGGCTGGTAAACAATGTCCGGCTCCGGCGGTTTACGAGTTGAGTTTGGTTATAGCGCACAGCCGGGGCGCCCTTTGGGCCGTGGCGTTGTGCGCGATTAGATTAACGTACGGACCTGCGTGTTGTGTAGGCGTGGGGACGGAAGGCGTCTTTCGGTAGAAGATTTTAAGAGTTTTCGGGAAATGCGATGGGGTTGTTGCAATGCCCCTTTTTCCGGCAGCTTTGTTTGGGTTGGTCGAGTCGGGAGTGTTCGAGTTCGGACTCCACTTCGTGTGACGAGACAGCCGCATACTCCGAATCGCCTCAGTACTGTCCCACCCTTAGCCGGGTCGTGTAGCACCCCGCGGAAAAGCCGCGGGAGGGAGGCTGAGGATGAGCAAAGAACTGGTGATTTCGTCCAATCGGCACGAAACCAGAGTGGCGCTGCTCGAAGACGATCAGTTGGTGGAGGTTTACTTCCAGCGAGCCAACGAATACTCGCTCGCCGGGAGTATCCACAAGGGCCGCGTGACCCGCGTGCTTCCAGGCATGCAGTCGGCCTTCGTCGATCTGGGCCTGGAGCGCGATACGTTCCTGTACGTATCGGATTTCCTCGAAGAAGAGCATGAGGATATCGATCGGGTCACCGGCGACGAACGCCCTCCTCGCGAGAGCCGCGAGAACAATCGCGATCGAGATCGGGGTAGAGACCGCGATCGGGAGCGAGACCACCGTCGTCCCGCGATGCGTCCTCCGCAGGAACCCCCGGCTGCCGTTTCGACCACAAGCCTCCCGGCTCCCGAAGCTCCCGTGTCCGAGATCGAGCCTCCCGCTGCTGCACCAGAAGCAGCCGGGACATTGCCCGCCCAAGATCGCGCGGGGGACCGGCCCGCCGACCGGGGAGCCGAGGACCGCGACAGGCGAGGACGCCGCTCACGCCGCCGCCGCAATCGCGGACGAGGATTCCCAGAGTCGAAATATGCCGAGGTCGGGCCCGCCGTTGCTCCCGTTGCCGCCGAGCCTGTGGAGACCGAGCCCGCCGTTACTGCCCCTTCAAGTCAGGGGCAATCGCGAGCCGAAACTCCGCTGATTCTGCCGGGAGAGTCTCTAGCCAAGTATCGGGGCGGCTCGCAGACAGCGCCGGTCGAACACTTTACAAGGCCGGAATCGGTGCCACCGCCGCTACCGATTCAAGAAGAATTGAACGGGGAAGAGCTGGACGTTCAGATAGAACAGAAGGTATTCGAGGAGCCGATTCACTATCCACCTGAGAACGCGCTTCCCGACGCTCCCGCGCACTCGGCTCCGGATGGCTCGCTCTCTTCCGATGCTGTTCCGGTGGAACCGCCGCCGTTGCCGCTTCTGTCAGAAGAAGCCGTCAGCGCGCAGGAAGCGGAAGACTTGGAAGACGCCGCCCAGTCCGGCCCCATAACCGCGCCCATGCTCGACGAGGACGAAGACCTCGATATCCAGGCGATGATCCTGGGCGAAGCCACCGCGGAAGATAGCGACGACGAAGAAACCGTTCCCGCCGATATGGAGGCCGATCTCGAAGGCGAGCCCGATGCTCCTGCCGCTGGTTTAGCCGGAGAAGCCGGCGCCACGACTGAGCCGGTCAGTGGTACCGCGGAAGTTCGCGAACGCGGCGGGCGCTTTCCGCATCGCGTGTCCCGCCGTAATCGCCGCCGTGGCGGCCGCGGTGGGGACCGGCCCGACAATCGCGGTCCTCGGGAGCAAGGTCCGCGTGAACAAAGCACGGCGGAACAAGCCGCGCGTCCCCCGCGGGAACAGGGTCCCGAACAACGGGAACGAGGTCCCCGTCCCGAAGGCGACCGGCCTCACGGACGCGAGCGTATTCTATCCGCGCAAGTGCAGCAGATTTCGATCGCCGACCTGCTCAAAGAAGGCCAGGAGATCATCGTCCAGATCGCCAAGGAGCCCCTGGGCCAGAAGGGTGCGCGCATTACCTCGCATATCGCTCTGCCGGGACGGTTCGTGGTTTACATGCCGACGCTCGAGCACATGGGCGTCTCCCGCAAAATCGCCAGCGACGAAGAGCGCTTCCGGCTTAAACGCATTCTGCAAGGCAAGCGTCCCGGTCCCATTGGCGGATTCATCACCCGCACCGCAGCCGAGGGCCGCAGCGAAGAAGAGATCGCGGGGGACATGGAGTTCCTCTATAACCTGTGGGCCGACATTCGCAATAAGGCCGAAAAGAAGCCTGCACCGGCACTGCTGCATCACGACCTCGACATCGTACAGCGTATCCTGCGCGACCAGCTGGGCGACAGCTTCAAGGCCATCTGGATCGACAACGAAGAAGCCTATGAGAGCGTTCTCCGCTTCGTCGAGCGCTTCCAGCCCGCGCTTGTCGGCAAAGTGAAGATGTACACGCGCGAGGCGCCCATCTTCGACGCCTTTGGCGTGACCAACGAGCTCGAAAAGGCCCTGCGTCCCAAGGTGTGGCTCAAGTCCGGCGGCTATATCGTGATCAACCAGACTGAAGCGCTAGTGGCGATCGACGTCAACACCGGCAAATTCGTGGGCAAATCCAATCGCCTGGAAGATACCATCGTCAAAACCAATACCGAGGCGATCAAGGAAATCGTCCGGCAGGTTCGCCTGCGCGACTTGGGCGGCATCATCGTCATCGACTTCATCGACATGGACGAACGCAAGAACCGCCAAAAAGTGATGCAGGCGCTCGAAGAAGCCATGCGTGCGGATCGGGCTCCTTACAAGATTCTTCAGTTCAATGACTTCGGGCTGGTGGCGATCACCCGTAAGCGCGTGAAGCAGTCACTCGAGCGAACCCTGTGCTCGCCTTGCCCCCACTGCGATGGAGCTGGTTATATCAAGAGCGTCCAGACGGTCGTGAGCGAGATCCTGGCGGAGGCCCGCAAGATGGCATCGAGCGTTGAAGGTAAAGAAGTTGTTCTGCGCGTTCACGCCGATGTAGCCAAAGTGCTGAAATCGCATCAAAATAAGTATCTGGAAGAACTGGAAGAGGTGCTGCGGCGTCCCGTGCTCATTAAGAGCGACTCGCAATTGCACCACGAGAAGTTCGATCTGGCTTAAACGAAAACAGGAGGAAGACATGTCTTTGCGCATTAACGACGTAGCTCCCGATTTTACGGCCGAAACTACCCAGGGCCCGATCAAGTTTCACGAATGGATTGGAGACGGCTGGGCCATTCTGTTTTCGCACCCCAAAGACTTTACTCCCGTATGCACAACCGAGCTAGGCTACATGGCAGGGCTCGAGCCTGACTTTAAGAAGCGCAATACCAAGATCATCGGGCTCAGTGTCGATCCCGTCGACAGTCATGGCAAATGGGCCGCCGATATCGAAGAGACGCAGGGCCACAAAGTAAACTATCCGATGATCGGCGATCCGCAGTTAAAGATCGCCAAGCTCTACGACATGCTTCCGGCCGATGCCGGCGAGACGTCGGATGGCCGCACGCCAGCCAACAATGCCACCGTGCGTACGGTATACGTGATCGGGCCGGATAAGAAGATCAAGCTGATGCTGGCCTATCCCATGAGTACCGGGCGCAATTTCGACGAAATCGTGCGCGCCCTGGACTCGATGCAGCTCACCAGCAAAATGGGCGTATCGACGCCGGTGAACTGGAAACCCGGCGAAGACGTGGTTGTTCCCTCGGCGTGGCCGGACGACGAGGCCAAGAAGAAGTTCCCCGGGGGCTGGAAGACCCTGAAGCCCTACTTGCGGCTGGGGTCGCTGCCGAAGTAACGCGCGAAGTCATCCCCCTTCGCGTAGTAGGCGCTGTGGGGCCCAATTGTGGTCACTCGTCTACCAATCGCGGTTACTCCGTAGAATGATTACTTTCGTTTTTGCTGCCGTGAGCGTTCACGAATCATACAATCCAACGGTATCCCGGTAGTATTATGGAGAACGTCATCGCGGAACGACACAGGGATAGCTCATCACCTGAGTCGAAAGTCGAATAATACGGATGCTTGTTGCAAATGCCAAAGCTGCTGCCCGGGCCGCCCTTGAGTTCGTCAACGCGTATAGCAAAGAATCAAGAGCTGCATTAGCTGTAGCTCGATTAGAGCGACGACTTCCGCAAACGATGCCTTTCCCCGCTCGCCGGCATCTGGACGCCGCCGTCGCATGGATTGCCAGAGCCCAGGACGTTAGTAACACCGGTGGGGTCGCTTGGGGTTATCGAACGCGGCGTCCGGTCCGCACGACGTACCCCATGGGGTGGATCGGCCCGTATCCGGAGACGACGGGTTACATTATCCCGACGATGCTCCGCTATGCGGACGTAACGGGGGATAAAGACGCGCTTGAAAGAGCCCGGCGCATGACGGAATGGGAGATGTCTATTCAACTGGCGGATGGCGGGATCCAGGGAGGGATCTACGGCTCACAGCCGGTGGCATCCAGCACCTTCGTTACGGGACAGGTTCTATTTGGATTCGTCTCAGCGTTCGAGCGCTTCCACGATGAGCGCATACGGACGGCGGCAATCCGCGCGGGAGACTGGCTCCTCGAATGTCTAGATGAGACCGGCCGGTTCGTTCGTGGGCACTCTCATTTCTGCGAACCAGGGGCAAAGGCATACGAAGCTCGCACAGGCCTTGCGCTTGCGGAACTCGGGGATCTGGTGCGCGAGCAAAAGTATCGCGATGCCGCCTCAAATACAGCAGATTACGCGTTGAGCACACAACAGCCGAATGGCTGGTTCGCGGAAAACGATCTCGATTTTCACGATCAGCCGCTCACTCATACTATCGGATACGTTCTGGAGGGATTGCACGGAATTGGCGTCCGCCTCGGCCGGCAGGACTGTATAGATGCGGTCGAGCGAACGTTGCGTGCGATTCTGCCGTTGATTCAATCGAATGGGTACTTGTCAGGCCGGCTCCGCAAGGACTGGACGCCGGCCGTAGACTTTGTGTGCCTTACGGGATCGTCCCAGATCGCCGGTGTATTCCTGCGCATGTATCTGCAAACCGGAAAACGCGAATACTTCCAGGCAGGCCGCAACCTTCTGGGATTCGTATGCTTCACCCAGGAACTGACGCCTAATATCCCCGGCGTCGACGGCGGGATTCGAGGCTCCTATCCGTTTGGGGGCCAATACGGGCAATGGTGCGTCCTGAACTGGGCGACTAAGTTCTTTGCGGATTCCGTGGCGGACTATCTTGTGGCTGAGGACAAGGCCGGGCGCGCAGGGAACGTCCTTTCGCCGCAGCATGAATAGTGATCAAATGCTGGCAGAATTCGTTCGTGGCGATCGCGACCACGAGGAGCTGCTGAACCGACTCGGGGAGGCGAACCCGTTCTGCACAGTAGAATACGCGAAAGCGATGCAGGCCCTCGGACGGGAGGTCTGGATCGTCGGGCTCCAGTCGAAACCATCCATATGGGACGCAGCGCTCGGTTGCATCAGGAAGGGGAGGCTGTCGGTAGAACTCGAGTTCCCCTCCTCGCCGGCGATCGCGCGGGACCTCCGCTTCTGGGAAGTTGTGGACCGTTTGTGCGAACGGGCCGGAGTTACGGATCTCATCGCGGACAGTTTCGGCTCGACACCATTTGAACTCCCAACCCTGCGGGGGGAGCTTTCGCGAAACATGCGACAAGAGTTTGTCCTGCGGTTGACGGACACCGATCTGCCGTCGCTGCTTGGCTCCAATCACAAACGAAATGTGAAGAAAGCCCAGAAGGCTGGAGTGACGATCCGGCGCACCCGCGAAAGGCCGGAGTGGCTATCCGATCATACGGCCTTAATGAGCCACTCCGCTGCGAGGCGGACCGCACGGGGCGAGTCGGTTTCCATGAGCACGGATAGCATATCCTACCGCGCGCTCATGGAGAACGGAGCCGCTGAGTTATTTCAGGCGGTTTCAGGAACGAATGTGCTCTCGTCGGTTCTCGTGTTGCTTTCGCCGCGCACTGGGTACTATCACTCGGCGGGCAGCAGTCCGGACGGCATGGAAATGGGTGCATCACACTTCCTGATGCATGGAATCACCAGAATTCTCAAGGACGAATGCCGGGAAACGTTCAACCTGGGCGGTGCCGCGGAAGGCTCTTCGCTCGCCAGATTCAAACTCGGCTTTGGTCCGGAGAGGCTCGTACTGCCGGCGGCGGCTTGTTACGTCGGCCCGACATGGCGACGCAACATCATTACCCTGGTCGAGCTCGCCAGGAAGAGTTCCCGGAAATTCCGCCGGTCGACGCCGGACAGCGAACCTCGGGACACGCATGGGAGCACATGAGACCCGCCCTCTTGTTGGGAGATGAGCCTCGCATCGTGGTTCCGGTAGCCCGCTCTCTATGGCGGCGAGGAATACCCGTGTCGGTCGCCACGCTCGAAACGGACTCGCCGCCTCTCCAATCACGAGCGATAGAGCGATTTCACCGGCTGATGGTTGAAGACCAGGCCGAGAGCCCAATCGATCGCTTGCTGAGGATCATTGACACCGAGGGGGCGGACTGGCTCCTGCCGACCAGCGACTCGAGTCTGCTTTTTGTGGCGCATCACTACGCCCAGTTGAGCCCGTCGATCAAGCTGGCATGCCCCGATGCCCAGACCATCCTGACGGTTCTAGACAAAAACCGCACAATTGATGCTGCTATCCGCTGCGGCATTGAGGTCCCCCGTACTTACAGAATCGAATCGCTTGCCCACCTTCACGAGGAACGCGGGAGCTTGCGGTTCCCCTTAATCGCGAAGCCAGCCCACAAGCAGGCGGTTGTATCCTTTAAGCTCCGGTACTACCGCGAATGGGTCGAACTCGAGCGGGAGTTCCTGCTGGACTCCGATTTCGGCCGGAAGCACATACTCCAGGAATACGAACCCGGTGAGGGGGTTGGCATCGAAGTTCTAATGGCGGGTGGTTGCCCAAAGATTCTGTTCGCCCACCGGCGAATCCAGGAGTATCCCAGCACCGGCGGCGTAAGCGTGGTAGCAAGAAGTGAGGAGTTGTACCCGGAACTGGTGGAGAAATCCATCACACTACTGCGTGAAATCGGTTGGGAAGGACTGGCTATGGTGGAGTACCGGTATGACCGTGATTCCAGACGTGCCACGCTGATGGAAGTAAATGGGCGCGTCTGGGGCTCCATCGGCCTATCGGCCGCGGCCGGAATTGACTATCCATTTGCCGCCTGGCAGCTGGCACACGGACAGGATGTGCCGCAAGCCAATTACCAGCCCGGAGTCCGAGCCCGATGGACCGCCGGCGTCATGCTGCGCCTTTACGATCTGTTCGTGAACCCTCGCACCGACGGAATGCCGAGGCCATCCACTTTTCGAGAGTTCTTCCTGGCGGTGAAGGTCTTCTTTCCAGGCACGCGCGACATGCTCTGGGCTTGGGACGACCCGCGACCCGCGATATCCGAACTGTTATCGACCGGAAAGCGGCTGGCCCGTCAACCGGTGAAGGCGCTCATTAGCAGCGTCCTGCCGAAAACGATCGTCTCCTTTCTGCGGATATGGCGTTCGCTGGAGAAGGGAACCAAAGAGATCTACGCGCGGCGTCAACTCCGCCGGATAGCTGTGACCAATCGGCCGCGATTGCCCGTGAAGGTCCAGTTGGTCTTGTGCGTCTGCCACGGGAACATCATTCGAAGCCCCTTCGCCTCGGCGCTGTTGGCACGGGCAGGCTTTCGATCTGTGTCTGCTGGTTTGAACGCGCAGCCGGGCCGCGGAGCGGACGCGCGAGCGATTCGCATCGCTAGGGAGTTCGGCGTCTCCCTTGCAGACCACATGGCCAGCCCTCTGACCACCGCGATGATCGATGACGCCGACGTGATTTTCGTCATGGACGGAGTCAACGAAGCGCGACTCCTGCGCCGCTTCCCGCAAGCATGCCAAAAAACGCTGCTGCTAGGCAGTTTCGCGCCGCAACGGCAGGTTGCGGACGAGATACCTGATCCATACAATGAAGACGACAACGCCCTCCTCCGCTGTTATGAGGTAATCTCCGGCTGCGTGACGCAGGTTTCGACTAGCCTTAGCTTGGCAGAGAACCGCGGGAAGGTTAGCAGAACGTAATGATCAAGCGGTTGAAGGGGCTCGCGGCGCGCATAGCGGACACACGGTTGGTGCGCAGTCTGGTTGTACACCTCGTATATCCGACTATCGTCCGGTGTTTGCTACAGGAGGTGCAGCCGGACAAGGATTCTCCATCCGGATTGGCCGAAGCCTTTGGGTGGAAGGCGCATGCCCTTCTGGTGAAGAACGAGGAACTCGCCGACGGGAAAAACTGCTGTGCCGGAGCGTCCGAATCAACGAGCGAAAGCAGGGGGCGCCTACTTGATGTCGTGCTGGAAAGCGCGGCGTCCGCACCAGGGGATGTCTTCGAATTCGGTGTGGCCTCGGGGGACTCCTTCCTCACATTCCTGGACCGATGCCCGGATCGCCAGGTTTACGGTTTCGATTCGTGGGAGGGACTCCCAGAGAAGTGGTGGACCCGGCCAAAAGGGGCCTTCAGGGCGACGCCACCGGAGTTTAAGAATCCAAATGGACATCTGATCAAGGGCTGGTATAACGAGTCGGCGCCGCGTTTCTTCGACGATTGGCACGGTAACATCGCCATTTTGCACATTGACTGCGACCTTTACTCATCTACGGCGACGGTCTTTCAGCACGCGATTCGATATTGCCGGGCAGGTACGGTCGTCTTGTTCGATGAGTACTGGAATTACCCAAAGTTTGCAGAGCATGAGTGGCTGGCATGGCGGAGGACACGCGCCGCGTTCTCCATTAAAGCGGAATGTATCGGCTACGACGGGCGTCGGGCTGCGTTTCGAATCCGTGAGATCGCTTCCCCCGGGCTAATGTCGGATCGTAGGGCAGAACCGACCACCGTTTAACTGTCAGGTCGTCTGCTGCCATGTCGCTGGAGCTGATGCGCGTCGTGGTCGGCGCGTGTTCTCGATCGGACGCGCCGCGATTCCGCGCTATGTTGGTGTCAAAACCGCGAACTACCATGCTGCCGAGACACTGGCGGTCCTGGAATTGGAGGATGGTGAAGCGGAGATTTCCGGGGTCGAAGCCGCTCGGGCGTTCCACGGCCAAGGCCTGTATGGATACGCGATTCAGGGTCTCGCTTGCTTAGCCCGTGATCAGGGAATTTGGCGCATTAATATGAAAGCTCTGGAGGGAAGGCTGGCTTTAGCCCAATCGATTCGGTCCGCCTGATTCATCCTCCGCTCATGCCATCACGCACGCTCATCCGACGCACGCTGTCGAAGGCCCCGAAGAACTAGAAGCCCGGAATCAGCTTTGCGATTTCAAACAGGCGCCCGCGGCCATCACAGCTTGTACGCGGTTTTTGCCCATATAGGCAACGAGCTTAACGGATGGCATCCCGGCTTACTTTATTAAGGCGCTGTTTAGGGCTGCGGGCACCTACGCCAGCCACTCGACCGTAACATCCACGAGTATCGGACCTAACAGCGCGGCAGCCTCGCGCTCCGCACTTTGCAGGATCTTCTCCGCGTACGGCTTGTCGGGAGATACGGTCACCGCCGCCACCAAAGCGTGCTGCCAGGAGTCCTGGTAATCGATCTCAGCCACAGCCACATTGCATCGAGATCGCAGACGATCTTTCAGCCCTTTTACAAAGTGCCTTTTGTCTTTGAGAGAGTGCGACCCTTCCAGGCGCAGCTCAAAAGTGATAACGCCTACCGCAGGCACGTTAGGCTACGGCAGCGGTCTCGTCGCGCTCGGTGGCGAACGCCTCGATCACGTCGCCAGGCTTGAGGTCGTTATAGTTGGCGATCGAGATACCGCACTCGAAGCCGGCCTTGACCTCGCTGGCGTCGTTCTTGAAGCGCTTGAGCGAAAGAATCTTCCCGGTGTGGACGATTTTGCTGTCGCGCAGCAGCCGTATTTCGTTATTGCGGCCGATGACGCCGTCATTCACCACGCAGCCAGCCACGGCACCCACCTTGCTGATGCGGAACACCTCGCGAACCAGCGCCCGGCCCTTGTAAACTTCCTTGAACACAGGATCCAGCAGCCCGGTCATGGCGCGCTTCATCTCATCTACCAGTTCATAGATGATGGTGTGGTTCCGGATATCGACCTTCTCTTGCTCGGCCAGAGCCTGCGCATTGCGCTCCGGCCGGACGTTGAAGCCGATGATGATCGCCGCGGAGGTTGTCGCCAGCAGGACATCGCTCTCGGTGATCGCGCCTACCGCCGCACGCAGCACGCGGATCTTGATTTTGTCGTTGGAGAGCTTCTGCAAGGTATCTGAGAGCACCTCGGCCGTGCCGCCCACGTCGGTCTTGAGGATGATGTTGAGATCCTTGACTTCGCCGGCCTTCAACTGATCATGCAGTTGATCCAGCGTCAGGCGGGTGTTGCGCGACATGGATACTTCGCGCGCCTTCACCTCGCGATACATCACGATCTGCTTGGCCTTGGCCGTGTCGGTAACCGCTTGGAACGTCTCGCCTACGTCCGGAACAGACTCCAGGCCCAATACTTCGACCGGCGTGGATGGCTCGGCTTCGCGAACCGGCTCTCCACGATCGTCGAACATCGCGCGGACTTTTCCGAATACCGATCCGCAGATGAAATGGTCGCCTACACGCAAGGTGCCGTTCTGCACCAGAACGGTGGCCACTGGACCGCGCGCGCGATCGAGCTTGGCTTCGAGCACATTGCCCATGGCAGGGCGCGCCGGACTGGCCTTGAGGTCGAGAAGGTCGGCCGAAAGCAGGATCATCTCGAGCAGCAGGTCGATACCTACTTTAGTCCTGGCGGAAACCGGAACCATGACAACATCCCCGCCCCAATCTTCGGCCAGCAGGCCACGATCGGCGAGCTGTTGCTTGATGCGCTCCGGCTGCGCATCACCCTTATCCATCTTGTTGATCGCCACCACGATCGGCACTTTGGCTGCCTTCGCATGGTCGATCGCTTCGACCGTCTGCGGCATCACGCCGTCGTCGGCCGCCACCACGAGTACCACGATGTCGGTGACTTTGGCTCCGCGGGCGCGCATGCGAGTGAACGCTTCATGGCCCGGCGTGTCAATGAACACAATCTTGCGGCCGTTTTTCTCGACGCGATAAGCCCCGATATGCTGGGTAATTCCGCCGGCTTCTTTGTCGGCCACATGCGCCAGCCGGATGGCATCGAGCAGCGATGTCTTGCCGTGATCGACGTGGCCCATAACGGTGACCACGGGAGCGCGCCTTACACGGTCCTCGTCGATTTCCGCCTGCTGGATCTCGTGTGTGGCCTCTTCTTCGTAGCTCACCTTGTTGGTGGAAGCTCCGAAATCACGCGCCAGTTCCTCGGCCAGCTTGACGTCCAATGTCTGATTGATGGTGGCGAAAATCTTCTTATCGAAGAGGCGCTTCACCACCACGTTGCCCTTAATCCCGAGCTTTTCCGAAAGTTCTTTTACGGTGATGCCTTCCGCGATAGTGATTTCGCGATCGATGGGCGGCGGCTCAAAGGCCTGCTGCTTGCGCGAAACCTGGCGGATACGACCCTCTTCCGGATCTGCATCGCGCCGGCGGTCGCGAGATCCGGGCTTAATGGCATGGCGACGCCCTGGATCGGCTGGCAGCGGAGCAGGTTCCGCGCGCAGGGGCGAAGTCGGATGCATCGGACGGCCGCGCCCACGCAGGCCACCGGGGCCGCCGGGGCCTCCTCCTTGGTAACCTCCGGGACCTTGGCCCGGGGCGCGCATCATCGGCTGACCCGGACGAATGGGACCACGATAAATCGGCTGGCCGGGAACCGGACTCGCGGGGCGCGTCGGCATTCCCGGACGAGGCGCTCCCGGCATCGCTGCACCGGGCGGGCGTGTCAGTTTCGCGACTAAGTCCGGGCGCGGCGGAACAATTGGGCGCGCAGCCGGCTGCCCAGCAAGATTCGGTTTGGCTGGCGGACGCAGCGGACTACCACCGCCCATGGGAGCTCCCGGCAGGATGGTCGCCGACGGAGGAGCAGCGGGCCGAGGCATGGGACGGGGGGGCGCCGGCATGCTGGGAATCGTTCCCGCACTAGCCTGCGTAGGTGGGGCCGGATGCCCCGGAGGAGGCATGGAGGGCCGAGGTTCGGACGACGCGCCCGGCAAGGGCTGACGCGGACCCGAAAGAATCTGTCCTGGTCTGGGGGCCGGTGGAGAAGGCCGGGCCGGAATCGGAATGCCACGCGGGGCGACGGGGGGCGCGATCGGCCGTTCTGAGACATGCCCAGGAGTGTGTCCTGGCTGTCCCGAAGCAAGCGGCGGGCGCAGCGGAGCCGATCGTGGAGCCGGAGGCGGAGCAGCCTCGGCGTGAACCTCACGAGCTGCCGGTTGCGGAGTTTCTGCTACCGCTTCATGCTTAGGAGCCGAGGGCGGGCGCGAAGGCTCAGCGGGAGCTTCAGGCACACGCTCAACTGCAGTTTCCTTTTCAACCGCTGCGGAGCGAGACGATCCGTTCGCTTCCTCGGCCAGCCGGCGCTTGATCTCTATGGCGACAGGTTCATCGACCGAGCTGGAGTGGGTTTTCTTTTCAGTGACGCCCAGCCCGGGGAGCATGTCGAGGATCACGTTCGGTTTCACCTCGAGCTCGCGCGCCAGCTCGTTAATTCGAATTTTGACCATACTGTTTGCCCCGCCGTCCAATTCCGACACCGGGGTTGTCAGATTAAACCCTGCTCCTTATCCAGAGCCCCCGCGCCAGCCGGAGCCTCTGTAATGTCTATCGTAACAGATTGCTCTTGCGCCGCTTCCGCTTGCTTCTCTTCGGCGAGTCCGCTTTCCGCGGCCGGCGCCGGCTCCGCGGGTGCATTTTCTCCCTCGCCACCCGATTCAAACTGGCCGTAATAGCTCACCACGGCCGATTGGATTTTTTCCACCATCTCGACGCCTATGCCGGGGATTTCTTCCAGTTGCTCAGGAGTCATTCCACCCAGCATTTCGACGGTGGCTACGCCCGCTTCCATCAGCTTCTCGATCAAGGTATCGGGGATCCCGTGATCGGCTAGAACAGAAACCGGAGCGCCTGGAACCACCAGCGCTTCCATCTGCGATTCCACTTCCTGACGCTTCTCTTCCTCGCTCTTGATATCGATCCGCCAGCCCAGAAGCTTGGCCGCAAGGCGCACGTTCTGGCCTTTCTTGCCGATGGCCAGCGACAACTGGCTATCATCGACAATCACTTCCATGTGCTTGCCCACCGGGTCCAGAATCGAAACCCGCGAAATCTTAGCCGGGCTCAGCGCATGAGTGGCGAAGACCACGGGATCGTCATTGTATTCGATGATGTCGATCTTCTCTCCGCGCAATTCGCGAATAATTGATTGCACGCGCATGCCCTTCATGCCGACGCAGGCGCCGACGCTGTCGACGTCGCGATCCCGGCTGGATACGGCGATCTTGGTCCGCTCCCCCGCTTCCCGGGCGCAGCCTTTGATGACCACCGTGTTGTCGTAAATCTCGGGAACTTCCTGCTCGAACAGGCGCATGACCAATTCCGGCGCCGCGCGCGATACGATCACGCCCGCATTCTTACCGGCCTTTTCCACACTGCGGATCACGCATCGAATGCGATCGCCCACACTGAAGCTTTCCAGGCGCGACTGTTCTTTCTTGAGAATCCGCGCTTCGGTCTTGCCCAGGTCAGCCACCAGATCGGGACCTTCCAGGCGCTTTACTACGCACGTCACTAGCTCCCCAACCCTGCCGGAGAATTCGGAATAAATATTTTCGCGCTCGGCTTCGCGCACCTTTTGCAAAATAACCTGTTTGAAGGTTTGGGCGGAGATACGGCCCAGAGCGTCCAACGGCTTAGCAGTGCGGATTTCCCCACCGACCTCGATTTCCGGATTGAGCTTCCTTGCGTTGTCGAGCGAGATTTCCTTATCCGGATCGGTGACAGGGTCCGTCACTTTCTTCACGCCGTAAATCTGGATCGCTCCTGTCCCGTCTTCCATTTCCGCTACTAACTCTTCATTGGCGTGGAAATGTTTACGAGCGGCCACCAGCATGGCGTCTTTTACTGCATCCCGAATAATTTGCGGATCGATTCCTTTCTCCTTGCTCAGGATCTCGATGGACTGATAAATATTGCCCAGGCTGGTCATGTCAGTTAGTTGCTCCGATTCGGGGGATTACCACTCGAACTTGAGATTGGCCCTCTCCACCAGTTCCAAGGGGAACTGGACGCTCCTGCCAGGAGAAGGCTCGAGTGTGATGATTCCTTCGGCGAAACTCCGCAGCGCGCCGATCCAGGTCTTCTGGTCTTCGACCGGCTGGCGCAGGACGATTTTCACCTTGTGGCCCACAAACCGCTCGAATTCCTGAGGCTTGGCCAGCTTACGCTCGACGCCGGGCGAGCTCACTTCCATGGTGTATCGTCCGCCTGGAATCACATCTTCTACGTCCAGGATAGTGCCCACGTTTTGCGTGATGTACTCGCAATCGGCATGCGTGACACCTTCCGGCTTGTCGATGAAAATGCGCAGAACCCTGGTACCGCCGCCGCCCAGCATCTGGACATCGACGACTTCCAGCGCCTTATCGGCGCCGACACGTTCGGTTATTTCCCGCACTTTTTCTACGATGGTCGCCCGGTCCGCCATGTTTCACTTCCCGACCCATCACTCGACTCAAGCAAGGAATCCGAGCAATAAAAAAGTGGGCTTTCGCCCACTGCCACTGCTCGTCCCTAGAACTTAGTATACACCCTCGCTTAAAACAACCTCCGCGGAGGCCCGCCAGGAGCGGTATTGCGACAAAACGAACTCAGGAACTCACTGAAACCAAAGGGATCAAGAATATATACTGGGGCAGAGGAATCCGGGTGATGCGAACCACGATTCTCGCCAGTTTACTGATTTCCGCACAACTGGCCGTGTTCGGTCAGGGCGCGGCCGCGCAGGCGGCGCCGATCGGTCCCAAATTCGAAGTTGCTTCGATTAAACTCGCTGCTCCCGACGAGCACTTCATGTTCGGCGTTCGTCCTATGCCGGGCGGCGGAATCAACGCCGCCAACGTGACTCTAAAACTGCTGATCAAGATCGCTTACGGCCTTGAGGATTTCCAAGTTCTCGGCGGGCAGGGATGGATCGAGACCGCGCGCTACAACATTGAAGCCAAGCCCGATTCGCCGGTGGGTCCGAACGAGTGGAAGGAGATGCTCAAAAATCTCCTGGCCGACCGCTTTCAGCTCGTCTTCCATCGAGAAACCAAGGAGCTTCCCGTTTACGCACTGGTGCTGGCGAACAAGGACGATAAGCCGCGTCCGGGGATGGTCGAATCGAACGAAGGCAGTTGCGCCGCGCGCGATCCGTCGAAGCCGCTGGGGCCTCCGGGTACGGGCCAGCCGCCGTTCTGCGGCAACGTCTTGGGGGGAGCATCGATATTGACCGCGACTGCGGCGACCCTCGGCGACATCGCCCCGATGCTGTCGCGAACCGTCGGCCGCAAGGTGATCGATAAAACCGGTTTGACCGGCAAATACGATATCACGCTGAAGTACACGCCCGACGAAAATCAGCTCGCGATGATGGCGCCGCCGGGCGTGCCGCCGCCTCCGGCGCCCGCCGACGCGTCCAGTCCCTCCTTATTCACAGCGCTTCAGGAACAGCTCGGATTGAAACTCGAACCACAGAAAGCGCCGGTGGAGATTTTCGTCATCGACCGGGCGGCTAAGCCCTCGGAAAATTGATACGGAGCCTGGTCCGCTGGATTCCGTAACGCAGTTGGCTGGCCGCGCGTCCCTAACTCGATAGGGTTTGAGGGGTAAAACGATGAAAAGGCCGCTGATAGTGTTCTCGGTATTGTTCGCCGCCGCACTGTCTGGATTCGCCGCGCTGGGCGGCTCCGAGGAATCGGTGATAAACGACCAGGTTAGGTTCCAGGCGAGCCGAAGGATAGTGCCGGAGCATGGTTATCGCATACACGAAATCAGCCGCGGCGATGGCACCTTGATAAAGGAGTACGTGTCGCTCGACGGAAAGGTGTTTGGCGTGTCCTGGAAAGGGCCAACACTCCCGGATTTATCGCAGTTGCTGGGATCGAGCTTCGTGGAGTTTAAGAACAGTGTGCATCCCAGGGCGGGCCGGCGCAAGACGGCTGTGGTCCGCAACAGTGACCTGGTTGTGGAAAGCACGGGACACATGCGAGCGTTTCAGGGGCGCGCATACCTTAATTCGCTGCTGCCGCCGGGCATAACGCAAGAGGTCGTACGGTGAGGCGCGGCGTCGCAGCCGCCACAGTCGCTCTGATGGTGGTGAGTCTCGCCGCCTGCGGTGACGGAAACAGCAGTAGTTCGAGCGAAACCACTTCCGCGCCGCCCCCCGTGAATAATGTTCAACCTGTGATCGTGGACGCGGGTCCTTTGGTCAACGGCCAGTCTCTCGGTGACGAGGATATTCTCTTCACTACTGTGACGATCTGCATCCCCGGTACGGTCACTTGCCAAAGCATCGACCACATCGCGGTCGACACCGGTTCCAGCGGTTTGCGAATCGTGGCGTCGCAGTTGGCCTTGGCTCTGCCAAACAGCATGAATTCCAGCGGCCAGCCGATCGGTAACTGCGTCCAATACGCCGACAACAGCTACCAATGGGGACCAATTGCCAAGGCGGATATAAAGATGGCCGGTGAAGTGGCTTCTGCGATTCCGATCCAAGTGGTGGGAGCCGAGAATTTCCCGGCGCCTCCGGCGGATTGCACTGCCGGCGGGACGCCCGCGCAAACCGTGTCCGATCTAGGTGCTAACGGCATTCTGGGCGTCGGTCTGTTTCGGCAGGATTGCGGCCCAGCGTGCGCTTCCACGGCTTCCCCTCCCGCCATTTATTTTAGTTGCGCGTCGTCGGGGTGTTCCATCGCCTCCGTCAGCGTCACGGAACAACTGCAGAATCCTGTATGGATGTTTCCGCAAGATAATAACGGCGTGCTCATCGTCCTTCCTCAGATCGCGGCCGGCGGCGCGCTATCCGTGCAGGGTTCGATGCTATTCGGCATCGGCACGCAATCCGACAATACGCTTGGTAGCGCGCAAGCTCAGGCGGCGGACGGTTTTGGCAACTTCACCACCACGTTCAACGGCACGAAATACTCCAACAGCTTCATCGATAGTGGCTCGAATGCGCTATTCTTCCTGGACTCGGCGACTACGGGATTTCCCGATTGCAGCGCAGGCAGCCAAGCGGTGGGCTTTTATTGCCCTGACTCCACGGCCAACTTCACGGCGATCAATAGCGGACCGAATCCAAGCGCATCCACCACTCAGGTGTCGGTAAATGTCGCCTTCTCGATCGCGAACGCCGTGTCTCTCTTTAACAATTCGGTAAACACCGCGTTTAACAATGTAGGCGGAGCGAACCCTGGCGCGTTCGATTGGGGACTGCCCTTCTTTTTCGGGCGCAACGTTTTTATCGGGATCGAAGGACAAAGCTCGGCGGCGGGCAAGGGGCCGTATTGGGCCTATTGACCGGCCGTGTCAGTTCTCCGTCGGGATCTTTTCGGCGCGATCGACCACGATCACGTCAAGGTTCCCCTTGGTGGATGTGAGCTTCAGTCCGAGCTGTTTTTCGACGGCGGAAACGATGTCCGAGCCGGGATCGCTTGCCCCATTCCCGTCCTGCGGGGAGAATGCGGGCGGTAACGGGATTCCGGACAGGTCCGGCGTGAATTCGAGGATGAAATCGTACTTGCCGGTGAGCCCCGTCTTGTCGATTACCGGGCGGCGCAGCGTTGCCGCCAGCCGGCTCGCGATGTCCGGTAGCGACAGCGCCTTGGCGACCATACGCGCGTTGGCGCCGTTGGCGGTAGGAAATATGCTGACAATCGCACCGCTCCCGTTCATTTGCGGAAGGCCGTTCGTATCGACTTTTAGCGGTCCTGCATTCGGCGTGAACGGCTCAATATTGGGATCTCCGGTCTCCTTTAGCTTGGAGCCGCCCTTCGCCACCGTTAGCTCCGCTACCGGGAGCTCTTTCGATTCGTGGTGCAACACCACGCCGAAGCGTTCCTTCAACAGGTTCTGCCACATCACGTTGACTTGAGCCTTGGTCGCTCCGGTGGGAACTTTAGCGATGATGTCGTAACGCTCCGTTCCAAGCCAGTCCGGCGCAGTGACCTGATTGGTCTGGACATCATAGGCAGTCATCAGAATGTTTCTCAAGGCCGCGTTGGTCCAGGTGATTTGTGCGGGGTCGGCGGTTCCGGGACCGCCCCGCGGCGGGCCGTAGAATACTCGTGCGCCAGGTTCCGGCGGAGGAGTGCGTTTCACCGAAGCGACTTCGAACGTTAAATGGTCCGGGGTCTGTCCCACAGCGGACAGCGACAAGAAGAAGACCGTTGCGGCGATCCAAAGAGTCTGGCGCATTTGATGACTAGACGAGCGCCTCCCCTAGTAGTTTGATGCATTTTGGAAAAGGTTGTGAGATTACTATCAGGATGGAGACTGGTTTTGTCGAGGTTCCATAAACCAGCACCGGTGGCGGCTGCGGCTGTTCTTCTGGCTCTATCGGCTGGGGCACAAAGCCTGCCGATCGCCGATTACATTATGCACGCCTGGACTGTCCTTACACGATCGAACAGAGATTTAGCAGCCGCGGCGGTAGATCCGAAGTTTCGCGTGGGCCCCAGCGGGCGCTGGCCGGTCTATGTTGCGCGAACCGAGAACCTGGAACGAATCGAGCGCGAACTGCGTATGCAAATGCCGGCCAGCGGTTTCGCCCAAATCGACATCCGCCGGCTGCCCGAAGATCTTACGCGCATCCGGGAGCAAGGGTTGCTGTATCTGCCAAAGCCATACGTGGTTCCGGGTGGAAGATTTAATGAGATGTACGGATGGGATAGCTACTTTATCCAGCTTGGCTTGCTGCGGGACGGCGAGATCGAACTGGCCAAAGATATGGCGGACAATTTTGTTTACGAGATCCGGCAGTACGGCCAGATTCTCAATGCGAATCGCACGTATTACCTGACACGGTCGCAGCCCCCGTTTCTGACGGAGATGCTGCTCGAGGTCTACCGCAAAACGGCGGATCGGAAATGGCTGGCAGAATCGGTGGACGCAGCCGCGAAATACTACGATTACTGGATGCGCGAGCCCCACCTGACGCCGCAAACGGGATTATCGCGATACATGGACCTGGGAGAGGGACCGTCGCCCGAAGTGTTGGCTTCGGAAATAAACGATACGGGCCATACCCACTATGACTTGGTTCGGGAGTACTTTCGGACACATCCTGTAGAGGCATACGATGTGTCGCGTTTTTACGATCGGCTGCGCAATGAGCTGACACCAGCCTTTTACAAAGCCGACCGGTCGATGCGGGAATCGGGCTTCGATCCTTCCGCGAGGTTCGGACCTTTCAACGCAGATATTGTCGCCTATGATCCCGTGTGCTTGAACTCGCTTCTCTATGTGATGGAGAAGGACATGGCGGAGATCTTACAGATCGTCGGCCGGGAGACAGAAGCGCCGGCTTGGCGGAAGCGGGCGGAAGAGAGAGCCGAGCGAGTTAACCGGCTCATGTGGGACGCCCGCGACGGAATATATTACGATTACAATTTCGAGCAAAAGCAGATCCGGCGGTATCCGTTCCTGACGACGTTCTATCCTCTATGGGCGGGAATTGCGAGCGCGGGTCAAGCGGCGCGCGTGCGGGAGTCGCTAGGAAAGTTCGAACGGCCGGGCGGGCTGCGGACCAGTACGAATCACAGCGGGGACCAATGGGATGCGCCATTCGGGTGGGCTCCCCTGCATCTGATCGCGGTCGAGGGTTTGCGGCGATACGGATATAACAATGATGCCGACCGCATCGCGGAGAAGTTCTTGAGCATGGCGCATCACGAGTTCCGCCAGACCGGCACGATTCTGGAGAAGTACGACGTGGAGTGGCGAGCTGCTGATATCCGAGGCGAGGTTCGCTACGGATACAGTTCGAATGAAGTGGGTTTTGGATGGACGAACGGCGTATTCAAGGTGTTGCTGGATGAACTGTCGCCGGCGGGCCGAGCCAAAGTCCTTGGAGAACGCTGACTGCGGCTCTAACCCGAACGACGGCGCATGCCTGTTCTGGCAATGAATTCCCGAAGGACCTCCTGGTACTTGGCAGCGGCCAATTCCAACTGGTGGTTGGCGTCAAACAGCGCTGTCATCCCTTCGGGGCCTTTGAGATGGGATGCTTCCGCTTGGGCCTGTAACGCGCGTTTATAAGCGTCGCGAGCCGCATTCAGGGCGGCATTCGTTTCGGAGAGACCCGCGTCAGAGGATTGCGGCGGTTTCCGGGTAGGTGCTTCGTTTTTGTCTGAACAGGCAATGCAGAGGGGCGAACCGTTCACGTATAGTTCGGTTTCGGCAGCGCAAGTGACACATCGTGCCATGGAGGACGCTTGCACAAAATATATCACTCCTCAATACTGCGGGCCATCGTCTTTTGGCAGTATGAAAGCGATTGGTAGAATCAAGTGGGACTCCCATGAAGATTTTTTTTATTCTGCTGCCTGTCACCTTGGCTGTATGCAGCTTCGCGCAAGCGCTTAAACCAGTGGCCGTGCCGAACCCGTCGGTTGCTGGAAGCATCCAGCCAAACTGGGCCGTCGCGGCCGACGGAAACGCCCTTCTGAGCTGGGTGGAACCCACGAAAGGCGGCGGGTATACGTTACGTTACGCCGCACGTAAGGGAGCTGCGTGGTCGGAAGCGCGCACCATCGCGACCGGCCGTCCATTCTGGCGTCATCCGGCAGAAGTGCCCGGGCTGGTCAGCCTGAGCGACGGGACGCTGCTCGCCCAATGGGTCGAAAAAGGGAAGGATTCCAGCGAAGAAGAAACCATCTATGTCTCGAGTTCCGCCGATGGCATTAAATGGACGACACCAGTGATCGCGCACCACGACCGCAGCCCTGTGCAGCATGGATTGGTTTCCATCGCCGCAAGCGGTCCCAAGGAGGCTTCTCTGTTCTGGCTCCAGGCGCTGAAGGGCGAAGACGGCCCGGTTTCGCTGATGCGGACGGTGGTGGGCGCGGACGGAAAAGAGATCAAAGAGGAAGAGCTGGATAAAGATACGTGCTCGTGCTGCCCCACGTCAGTGGTTAACACGTCAAAAGGTCTGCTGGTGGCCTATCGCGACCATACTCCTAAGGACATCCGCGACATCGCCGTGCTTCGCCTGGAGAGCGGGAAGTGGTCGGCATCGAAGATTCTGTATGCAGACAAATGGGAGATCAATGCGTGTCCGGTGAACGCCGCATCCGCCGCGGCCAAGGACAACCGGGTCGCCATCGCCTGGTATACCGAAGCGAACGATACTCCGCGAGTGCAAGTAGTGTTTTCATCGGATGCCGGCACCACATTTTCAAAGCCGACCAAAGTAAACCTCGGCGACACTCTGGGTTATGCGTCGACGGCACTCAGCAGCGACGGGGGCGCGTTTGTTTCCTGGATCGAAGAAGGCGCCAACTCGGCTAGCGCTCAGGTTCGCTTGGTATCGCCGGCAGGTGTCGCGGGACCTGTGTTGAAGATCGCGGAAGGGCCGCGGACGAGCCTGGGATATCCCAAGATCGTGCGCGCGGGAAACGATACGTGGATCGCCTGGGGGGACGCCAAGAGCGGCGTCAAAACGGCGCAGCTAAAGTAACGCGTTGAATTAACCCGGTAGAATACCAAGAGGGGCGCGTAGCTCAGTTGGTTAGAGCACCTCGTTTACACCGAGGGGGTCCGGGGTTCGAATCCCTGCGCGCCCACCACTTCACTTTTTTCGCGGGCGGCGGTTGGTTGTGAGCAGCAACAGGGCTCCCGCGCCGATAGCAACGCCGCCATAGAAAGCCCAGCGAATGTCGCCGGTCATGAAGCTGCCGGGAAGAATGTTGATCCCCTGCAGAAACCAGATGGCGCCGAACAGCACCAGCAGTCCACCGAAAATGTTCCGCGCCATCTTCATCTAATTCCACGCATCCCTTGAGTGCTCTCCATTGTAAATCGGAGTCGAATGAAAGGGATGGTATGATCGAAAATTACGTCTCAGCCAAGGAGTTTTTAAGGTGAGCATTCCAAGCATCCTTGTGATCGAAGATAACGTGGCGGATCGGGAGTTACTACGCTACGCTCTGGATGATCTGGGGGAGCCTTATCACTTCGAAGTCCTTCCCGACGGCGAGGCAGCATTGGCTTTTATTGACGATCATCGCTTGGGCCGCCGCAAAAATGATCCCTGCATTATTCTGCTGGACCTGCATCTGCCCAAGTACAACGGAATCGAAGTTCTCACGGCAATCCGAGAAGAACCGATTCTGAATCACATCCAGGTATTCATACTCACGTCGGATGCGAGCCCAGCGGAACGCGCTCGAATCGCCGCATTAGGGGCGGTTTGCTGCTTCAAACCATCGGACCTGGCGGCGATAAAGGCTTTAGCGGCGGATATTTTGGCGGCTTGCAAGGAAACCGGTCGGCGGCTTTCCACAACTGCGCTGGGTTAATTCCGATGCAGCAGTTTGTGCCGGACCAGGTGCTTGATGTCCGGTTTGAACTCGCTCCAGAGATTGCCCTGGGCGAATCCTAAGAGATTTAGCCCGGCGAGGTTCCACGCCCCCGGACGATTAGAAATATTTCGCCCCGGATGGACGGTATTGATGACGAACCCGCTGCCCATGGCGGCGACAATGTTGGCATACGCGATATCGTCGCCTCGAGGATTTTCGAGAACCACCGTGCTCAAGAGCGCGTGGCCGGTTCGCCTCCATACGTTATGGCTGTAAGAGGGCCTGTATCGCAAATCTTCGTGCAGCACCGCCGCAGCTCCACTCTGGAGACCGTACGTTACCACGCGTTGAGTGAAGGAGGCTATCATATGGTCGGTGAATCCGTCCACGCCGCGGCCCCAAACGTCGCTCGGGCTGATCAACTGAAAGGCCGAGGACATTACTGAACTGGCGTACGGCTGCACCCTGGTTAAGGTTTTGGAGGCAAACAGCGTGAACCGTTCGTGCCCGGTGAGCGGGATCACTGGGTCAGGAGGCGTCTGGAACGAGCTAAAC
>JAICXC010000009.1 GCA_025980665.1 Bryobacteraceae bacterium
CACTGTCGACCACTGCGCGACTCTGGAGATGATCAGCGAGGTGACTACCCCCACACCGATCCCGAGAATTCCACCCACCAACGAAATTGCTACGGCTTCTACCAGAAACTGCAGAAGGATGTCTCCTGTGGACGCGCCCACAGCTTGACGCAAGCCGATCTCGTGGGTACGTTCCGTGACGGAGACCAGCATGATGTTCATAATGCCGATGCCGCCGACCACCAACGAAACCGATGCAATGACCGCCAGCAGCAACGCCATGACACGGGCGGAGGACTCCTGAGCGGCAAACACCTCCTCGAGATTGCGGATGGTGAAATCGTCCTCTTGAGCTGCTTGTAAGTGGTGCCGCTGACGCAGCAGAGCCCGAACTTGGGTTTGCGCTGCCTGAATCGTGGAAGACGCGGTCGCTTGCACCATAACTGTGCCCACCGCGCCGGCACTGGCCTGGCTGGCGCCCAGTACTCTCTTCTTGGCCGTGGATAGCGGTATCAGAACCACGTCGTCCTGATCCTGGCCGGTCGGAGATTGTCCCTTGGCTGCGAGCAGCCCGATCACCGTGAGAGGAACGTTGCGGATGCGCACGATCTGACCCACGGGATCCTCTCCAGGGAACAAGTTAGCTGCTACCGTTCTGCCGAGCAGCACAACCTTATTGGCAGATTCCAGATCTTTGGAAGTGAACGCAACACCTCGCTCGATACTGAGGGCGCGGATGGTCAGAAACTCGGGGGTGACACCTTGTATGGAAGTAGCCCAGTTATTATTCCCACCGATAACTTGCTGCCCCTGCCGGACCACTGGAGCCACCAGACCGACGGCCGGACATTGCGCCGCGATCGCTCGGGCGTCGTCTTCGGTAAGGGTTAAGGCAATACCGCTTCCGAGCCGAATCCCGGAGGTCGTGATGCTGCCGGGAAGGACCATGATCAGATTGCTTCCAAGGCTCGCGATTTGTTGTTGGATCCGCGCTGTGGCGCCAGCACCCACCGCTATCGTCGCGATCACGGCGGCGACGCCGATAATCACTCCCAACATCGTAAGGGCAGCCCGAACTTTATTTGTCCGCAGAGCGCCGTATGCGATCTCGAGGCTGGGGACAATGGGCGTCATAATGCTACGACTTCCTGTTCGTCGCTGGCGTCTTCGACCAAAGGCATTTCCAGCAGTTCCCGGTCGGCATTGCGCGGAACAGCAATCCTGCGGTCATCCAGTATCCTGCCATCACGGAAGCGGATGATGCGGCTCGCATGCGCGGCGATGTCCGGCTCATGGGTCACCATCACCAGGGTGATTCCGGATTCGCGATTCAACCGTTGGAAGATCGCCATGATCTCGATGCTGGTTCTGGAATCCAGCGCGCCAGTCGGCTCGTCGGCCAGGATGATTTCTGGACGATTTACCAGTGCACGAGCGATCGCAACACGCTGCTGCTGCCCGCCGGAGAGCTGGTTGGGATGATGATCCGCGTATTCCGCAAGGCCCATCATCTTGAGGGCGGCCAGGGCGCGCTGCCGCCGGTTAAGCACCGGCCCCCGCCAATAGAGCATGGGCAACTCCACATTGGCGAGCGCCGTGGTCCTCGGCAACAGATTGAAATTCTGGAATACAAATCCGATCTTCTTGTTCCGAAGGGCCGCCAACTGATTGCGTGTCAGGTGGCAGACATCGAGCCCATCCAGAAAATACCGTCCTGCGGTGGGGCGATCAAGACAGCCGACGGCATTCAGGAATGTCGACTTTCCGGAGCCGGAGGGTCCCATGAGCGCCACAAATTCGCCTCGGTCAATCGTGAGCGTAATGCCGCGCAAAGCCCGGACAACGACATCGCTTGTCCGATAGACTTTGGTCACCCCCTGAAGTTGGATGAGCGCAGGCATTGAGGCTACCTCAAAACCTCCTAGGAATGGACGGCGCCGCGGACGCGGGCGCAGAAGCCGGCGCGGTTGTGCTTATTCCGTCGATCACCTGCTGGTTTGCGCTGAGGCCGCCGTCTTCGACCTCCGTGAAATTGCCATCAGTAATTCCTAGCTTCACTGGAATGGCCCGCACCTTTCCATTAGGCGCTGCGATGTAGACAACTCCTGCGTTGCCGACCTGCGCTCTAGTCACGGGACTGGCCGCTTCGATCAAGGATTCGGGAGGCCGGAAGCGCAGAGCGGCGTTCGGCACTCTCAACACATTTTCAGCGCGCTGCGTGAGGATCGTGACATTTGCAGTCATGCCTGGAAACAGCTTCAAGTCAGGGTTCCCGACTTCGATCACGGCATCGTAGGTGATCACGTTCTGCACGTTGATCGGAGCCTTTCGAATCTGGGAGACTCGGCCTTTGAAAAGGGTGGCAGGATACGCATCGACCGTGAATGTGGCTTGCTGGTCTACCGCGAGGCGACCCACGTCGGATTCGGCGACGTTGGTGTCCACCTGCATTTTGGTTAGGTCTTGCGCGATTTCGAAGATAGTCGGCGCCTGGAAGGAAGCAGCCACAGTTTGCCCCACGTCCATGCGCCGCGCCACGACGGTTCCATCCACAGGAGCGGTGATGCGCGTGTGGGCCAAGTCAATGCGACTCTGATTCAGGGAAGCCAGGTTGAGATCGACTTCATCCTGGAACATGGTTACATTGCTGTTTGCGGCTCGGACAGCAGCCTCTTCGGACTGGATATTGTGTTCGGCGGCATCATGTTGGGCTTCGGCTGCCTGCTGGTCCGCGATGGCTTCGTCATAGGTGGCTTGCGCCGTGTCCAGGTCTTCTTTTGAGATGATTTTGCCGGCGAACATTTCCTTGCGCCTGGCAAGCTTCGCATTGGCGTCGGACACAGCCACCTTGGCCTTGGCGATCGCCGCTGCCTGATTAACTTCCGCCGCTCGCGCACTGGATAGATCCGCCTCCGTTTTTTGCGCGGCAGCACGGGCGTTCTCGAAGGCGGCCTGAGAATTGCGCCAAGCCGCGTCGGCTTGTTTGACCTTGGCTTCGAACATTTCGGGATCGATCAAGGCAACCAACTGGCCGGCTTTCACGCGAGTGTTGAAGTCTGCATAGAGCGCTTTGATATTTCCGGAGACCTGACTTCCCACTTGGACGTCAACGACCGCGTTGCACGTACCCGTAGCCGAAACCGTAGACTCAATCGTTCCCCTCTGCAATTGTGTGAAATGGAACTTCGGCGCTTCGCCCCGGTTGGCAAGTCTCCACGTAAGCATTGCCGCGACTGCGACGATTCCGACAATCGCCGCTGTAATCGTAAGCCTTCTTCGGGAATGTCCTACGGGGGACTCGGGTTCCGGGACGGTTATCGTGCTGAAGTCTTTTTCTAGCATGCTGGGGAGCGGTTGAGCTGTTGGCGTTTCGTTGATGGCCGCGAATGTCGTCCTCATCACCTGTTCTAGAGCACGCCGCGAGCCGACCGCTAATACCCTGCGTGCTATGAACTTGCGATCTTGACAACCTTTACGAGAATCATGACCTGCGTGAAATCCCGCAGCGCCGAAGCTCAGCGCGGAACATGATTCTCAAACCCCGCGACACGCGCTCGCGCTGGACCAGAACAACACGACGGTTGGCACGTCCGCTGCCATTGGAGTGCTTTGGTGCTCTGTGGGTCGAAATCCACCGTGCAAATCACATGCCGCACGTGGGATCGGCCCCCCCTTGTCTTCCAGGTGCGCTTCGGCCCAAATTGGGCACTCGCGTTGTGTGAATTTGCGAAGCCACCGTAAGGCTGCAGTGTATTTCGGTTAGCGAAATCCAGTTAAGTGCTCGTAGTTCATCGGCATTCTGACCTCCGAGGACAAATCGCCTTTCTCTTCGGCTGCTTCTGCCGGTTGGTGAACGCGATCCGCCCACATCGCCGCCAGAGCATCGATGATTTCACGGTCGCTGAGGCTTGAACGTCCGCCACCTGCCCGAAAGATGATGTCGTCAATCGAAAGGATCCCGACCAGCCGGCCGGTTTCATCAACGACAGGCAACCGACTGATTTCCTGGGTGGCCATCGTGTTCAAGGCGTTCCGCACATCGATATCGGGACTACAGCTGAAGTACCCAGGAGGTGAAACTTCCCGTGCAAGCACCTCCGATGCGCGGATGTTCCTTGTTCCAAGGGCTATACAAATATCTCGGTCCGTAATCATGCCCATCACTCTTCCCGAGCCATCCAGAATCGGCACGACTCCGCATCTGTTCTTCCACATCACTTCGGCTAACTCCGCTAGATTGTTTTCCGGGCGGCAGGAGCTTACGTTTCTAGTCATCAAATCTCTCACTAGCATGACAACAACCTACCCTTCGTTACCGGAGTCTGCAACCCTGCTTCCATCCAGATGGCGTCAAGCAGAGCACCAAAGCCTAAAGAACTTACGGGGAAGCTAAGCGTCCTTGTGAAAGACATCTCTGACGACGGGTGAGAAGGTCACAAGCGGGGCGCAAAGCGCACTTGTCACAAGCACTGTACGGAGCGCACACCCGTTACCCTTAGGCGTCGGTCCCGCTCGTGCCATGACTTCCCCCTCCCTAGCGGCCTCAAACGCCTTGCGAAGGTGCTGAATCTCCCAAAGGCCAGGAATTCGAGGAGACGTCATCCCGCAGCTGCGCTATCCCGCGAGCCGTAGCCTCCCGCGTCTATTGAGAGATTAGTCAGCGTGACAGATACCTCTCTGCGCCCGCATGATCGTTCGTTGGAAGCTACCCACATCTTTTGGTGCTGTGATCATTGCGAGAAGGCGAGAACCGCCGTGTGTCTTAGCGAGTCAGCCCAGTGGGCGCCAAAGTGCACGTGCCTGAAAGGATGGCATTCGCCGAAAGAGAGGGTTGATGACTCGAAGCGTCGGGTGGATAGTGTTGCTGGTATCGAGTTACATTTGGGCGGCCGATGCACGAAATGGAGCTCTCGTACTTGAACAGCAGGGCTGTCAGCAGTGTCATGCCGTTCGGGGACAAGGCCTCGAACACGAGACTCCCGTGATCGCCCGCGACTTGGGGGAACGCCTGGCTCCGACCTACGGTCCTCACACGCTCGCCAGTGCGTTGTGGAATCATACTCCTGCGATGTGGGCCGAATTTTCAGCCCGCGGTATCACCGCCCCCGCCGCCACTGAATCGGAATGGAGGGATCTATTCGCATACTTCTACTCTTTGCAGTTCTTTGAGCCCCCGGCCGAAGTCGGACGCGGAAAACAAGTGCTTGAGAGCAAGCACTGCACCAGTTGCCACTCTCTATCGAGAGCTGCCACAGGACGCGGTCCTTCGGTAGTGGACTGGGCCCAAATGGACGATCCGGTGACGTTGGTCTATCAACTGTGGAATCACGCTTCCTCCATGAAGAACGCCTTCGCCCGCAATAAGATCGAATGGAAAACGCTGACTGGCCGGGACCTGGTAGATCTCACGGCGTATGTCCAAAGCATTCAGAACCTGGTTCCGAACCGTCAGTTTTCTCTGCCCGGGCCTGAGAGTGGTAAGCCGCTGTTCGATGCGAATTGTGGCCTCTGCCACCGGGATTCTCTCTCGCTGGCCATGAACCTTCGGAATAAGACGTGGATGGATATCGGTGCGGGCATCTGGAATCACTCACAGAAGATGCCGGCCGTCCGCATGGTGGCCTCCGACGATATGCGGAAAATACTAGCTTATGTCTGGCAACTGCAATATGATGGCCCGCCCGGCAACCGCGTGCTCGGCCAGAAAGCATTCATCGAAAAAGGATGTATCGAGTGCCACCGAAGTCCATTCAAGGATGGGAAACACATCACCGCGTTTTCCATAGTGGCAGCCGCGTGGGGCCCGGCGAGATACGCGCACCACCAGATGCTGGAGCGGGGACTTCCGTGGCCGAATCTATCTCCAGCCGATGTCTCTAACCTCGTGGCTTTCCTAAATTCGCGCGATTCGGCTCGATGAACCGCGCCAAGTGGCGCAATTGCGAGCCGCCAATGCGGTTTTCTCCCTTTCAGTCGCGCGTCTACAGTCCGGTAAGTCCCCTGCAGTGAAGGTTGCTAGATACATCAAAAATGACCGCATCAACACTGAACGCGACGTCCACAATCCTGGATAGCGGTGCAATGAAACTTCTGGCCGGATGCCGCGATCCATGTATCACTATTGTCGTTCCGGCCCATCATCCGGGAGCACGGGAAGGTTCCCGCGAGGCCTCCTCTAGAAGACCTCGCCCGGGAGTCCGGCGCGGAGGCCGGGGGACCGGGGTTCGCGATCTTCCGTTCGCCGGAGTACACGGCGACATATCGTCTCCCCCGACCGGCCGGTGAAGAAGTTGGTGATCGTCGATCACTTCTACCTAACGCCGTTCGTGGCAGAGGCCTTCGCGCCGCACGAATTCTTCGTGCTCGGGCTCAGCATGAAACATCTGAGGCTGTTTCGGTACGTGAACGGGTAGTGCCGGGAATTGCCACTGCCGGCCGATGTGCCCATGAGCCTGGAGGCCGCGGGTGGATTCGACAAACCCGATCATCAGTTGGAGAACCGGTCCGCATCCGGTCCATCAACCGGCGATATGCGCGGAGTCCACGTTGGAACTCTGTCGGATCGAGAGGCGTTCCCCGAGTACCTTCATTATTTCTTCGAAATCGTAGACCGTGGACTGAAGCTGATTCTAAACGGCAATTCACTCTTGCTAATGGGCGTTGAGGAGCAGGTCGCTGCTTACCGTCGAGTTGCAACCATATCTTTACAACCGACTGTCTGGGCAATCCCTTCAAAGACCGGAGCGAAAGCTAACGCATCAACTGTACGGGAACTCGAGAATGTCATCGGCCACGCCTGCATGATGACGCTAGGGGATACCATCGACGTGCAAGATCTGCCTCCCTACTTGTTGACTGAGGGCGAGCCGGGAAGCGATCCGGCGGGCATGCTCGTCCCCGAGCCAAAATCTGTCGCGGGAACGGTGGAAGCACAGGAACGCGCACTGATCCAGCGCGCCATGCAGGCTGCAGCCGGCAATCAATCCCAGGCGGCGCGCACTCTACACATCGGCCGCGACGCGCTTCGCTATAAACTCAAGAAACACAATCTCTGACCGTAGTTGCAGGCCCTACATGCGCTACGAATTCATCGACCAGTTTATCTAGCGCAGCCCAATCCGTATATTCGTGGTCCTTCGATGTATCGGTCGTGCCTCCCGCCCGGTGGGAAATGCGCTTCATAACAAAACGAAGGAGGAAATTATATTTCGTATACAGGAGCGCTCCGGCGACAGCCTTAATGCTGGATGGACGCCAGCCGGTTTCAGCAAGAAACTGGTCGATCATTCTCGTGGCGTCCGCTGCCGCTCGAGCGCGATTCTCAGGCGGCTCCATAGCGTCTTCGGCTCCCGCTTCGGAAAGACTCACGGACAAGAACGCTGTCGGAATTTGCTCCAGCTCCTTGACATGATCCTTCACAAATCTGACGATTTCTTTCTCGTGACGACCGCCATGAACCGATGCGGCGACTATCGCGGCGGAATAGGAATCGAACGGAAATCCGTCCAAGATGTAGGCAGCATTCACAACATTTGCCAAAAGACCGTGCGCCCGTATCGATGCGGCCATATGTTCGGCGATTCGTTGTGTTTGTCCTTCGTGAGTTGCGTATAAGACAAGGATTGGTTCCATCATGTTTTTCCTCGCCCGTCATTAGATACTCAATACCGGACATGGGGTGTGGCGGATGATGCTGTAAGCGTTGGTCCGCAAACGGCCCATGGTCCCCTGTAAAGTTCCTCTGCCGATAATAATCAGGTCCGTATTGTGACGTTCCGCTTCGGCTCGGACCACCTGGGCTACGTCTCCCACTCCCACGCATATCGGTGAGGTATTCCCAACGGACTTTTGTAGATTCTCGATGACCAATCGGGCGTCGCTTCGCAGCGTCTTTTCGAATTCATCGTCTAATCGTCGCTCGGGCCATCCACTAATTCCGGATACCGCATGAACCAGCCGAAGCTGAGCATCAGTAAGCTCCGCGTACTCGGCGGCCCACTGGATGAGAGCACTGCTCTGAGGCGTGGCATCAATTGCACACAGGACATTGCTGCCAGTTATGTGTCCGCTCAGCGGCTGCTCCATGTGAGGCGCCGTCCAGACTGGACATTCGGCATCGTGCAGCACCTTGGCTGTGACCGAACCCAGCAGCAGGCTGCGAAACGGGCCGTAGCCGTGAGTCGGCATCATAATCAGGTCGACGCCTTTGGTGTGCGCGAACCGCGTGATTATTTCTGCGGGATCGCCTATTTCGGCTATACGCTCCACCGTCAAGCCCTGGAACTCCGGCACAAATGTATTGTTCAGTTGCACCTCCAGGTCCTGTCTGAGCTCGGTCATATCGACGGGAATGGCCCCTTCACCAAGACCGGCTTGCCAGATGGGTGCCACGGCGGTCAGCAATGTGATCTTCGCACCTAGGCGGGTCGCGAGTGCCCGAACAAAAGGGGCGGTACCGCAGCATCGCTCAGAAAAATCGATTGGAAACAGTATATGTTTGATAGCCAGCATAAGTCCCCCTCTGAAGGGCAGAGTCACTTCACTTGAATCGCTTCGAGGTACATGGCGAGGCTGTATATCCGCACTCGACCTAGGTCTTGATCCCAGGAGACCTCCGAAAAGATCGGGCCCCACACAGGCATCTCACGCGTCCCGTGAGTCGATGGCGGTTGCTGTTCTCCTGAGATGATCTTCTGAACCTGCAGGAAGGGGAAAGAGCCTCCGTTGCGCAATGCGATCCGCGTCAGGTCCGGGGGTGCAATTCTTAACGATGCAGCCATAGGTCCACCACCCTTAGCGTCTTTCCCGTGACAGGTAGCGCAATATGCTTTAAACAACTCCGGTCCCTTGAACGAGTCCAAGAGCTGCTTCTCTTGTGGAGTCTGAACCGGGCGCTTCTGCGCCGCGCCTACCGCAAAGGTCAGGAATATCCCCGCAGCGATGTAGATCCCAGCAATTCTTTTGAACATGGTCATCCCCTCAATTCTTGTGCTCACCGCTCTTGTCTTCGCGCCCCATCATCCCTCTGCTCATCATGTCTTGCATCATTTCCATCCTGTGGGATTGGGCCTTGACGCTGGTTTGCAATTGTTTGAGCAGTAACCCATGCCCGGCCAACTTCTGCTGAAGAGCCGTCGCGTCGTTTTCGGCCTCGATCGCTGCGAAGTTCTGGACGAGCTGGTCGACCAGCTTGGCAGTCTCACTTTGACCCATCATCGTTTGGGACATCATTCTGCCGGATGTCATGCCGCCCGTTTTGCCAGTGTCGATCTTATCCGGCGGTGGCGCGGCTTGGTCTTCGTGGTGCCCTTCATGTTGAGCCACTGCGGCTGTTACCAATAGACCCATTGCGACCGCAATTGCGATAACCCCTGTTCTCATGTGAACCTCCGCATATCTCTAGGGCATCTTCATAGCCACGATGCAACAACCCTAACTCGCTATAGCGAGGCCAGTTGAGGTCGGAAGGAGCGCTAGTCGCGTGCGGGGATGCGCTACACGGCGCAGATGGTATGGGTCCTTTTGCGCACTGATGAGCGACGGTGCTCGACGGCTGGTCGTATCTAGCGTTCGAATGGCCTTTGTTTGGTCTTAAAGGTTCTTAACGCCGCAACCCATGTTTCCTTTCGAATGATTTTGTTTCCAGTCGACTATTCAGCGCCGTGCGGGGCAGTCATACCTTATGTCAAACATATGGCACGACGCTTATCTGCGAGTGTTACGTTGGTTCACGCCTACGGACCACAGGCCCTTGCGCATAGCGGCGTGCGCAAAGCACACTGAGAATGTCGTCACACGTTTACGCTGTCGTTCGCGAATCTCCCTGTCCGACAGAAACCGCGAGTTCAATCGCCGGGGTTGTCTTTAGGGTGTTGTGAATCAGACATGTCTTTACTGCGCGGAGGAGGCCCTGTTGATGGCGTTCGTCAACCTCCGGGAGAATCACCTCCACATCAAATGATGCTAATCGCGCAGGGGCTGTGCCTTTTGCAGCGGAAACACGGATTTCAAGGCCGATCAGAGGCAGTGAGCGGGCGAGCAAGTACTCGACGGCAGAATGTCCGGCACAAGCGCCTAGTGAAGCCAAGAGCAATTCCGGAGGAGTTGGCCCAGCATTTGCACCGCCTTGGGTGACGGGTTTGGTCGGTTATGGTCCGATGCGTGCCTACACTTCCATCCAAATGTCTTGTGATACTCTGCATTTGCCGTTGGTTAAAGCATCGTAAGTGCCAATCCGGCAGCTCGCTTCTGTTGTGTCAATGTCATGGCATGAAAGCACTGAAATGATCAATATTTCATCGAAGACGATGCGGGGGTGCGGCGCGCCGCTGAACGTCTTCTTTCAGCCCCGCAACGTAGCGGTCATTGGTGCGACCGAGGAGCCGACAGGTGTAGGCCGATCAATCGTTACCAACCTCAAACAGACATCTTTCGGAGGGACTGTTTATCCCGTAAACCCAAAGCGCTCGGATGTATTGGGGTTACCCTGCTATCCGAGCGTCCGGGAAATCCCGGAGCAAATCGATTTGGCGGTCATCGCCACACCCGCCCGAACTGTTCCTGCGATCGTCCGTGAGTGTGTCGCGGCAGGTGTGGAGGGCGTCATCATTATCTCTGCCGGCTTCAAGGAAATCGGCGAAAAGGGCGTTGCCCTGGAGCGGGAGGTTCTCGCCGCAGCGCGGAAAAGCAAAATCCGAATTGTGGGGCCAAACTGCCTGGGCATCATGAGTCCACACTACGGTCTGAATGCCACGTTCGCCAGTTCGATGGCCCGTCCCGGTCACCTGGGTTTCATCAGCCAGAGCGGCGCTTTGTGCACGGCCATTCTCGACTGGAGCCAGAGGGAAATGGTCGGATTCAGCGCGTTTGTTTCGGTCGGCTCGATGCTCGACGTTGGATGGGCAGATCTGATTCATTATCTCGGAGATGACCCGAAAACCAGGAGCATTGTAATCTACATGGAATCGGTCGGGGACGCTCGCGCATTCTTGTCCGCGGCGCGAGAGGTTGCACTATCGAAGCCGATCATTGTGCTCAAGCCAGGGCGAACGGCGGCTGCCGCGAGAGCGGCTGCCTCCCACACTGGGGCTCTAACCGGCCAGGACGACGTCCTCGACGCTGCCTTCAGGCGATGCGGTGTCGTTCGAGTGAATACAATTTCGGAAATGTTCTATCTTTCTGAAGCGCTAGGCAAGCAACCACGGCCAAAAGGACCGCGCCTGACCATCGTCACCAATGCCGGCGGACCCGCGGTTCTGGCCACCGACGCATTATTGTCTGACGGTGGTCAACTGGCCGAGCTTGCTCCGGGCACGATCGAGCAACTAAGCGGATTCCTGCCGCGCCACTGGAGCCACCAGAATCCCATCGACGTGATTGGAGACGCAGGCGCGGAACGGTATGCAAAAACGGTGGACCTCGCTGCGAACGATCCTGCGACAGACGGACTGCTGGTAATCCTGGCTCCTACCGGTTTAGCAGATGCTACGGCCATTGCCGAGCAGTTAACGCATTACGCCAAGCTTCCTGGCAAACCGGTGATCGCCAGTTGGATGGGTGGCCGCGACATCGCGAAAGCCGAAGCGATTCTCAACCAGGCGGGAATTCCCACCTACGCCTATCCGGATGCGGCAGCGCGCGTGTTCGACTTGATGTGGAGCTATAGCGCCAATCTTAAAGCGTTGTATGAAACACCGGAATCGCTGGAATCGGAAGAGGCCGCTTCGCGTACGAAAGCCGCTGAACTCATCGAAGGCGTCCGTGCAAAGGGTCGTACGCTTCTGACCGAGGTCGAATCGAAGAGCCTGCTGTCAATCTACGGCATTCCCACTGTCGCGACCGAAATCGCAGCCACGGCTGAACAGGCCGTCGATGCCGCGGGTCGCATCGGATATCCGGTGGTTCTCAAGCTGCATTCCGAGACGATCACGCATAAGACCGATGTCGGCGGCGTCGAGCTCAATCTTTCGAGCGAAGCCGCCGTGCGAACGGCCTACCAGGGCATTCAAGATTCGGTCACGCGTGCGGCAGGCGCGGAACATTTTCTGGGCGTGACCGTTCAGCCCATGGTTCGCCCTGAAGGCTACGAACTGATTCTGGGCTCGAGCATCGACTCGCAATTTGGGCCGGTTCTGCTCTTCGGCAGCGGGGGCCAGCTTGTGGAGGTTTATAAAGACCGTGCGATCGGCTTGCCTCCGTTGAACACTACGCTGGCTCGCCGGCTCATGGAAAGGACCAAGATCTTTTCTGCGCTTGCCGGGGTGCGTGGACGCAAGCCCGTGAACCTGGTTGAACTCGAAAAGCTGCTGGTCCGGTTCAGCTATCTGGCAATCGAACAAAGCTGGATCAAGGACATCGATATTAATCCACTGCTAGCGTCCGCGGACGGACTTCTCGCGTTGGATGCCCGCGTAGTTCTGCATGGCCGGGATGTCGTCGATCCTCCGTCGCCGGCCATACGCCCGTATCCGGTTCAATACGTCAAGTCGTGGCGTTTTGAGGATGGCACGGAGGTGATCATCCGTCCCATTCGTCCCGAAGACGAGCCGTTGATTGTTGCTTTCCATGCCAAGCTCTCTGAGCGCAGCATCTATCAGCGATATTTTCATTTGCTTTCCCTTGACCAGCGGGTTTCTCACGACCGGTTGGTGCGAGTCTGCTTCGGCGACTACAACCGTGAAATCGCACTGGTTGCCGAGCACCGGGATCCCGTTACGAGGGCGCCCGAAATTCTCGCGGTGGGCCGATTAAGTAAGGCGCATCTCGCCAATGAGGCCGAACTGGCGTTTCTGATCACCGACGAAAACCAGGGCCGCGGCCTGGGGACCGAACTTTTGCAACGGTTGGTCGAGATCGCGCGAATCGAGAAACTGGACCGCGTGACCGTCGAAATCCTAGAAGGAAACCGGCAGATGATCGAGGTTTGCCGCCCGCTGGGGTTCGATCTGGAGCACGTCGAGGACGGCGTAGTTCACGGAGTGCTGACGCTGTGACGGGCACCTCCCGTCGCATCGAACGTTCTCAGATCTGGATTGCGATGCTTGCCGCCGCGGGCATTCTAATCCACCTGGGCTTACGCTATTTGACCCAAGCGGGTATTGAGGTGTCTGATATCCCGCTGTATGTGGCCGTTGCGGCTGGCGGCATACCGTTGCTGTGGACCTTAGGGCAACGTTTGATTCATCTGGAATTCGGCTCCGACCTCCTCGCCGGCTTGTCCATCGCGGCCGCGGCCATAACGGGTCAATACCTTGTGGGCGCAATTATCGTGCTCATGCTTTCTGGTGGAGGCGCATTGGAATCGTATGCCTCGCAACGGGCGAGCTCCGTCTTAGACGCACTTCATAAACGAACTCCAAAGGTCGCACACCGCAGGACCCGTTCAGGGCAGGTCGATGTTCCGCTCGACGCGATTAGAATTGGCGACGCGATAGTGATACTGCCGCATGAGATTGTGCCCGTGGATGGAACCGTGATCGAAGGCCACGGCCGCATGGACGAGTCTTATCTCACTGGCGAGCCTTTTGAAATCTCCAAAGCTCCAGGATCCGCGGTCTTGTCAGGCGCGATCAACAAAGACCGACTCTTGGTGATAGAGGCATCGAAGTTACCCGTGGATTCGCGGCACGCTCAGATCGTCCGGTTACTGCAGCAAACCGAGGCCAATCGTCCTCGCTTGCGAAGGCTGGGCGACAAGCTCGCGGCATGGTACACACCGGTCGCAGTCGCTACGGCCCTGGGAGCTTGGTGGTGGAGCGGCGATTCGCTCCGATTTCTTGCTGTAACCGTGATTGCGACCCCATGCCCGCTGCTCATTGCGATTCCGGTGGCAATTCTCGGTGCAATCTCTCTCGCCGCCAAACGCGGCATCATTATAAAAAATCCCGCGGCTCTGGAGCAGATCGACAACTGCCGCACCTTGATCTTTGACAAGACCGGCACGCTGACGTACGGCAAGCCGGTGCTAACCGAGGTTCTGTGCGCAGAAGGATTTTCCCGCGGCGACGTTTTATCCAAGGCAGGGAGCCTGGAGCAATACTCCAAGCATCCGCTGGCCGCGGCTGTCCTGAACGCAGCGCGTGGAGACGGCCTCGCTTTGGCAGCGGCGAGTTCGATTAGTGAAAAGCCAGGCGCCGGGCTGCAGGGGACCGTGAACGGAGTGAGCGTACGGGTTACGGGACGCTCCCAGGCACAGACCATGGATTTGCCGCAGCCGACCGCCGGCTTGGAATGTCTTGTTTTATTCGATGAGCGCCTGGCCGCCATCCTCCGCTTTCGCGATACGCCACGTCAGGAGAGTCGTCCGTTCATTGCGCATTTGGGTGTCCGCCACGGCGCCAGGCGGATAGTCCTGCTTTCAGGCGATCGCGAGGAGGAGGTCCATTATTTAGCCGGTCAAGTGGGGATCGGTGAGGCGCTCTTCAACCAGAGTCCCGAAGAGAAAGTCGCTTTCGTCGCAGCAGCCGCCGAGAAAGACAAAACGCTGTTTGTTGGCGACGGAATCAATGACGCGCCCGCGATGCTGATGGCGACTGTGGGAGTCGCACTTGGATCGAGCATCGACATCACGTCAGAAGCAGCGGACGCAGTTGTGCTCGATTCTTCACTGGAAAAGACCGATGAACTGATCCACATCAGCCGTCGAATGCGCCGGATCGCTCTGGAAAGCGCGGTGGGAGGAATGGTGCTGAGCATGCTAGGCATGGCCATCGCCGCAGCTGGCTACCTATCGCCGGTGGCGGGTGCCATAGCGCAAGAAGCGATCGACGTAGCCGCCGTACTGAATGCACTACGCGTTGCTTTTTACTATCGGCGACTTGCTGACTTCTAACCGTTGCGCTTTTTCACGCAATATAAGGTCCTCCACTAATTGCAGAGTGCGGACTGGCGAGCTAAGTAATTCGTAGGACTTGAGATACTCGCTGGCTGCGGGATTGCATGTCTGGATTGCCGAGGACACCATGCCGACGATTAAACACATTCTGTTCCCCTTCGACTTCTCGCAACAAGCATTGCGCGCGGCTCCTTTCGTCCAAGCTGTTGCGAATCGTTTTGAAGCACGGGTCACGCTCTTCGGCGTGATCCCACCCGTATGGGACGTCGCTCCCATGGGAATGCCGGTCATGGCCGGGATTGAGTCAGAAGCGATTGAGCGCGATCTCGAGTGCCGCCTGGGACGGGTGCTAACAAAAGATCTGGCAGGCACTAGTCTGGCGCGCGTGGCGGCCTTCGGTGATCCAGCTGTGAAGATCGTAGAATTCGCGCATAATCACGCCGTGGATTTGATTATGATGCCGACGCACGGATGCGGATTGTTCCGCAGCCTCTTGATCGGCTCCGTCACAGCCAAAGTCCTGCACGATGCCAGATGTCTCGTTTGGACGGCGACCCACGCGGAAGAACAGCGATCGCCTGAAGTACCGAGAACGATTCTATGTGCTGTCGATGGTAGCGATAGATCCGCTGCACAGATGAAGTGGGGTGCCGAGTTCGGTCAGAAGATGGGCGCACAGGTGAAGCTGCTTCACGTTGTCCCTCCGATCAGCGACTGGCTTGGATTGGAGACAGAACGAGAACTACAGGAAGAAGTGCGTGAAGAAGCCCGAGCCAAAATAGAGGCCCTGCGGCAATCAGCGTTTGTCGACATTCCGTTGAGAGTTGCCGTGGGTCATGTGGCTACCACGGTGACTGAGGAGGCACGGCAGGAAGGGGCGGATCTCGTTGTTATCGGACGCGGCTCGCTCCAGTCGCCTCTCGGGCGTCTTCGCACGCACGCTTATGGAATCATTCAGGGTTCACCTTGTCCCGTGGTGAGCGTCTAAGTCGACCCCTTACTGGCAATGCACTTGCTGGATAACGGGCATGGAAAACACACGTACAATCGATCCGGAACGGGGCCAACGCGACGTCATCTGCACACGTTGTGGCGCGGACGCGGAATGGATCTTTGTCGACAGCGAGAAAACGAGGGTTGAAGTGACTTGTCCGGACTGCGGCAAGTTCGAGATGCTTCGCACTGAGTTTGATCAAGCCGAGTCCGAGATCGTCGAACCTCGCGATCGGGAGTGACTTACTCGGTCTTGACCTTTCATTCTTCACGCACACTGCGGAAAGGCATTCTTAACTTGCGAGGCGAGCTCCGGCCAGAACTCGCGCAGCACGCCGAAATCCCATGTCCTCAAGCATGTTGTTAAAGGCGCCATCCCGTGCAGCCGCGTCGACGCCAGGTTGGTTGCCAGGGCACACAATTGTTGAGCGCCAGCGATATAATCCTGCCACCCGACCAGGGGAGGTCGCTTAGGACAAGCGCATTCACCCGGTTGCACTACCCCATAACTTCAGCGCCTCGGTATCTCGAGTTTGTTACCCAGCCGTTCCATGCGGTCTCTGGTCTTCCCATAATCCACGAAGTCCGCAATCATGCCCGCGAGGTCTGTGGCATAGTCGGCATTCGCCTCCAGGAAGTCCTTGTACTCGTCGGTGAATAACCGCTTCGGCTGGGAGTTAATGCGCTCGATAATGGCTGAAGTGTATCCCTCCAGCTCGTCCAGGTACGGCACGATCCGGTCGATCGCAGTCTTTTGCCAGGCCGAAGCAGCACCCCTTGCGTCCTTGAGCTTGGCCTCATGTTTTTCCAGGGCGTTGACGTGGTCCTTGATCTCGTTAATCGCTGCCGCGTGGCTTTCCCAGCTAACGTTCATGCGCGTGAAGCCTTCCATAGCCACCGCATCTTCCTTCAATTGAAATGCCATGGTCTTCGCTTCGGAGAGCAATTTGGCGACGTTTTCGGAATCTGGAACAGCGGCTGCGTTGGCCGGGCCCCCCAAGCCAGCCAGAAGGATTATGGGTCCCATCCAGAGTTTAGTTATGCGCTTGTTCATCTCATTCTTCCTTTCGTTGATCAACTGCTCGTCAACGATACGTGCATTTCACGCGCCAGGAGCTAGTTCTATAAGTGACTGGGGAAAAAGAGTATACGGAATCGAATCAAGCGGGTGCGCCCCGGAAGCTGGGTGAAATCCCGCAGCATGCTGGGCGTGAAGGCACTCAACCGCGATTCTTCCCGGCGAGGGCTTCGGCCAGTTCCCGTTCGAATGCAGCGTCGTTGCCGTAGAGGTCTTCAAAGAAGTGAACTTCACCGTTCTCAGCTACTACGGCAGTCACGTATATGGTCATCACCGGAATAGGGCTCGTAAGCTTCACAGAAATGGATTCGGTCCCTCGCATCGCCGCGACAATGCGATCCTGCCGCCAGCCGGATTCCCCGCGCAGCACCCATTCCGCCAGGTTCTGGGCTCTTTCCAGGCGAATGCAGCCGTGGCTGAAATCGCGGCGTGCCCGCGCAAATAACGATTTTGCGGGTGTGTCGTGCATGAATACGTCGTACTTGTTCGGAAAGACGAACTTCACCAGGCCCAGTGAATTCTTGGGCCCTTGCTTTTGGCGCAAATGAAGCATGCCCGAGCGAAGCTGCGCCAACAAGGTGTCTGAGACCGTATCCTGTGCCACCACCATTCCTTTTGGCGTGACCAGCTCGAAGTTGTTCTTCAAGATGTACGAGGGATCCCGAATAATGTCGGGCACCAGTTCTTTGCGTTGTATGTTGAACGGCACGTTCCAATACGGCCGGAAAATGACGGTATCGATTTCCGAAGACAAAAGAGGTGTCTGGAGCTTGCTGGCACGTCCAATCACGATCTTCATTTCGAGCGCAGGCTGGTGTCCAGTATCGAAGGCGCGCAACCGGAATTCGGGAAGATTCACCACGATCGCGGGGCGCGAAGGGTTATAAGGAAGTCGGCGCCAGCGTTCCAAGGCCAACTCTAGCTGGCGAACCCGGAAACTGAGTGGGGTGTTCAGTTGCGCGAGCGTTCCTTTACCAAGACGCCCATCGGGTTCGAGCCCGTGACGGGTTTGAAATCGCTTGACGGCCGCCACCAGTCTGGCGTCATACACGTCCGAGTCGGCGGGGACGTACGCTGCCGGAATATCCCCGACCAGCGTCAGCAAGCGAATCAAACGCGAGACGCCAGCGTAATGGTCGCCCTGTTCCAGAGGTTTCTTGATCGCAGGCAGAATCTCGGAGTCATCTTCAGATGCAAGAGCTCGATAACGCTCAAGCGCGTTCAGCGTCCGCCGGTATTCGTCGGACGTGGATCCATCTGTAGTTTGTCCTGAAAGCGAGCCGGCAATGGCCAACGTGATACTCAGCATCAGCCCTGAATACTTCGAAGTCACAATAACTGAAGAGCAAGGGGACGGCCACCCTAAGCGGCGTGTATGCGCCCTCGCCCAAATCTTCCGGGTCTCTTGCCCCAACCGGCTCGCTTCCGTCCGGCGTTTCCGCGTAAGCCGCAAGATTTGAAGGTCCGCCTGCTTTGGCAAGTCGCGTGCTTTCATCGCTGCAACTTCAGAACGGAGTGAACATGAACACGAAAATTACCAGCATCGACGCGGGAGTCAGACGGCGCAAGGCGACTCTGCAGTCCAAGCTCCAAGATGTGCTCGAGTTCTCCGGCGACCGGGAAACTCTCGAAATCCAACCGACGGCAGACCCGCTCGATCAAGTGCGGTCGAGCACCGACCGTGACATGGCGGTTGAGACGCTGAACCATCAGGCGCGTTCGATTCAGGAGATTCGTTCGGCGATGGCCCGGATTGAGGAGCGCAGCTACGGATATTGTGAACGCTGCGAAGAGCCGATTCCAGCCAAGCGCTTGGACGCGGTACCATGGGCGCGCATGTGCGTTAAGTGCCAGTCCGCGACAGAAGCGGAAGCGTGCCAAGGCGGGGCGGAATCGCACAGCGCCGCCTAAACGCATCGAACAGCGTCGAGTTCGGTACGCTGAAGCTCTGGAGGAGCGTTAATGAGCGAACCGCGACGGCATGTCCTAATCTGGGTCGCGCCGGAGTTCTTGAAGTCCTCGGGGATGATTCAACTCTTCACGGAAGCTTCTATCTTCCTTCCTCCCCAAGACGATCTGGATGAATACGTCCGTTCCGCAGAAGCGGCCGGCGGTTTTGCCATGACTGGCAGGCTTGCGGAGGCGAATCATGGCGCCGGTATCTGGATTTCTCCAGTCAATGTCCCGGGACTCGAGTTGATGATTCCCTGGAACCTGGTCAAGAGTGTCGTAACGGCCGAGAATATGCAGTCTTCCAAAGCGTTTGGCCTTATGAGCGATTTGGCTCAGCCCAAGACGGCGAAGAAACAGCGCCAGCCGACCGCCAGTCCCGATAACCTGAAGTAGCCAGACCATCCTACATTCCCGAATGGCCACTTATCAACTAGATTCACAGCACACCGGAGCGCACTTCAAAGTCCGGCATATGATGATCTCAAACGTAAAGGGCGAGTTCAGCCGTATCACCGGCTCGGTCGAGTTCGATCCTTCGAACCCGTCTACCGCTCGTGTGGAAGCGACTATCGAGTCCGCGAGCGTCAACACCCGTGAACCTCAACGTGACAGCCACCTCAAGAGTCGTGACTTCCTGGATGTGGGCAGATACCCGAAAATTACTTTTCTTTCCAGGAGGATCGTTCCAACCGGAGAGGATCGCTATGAGATTGTTGGAGACCTCACCATCCGAGGCGTCACCCGTGAGGTAACACTTCAAGTGGAATCGCTTACACCTGAAATTAAGGATCCCGACGGACTGTTGAGGCGCGGTGCCAGCGCGACCACGCGAATCCAACGCAAAGACTTCGGCCTGACCTGGAATGCCGTGCTCGAGAGCGGCGGGTTCGTGGTGGGAGACGAAGTGGACATCACGATCGATGTCGAAATGTTCCGGAAAGCCGTTTAGGCTATGGCGGAGTTAAGCCGGCAAGTGATGGAGCAGTACCTCAGTGAAGTGTTCAAGACTCCCGTTTCTGTACTCCAAATGGCGCCGTTGGGCGAGCGCATTGGAAGGGAATCCATCAAGACCTATGGCTACGGCAAACCGATCCGAGTCGATTATCGGGTTGCTGACGGGGACACCAGAAGCGTCGTGTTTCACACGATGAGTCCGAGTCCGTTCGGACACGAGCACATGGCTGACCGCGCTCAGAGCTTGCTTTGGGCACATCGTGCTTTCAATTCTCTTCCGGGACACGTGCGGTCACTTGACGTTGGAGCCTTCCAATCCGACGCGACTCTGATCTCCCTTGGCATGGTCGATGAGTTCTGCCTCTTAACTGAATGGGTAGACGGGCAAGGCTACAATCTGGATCTCGAACGGCTGCGCGATACGGACACTCTCTCCGATCTGGACATACGTCGCGCTGATGCGCTGTGCAACTACCTGGTTCAGACGCATCGGGTCGAGGGGGGCGATCCAGAGCTATACACGCGGCGAATTCGCGAGCTTGTGGGGCACGGAGAATGTGTGATGGGTTTGACCGATTCGTATCCCCCGCACCCGCTCATTCCCGCGAGCCTTCTCGAAGAAATCGAACACCGCTGCGTGAAGTGGCGCTGGAAACTCAAACCCCTGAACCATCGTCTTCGGCAAGTTCACGGAGATTTTCATCCGTGGAACATCTTGTTTGGACCCGGAACTGGGTTCCGCGTGCTCGATCGTTCGCGGGGGGAATGGGGTGATCCTGCGGACGACGTTGTGTGTCTCACCGCGAACTACTTGTTCTTTTCGCTGCAACGAAGCGGACGTTTAGAAGGCGCTTTTGAAACGCTTTTTCGGCGGTTCTGGGAACGATACCTAAATGAGAGTCGAGATGACGAAATGCTAACGGTGGTCGCCCCCTTCTTCGCATTCCGCGGACTTGTGATGGCAAGCCCGGTCTGGTATCCAAATCTTAAGGATGAGGTTCGTCGGCGCCTTCTCACGTTCGTTCTGACTCTCCTCGATCGGGACAGATTCGATCCGAAAGAGGTTAACGCGTACTGTGGCGGATAAGAATCAAGCTTTCGCAGTCTGGGTGACAGGACTTCCAGCTTCTGGCAAATCCACGATCGCCAGGGCTCTAGTAAGTGCGCTCGCGGCTCGGGGATTGGATGCCGCCCTGTTGGAATCTGACGTCTTACGTGGCGTTCTCACTCCGCATGCCCGATATGATGTGGAGGAACGAGAGGTCTTCTATCGGCAACTTGCTTACATTGGCGTCCTGCTCACAAAGCACGGCGTGCCGGTTATCTTTGACGCGACTGCTAATCGGCGTGTGTATCGCGACGATGCACGCAGGCAAATTCCTGGATTCCTGGAAGTCTACGTCGAGTGCCCTTTGGAAATCTGCATGAGCAGAGATCCCAAGGGCATCTACCAAGCGGGCCATGAGGGGAAAGCCAAGATTGTGCCGGGTCTTCAAGAACCCTATGAGCCCCCCGTTAATCCTGATGTTGTCGTGCAGGGAGCATCGGAGGTGCCCGAACCCGCCGCAGAACGGATTGTCTCCACGCTGGTCGAGAAAGGCTTTATCGCGCGATGAGTTCGGCCAGATACACAGAATCTCCGAGGCGATTCCAGTCATGCCAAATACGCTCCGAAAAAGCACTCAGATGTGACGTCGGGTGAGGCGACCCGTATTGCGATTCTCAGGGCGGTTCGTCCCGTAATCTTCAGCCTCGCCATAACATCGGTGTGTGTTTTCTGGATCGATGGGCCGCTTGGATTGCACTGGTCGTACGGCATGCCGCGCTTAGCGTTCATTGCAGGCGTGGTAGTAGCCGTGCTTGCCGCCGCTCTGATCGCGCGGGGCTATGCGTTCCAACAAGTTCATCTGCTCGGTGCTTCGAATTCATAAAGACCGCGAGTACTTGGTCGTCACGGACGGGCCTTACCGTTTCGTATGACATTGGGCCATGCCAGCATGTCGGCGTTTACTCTCGCGACCCCCATTGATCTTAAATTCGAGATGGGCCTTACCGCCCGCCAGGCAAATTGCGCGGAAGCGGCCTTGCATCTGTTTTCCAACAGCATTAAACTCAGTGTCCGATCTGCAGTGGCAGACCGAGATGGGAAGTTTATGAACACCTTCAATGCCATACGATTATTTCCCGTGCTGCCGTGCGGTCTCGTTTGGCCTCGATGGCTTTGGCTAATCCTATAGGCGTGTCCGGAAGCGGGACATTCTCTACCGACTTGGAAGTTACGGCAGATAGCTTTTTCTCGGTTTCGTTTTCAGGCTCAAATGGAATCGTATCTGTGAATGCTCCCGGGTGCCGTGGCCCACTTCGCATTGCGGTGACCTGTTCCCAGACCGTCGGCTTTGCACAAATCAATGGTGTTATCTTCGGATCTGGAAATCGATTTTGTATCCGGCAGCGACGCGGCCCACGGCCAATTCGCGAGCGTCTCCATCATCGGATCCATTGAAATCACGTCTCAGCATTGCGTCCCAAATGTAGTTTGTACCGGCAGCTTCTTAGTGGTTCCGACGCCCCAAGTCCCGGAGCCTGGAACAGGCGGCTTTGTATTTCTTGGGGCGAGCCTCATCGCCTTCTGCGGATGGCGAAGAACTCGGGCGTAGGGTTGATTCGCGCGCCCGAACTATTCCTCGGTCGCTTCTTGGCGTTGCCGCATTGAGTGGACGTTAGTTCGTTGCCCTATCTAGGAGACTCCCGATACGCCAACTCAGTTTCCGCGCCTGCTCCTCGCCCAATCCGACTGGCCCAGCTACGGATGTGACCCATTCGGCACCACGACCGCTCGTGGCACTTCGAGTTGCCGTTAATGCCCGATAGGCAAGAGTTCCATCGCTCATATGTCGCGCACCATCGCACGCCCCGACATGGGACTATAAGGTTACGCGCATCTACCTAACGATGTTCGCTGTGGCGCTCGCCGCCGCAGCAGCGATGTACGCCGCCGACGCCAAAGCCGGCAAAGCCCAGTACGACACTTCCTGCAAATCCTGTCACGGACCCGATGGCACACCCGTTGCGGCGGTCGCCAAGATGAGGAAAGTCGAGATGAAGATCTCAAGTCGCCGGAAATCCAGTCCATGAGCGATGCTGATCTGACGGCCGTGATCACCAAAGGCAAAGGGAAGATGCAGCCGGTCAAGGCGGTCACCGGCAAATCCGTGGACGATGTCATTGCTTACGTCCGCAGCCTGAAGAAGTAGGTGTTCTTGCTGCGCCTTGGGCACGTGATCTCTGACTCGTCCGTTCCTACCTACCAATCGGCAAGCCCCTCGGGTTCGGCAGCCGCGACCCAAATATCGGTCTGATCGAAGAGTCTCGAGTAGTGCCTATCAGACACTCCGATTCCGAACAGAGGCAACAATCCCGTATATCGCTCTCTGAATACCGCATGACCCGGCCCCAATCCCATTAAGGCGATCGCCCCACCACCGATTACGGTAAGAAACTAGATGCCGAGGGTAAGCTCGAATGCCGCTACCACCTGAACCGGTCAACAGATCAGCCGAGCGGATTGCGGAGACGGCTGTCGCCAACGACATCGGGACGGATGCGATTTCTGCGACAGTTAGTCCCAAGCGCGCCCGGCAGACGTGGCGGTCGGCATCTCGACCAGCGGCGGGTCGCACAATATCCTCCTGGCACTGGAGGAAGCCCGGAAGCGAAAACTACTGACGGTGGCGCTGCTGGGCGACGACGGCGGCGAGATTCTACGGCGCGGCCTGGTGGATTTTCCTATCGTGATTCACTCCGACTAGATGCCCAGGATTCAGGAGGTCCAGGCGTCGGTCTACCACATCATTCGTGAAAGGCTGGAGGTGTACATCCGTGGCCAAGGTTGAATTGTTCGGCGGCGCAAGCTGCCCTTATACGCGCGAAATGCGGGAATCGCTCGACTGGAAGGGCACCGAGTTCGTAGAGTACGACGTTGAATCTGACAGCGCGGCGTTCGATCGTATGCGCGCGTTGTCCGGCGGCCAGCGGACCGTGCCGATGCTGGTGGAAGAAGGCAAGGTCGTAGAGGTGGGCTGGCAGGGCCGCGGATGTGTTGTGGGCAGGGATCGCAAGCTGGATGGATGACGCTATTTGGGCGCTTCGCCCAGGCCAAGGGTCTTCAGGATCGCGGGATCGGCTTCGTCGGTAGCAAGCATCTGGTGGCAGGTGCTGCAATCTTGCGTAATCACTTTTTTGTCGGCGGTGGAGTGTCCGCCGTCATGACAGCGGAAGCAGCCGGGATCATCGATGTGCCCCACATTGTTCGGGTACGTGCCCCAGGTTACTTTCAGGTCCGGAAACACGTTGCTGCGATAGATTGCCAGCAGCGCCTGACCCGCTAATTGGACGTCGTTCGAGCGCTTGGCCCAAATGTCGCCGTACTTTTGTTGGTAGAAAGTGTTCAGGCGGGCGGGGATTTTTTGCGCGGCGTCGTCTTCGCTCGAGTAAGTAGCTTTCAGCAACTCGACCCCGGTCTTCTTGACGAAGGGTAACGTCGCGGAAATCCGTGCGGTGGCCATCGCGTGATCGACGGCGTGTTCGGCTAATTCGAAAGAGTGGGCCGCGCGATTGTGACAATCGACGCACTGCATTTCGAAGGTCGGAAGAGCACGGGCGGCATCGGGCGTTGTACCGTCGGCGAGGTAGGTGCGCGTCGCGCCGCCGTTGCTGTACTCGACCCAGGGGATGGTCTGCCGTTTCTTGTCAGAAGCGGCGTACCGAATGCGGACGCCCGGACCCATGTGCGCTCCATGGATGCCGCCCGTATTTCCGCCGCCCACCAGCATCATCAAGACCGTCTCGGTGCGCGTGTTGGTTTCATCGTCCTTGAAGCTGCTGTGCATGCGCAGGCGCGGGCCGATGACCTTCCCACGAGCGTGGCACTGCTCGCATGTATCGGCTGAAGAAACCAGACGGTTGCTCTCTAGACCCGATTCGATCGGCCGCGGAAAGGTGTTGAACGTTACCGCGAGCAGCTGATTCGTCCCCGCCATCTTCGCTCTGATCCAGCCAGTCGCGCCGGGAACAATATGGCAAGTGGCGCACGCGATCTGTTGGTGCGGCGGAAGGAGATGAGCGGTGAACTCAGGCTTCATGACGTGGCAGCTCTGCCCACAGAACTGGGTGGTTTCCATATGCTCGACGGCACGATAGGTGAGCTGGCTTCCGATGACCAGATTCGCCATGGTCATGATCGCGAAAAACATACCGGCGCGCCGCCAGGCGGCTCTACGATCAATCGGCGTGCTCAAGGCCTCAGCGGCCTTGCGTCGTCCGAGCGCGATGCCAATGGGAATCAGCGCGAGACCCGCGAAAAACACGACTGGAATCGCGATAAACGTAAGCAGCCCGATGTAGGGATTGCTGACATTCCCGCGAATGTTGGCCGGCAGCGCAAAGAGCCATGAAAAGCCGGCCAGCGTCACCAGCGCGACGCCCGCCATAGTGACCCAGTGGCTGGTAAGCAGAACGATTACAGGCTGCTTAGGGTGATCGGGCATTTCAGTTTCCCTTGTTCTGCGCGTTTAGATAAGCGATCAGGTTCGCCATGTCCGATCCTTCAAAGCGCGGCCACGCGATACCCTTGGTTTTCATTTGGTCGAGCATTTGCGGCCCATGATGCCAGAGCACGGAGACCAGCGTGGCGGCAGTGTACGAGCGGCTCGCACCGGTGAGCTTGGGCGCTCCGCTCGAAGGATCGTTATGGCAGGTGGCACAGTGCTTGGCCGTGAAAACACGCCCGCCCGCCGCAGGATTTCCCTGGTCCTTAAAAAACTGCTCCGCCCACAAATAGCTGGCGATATCGCGCATCTCGACCAATTCGAGCGGAGCCGGCGCCGCGGACATTCGGGGCTCGTGATTCCACATGGCGACGGCGATATCGGTCAGCGTTTTGCCTTTTAGGCGTGACGTCAGCGCGGCCTTGCCGTTATGGCAGGACGCACATCCCTTCGAGTCGAATAGTGCCTGGCCATTCGTTCCAGCGGTGATCTCAATGCGGGCGTTTGCGTTGGGCGCCGAGGGAAGGTTCCGGAGATAGACCAGCATGTCCGTTAAATCCTGCGCGGTCAGCTCGGGCCAGGCCAATTTCTTCTTCGCAAACTCCTCGCGCATGGTGGCAGCGTGATTCCACAAGGCGTTCACCATCTCTAGCGGTCGCCCCAAGGATTCCCATTGAGAAACCGGCTTGGCTTCGGGAAGTTTCGCATCTGTCAGGCCATGGCATTCCGCGCAATGTTTTGAGGCAAACAGGCGTTTGCCGCGGCCCGCATCGCCCAGTCTCTCGAAGAAACGTGCCGAGTAAAAATAGGCGAACAGATCGGCGGCCGCCTGCTCATTGAGATCGCCCGGACTGACGTTTCGCGTGCGCATCGCCGCCCACATTGCCGGCGCGTGGTTCCACATGGTGGCAGCGAGCGACGCGGGCGTGAAATCGCGATCGATGCGGCGGCCCAGGTCTGGCCCAACTTTTCCACCCTTGCCGTTGATGCTATGGCACTGAACACAGGAAAGCGTCTCGAACAGCTGCTCGCCGCGCGCGGAGTCCGCCGCGACGGTGGCCGCGCGAAGGCTGAGGGCCGCGAATGACAGGATAAAAAGGGCTCGGGTCATCGGGTGAACCTCAGTCCGGTGGTTACCAGGTTGGTGCGGAAGCCTTCGTAGAGATAGAAAGCTTCTCCGTACCCGTAATAGCGCCAATCGGCGAATAAGCTCATCTTCTTGTTGATTGGGAGCCACAGGGTTGCCAACGGCTGATAGTAACTGGTCGCGCGGCTGCCCGAAGAGATGAAGAACGATCCACCAGCGGAGAGCTTGGGCGCGATTCCTTCAACAGTCGGAAGCTTAACGTTGAACAGAGCTGTCGCGGTGTGGGCATTGTCGCGATACAGCGACGTTTGGGGGGTCAGAGTTTGAGGAACGAGATAGCCGATCTCCGAATGCAGTGTGGATCGTGTGTAGGAACCTTGAAAATCTCCGAACTTGCCGCCCAGGGGCGACCAGAAGAGCGACATTGATTCCTGCTGCGACCGGTAATCGTAATTCACGCCCGGCACGGGGTTATTATTGTCGAGCAGCGTGAAATCCGCCGCAAGGCTGAGCGAGGTCAGAGCCTGATAGCGCGCCTGCGCGTGGACCTTCTGATAGTCGTACAGGCTGGTGCGAAAATACGCGCCGCCGCTGGAGGCGACTTCCGCGTCGGTCCGGAGCGTGATTTTCTGGGTGGGGCGGTATGTCACTCCGCCGATACCGACGTTGCGGCGCAACTTGGCTTGATCCGAGCTCATCAGTCCCTCGGGCGGGAGAACCACGTCATTGGCCTCGCCCCATACATAACGATAGCCCCCGCGCAGCGTGAGCTTCGATGTGGCCTCGTAGAAGATATCGATCTCTTCCTGGCTGTAATTCGTCGCGAGCGAGGAAGCGAGCAGAGCGGCTATGTTTACGGAGATACCGCCGCCGGAGCTGGTGAGCATCTGCGTCGATGCTGCCGAACCCGCGTTGTGGAGGCGATCGGTCAGCCAGGATTGGACAATACGGAGGCGACGTATGGGTCGGATTTCCGCGCCGAGGCTTCCACTGGTGTGTGGCAGTTTGGCCGCGGCGGAGAGCAGATACTGTTGGCTGGTATAGAACAGCAGTTGGCTCTGCAACAACAGGTTGCCCGTGGCGGTCTGCTGATAATTGACGCTCGTGTCGGGCTGGCTGTAGAGGAACTGCCCGTAGACGTCGAGCCACGGCGTCGCGGAGGCCGTAAACAGGCCCTTGCTGTAGATGCTGGTCCCGCGAACGCCATAGGCGGCCAGCAGATTCGTGAGATCCGTGTTCTGGCCAAATATGCGTGTCGCCACATTGCCGAAATTCGTAGAGCCGGGGCCTTGGAAGACGCTCTGATCGTCCTTGAATGTCGTGCCGCCCTGCTCGAGGGTGGCGTGAAAACGGCTCAGTTCGAATCGGACGCCGCCGCGATAAAGACTGGTCTGATCGCGTAACGTATTGGGCACCGGGAATTCATTGCTGTCGCTGACGAACGTCGTCGCACCGGTACCGGAGCCGGAATCCCGATCGTAAGCGAAATACGGAATGTACCAGTTGCCCGGCAGCAGATCGATCTGGAAATTCGCAAGATGCCGGCGCGTGTCGAAGGATTGCTCGCTGAGCACGATGCCTCGCCCCATCAGCGGGTCGGCGTACGATGGCAGAAAATTGAAGTACGCCATATCGCGATAGTCCGCGCTGAAATCGTACAGCTTGGATTTCTTCGCGTCCAGATGGACGGTTTGGTACGGCTCGTCGCCCCAACCGGTGGCGCGCACGTGGATCTGATCGAAGGCGCGATGCTTGGGATCGGCGAGGGTGAAGTCGGCGCCGAGCAACTTCGGTCCTGAGCCAAGATTCACGATGCTCCGGTAGGTGTTGAAGCTGCCGCCGACATCGGTGCGCCAGCGATATCCCACATCGATCGAGCCAGTCAGCCAGGACTCGGCCGAGGGAACCGGCGACGCAGCCTCCGCTGCGGTGGCACTCGCTGTCTCCGCCGGAGCAGCAGCCGGCTGTGGAGTCTGCGCTATCAGGGGAGCAACGATCACCAAAATAAGCTCCAGCTGCCTCATCGCAACAGGTTCCTATCCACGTAACTTCCGTGGATCTTCTGATGGCAGACTGTGCAGTTCTGGAAGCGCGGCGAGCGCAGATCGTGAAACGCCGGCGGCACAACACCGATGGTTCCGGTGGTGTTGACCGTGGGGAGATTGGCGTGGCACTCCAGGCAGAGCAGGCGCACTTCCGGACGCGCCAGCATCCGCGGATTGGCCGAGCCATGCGGCTCATGGCAGGCCACACAGCCTTCGAAGCGCACCGGCCCGTGCTCGAACGTGAACGGCCCACGCTTATCGCCATGGCAGTTCAGGCACCCCGGTTCATTCGCGGCGAAGGTTTGCGTCATGGCCGGACGAATACTGCCGTGCGGATTGTGGCAGTCGACACAGCTCATCGCTCCTTCCGGCAGCTTATGATGATTGGGCCTCTGAAACTCGGCCCAGACGTTGCTATGGCAGCTGGCGCACTGTTCGTTGATTGCGGCCGGCTTGCGCAGCACTAATCCATTGGGCCCGTTGGCGTGAACTTTGTGGCACGACGTGCAGGAGACCTGATCCTTGGCGTGGCTGCTTTCCAAACGGCCGACGTGGGTGGGCTGATTCAGGTGGCAGGTGAGACAGATCTTGTCGGCGACGGCCGCGGCGAGCTTCGATGGGTTGCGAATGGTCGCGGCCGAAGGCGATTCGATGTGCATCTGCGCGGGTCCATGGCAGGCTTCGCAGGCGCGCCCCTCCCAGCCACGTTTCGCGCTGGTCTCGACCGCGTCGTGGGGGCTTTTCAGGAACGAGTTATAGATATCTTCGTGGCATATCTTGCAGGTTTCCGATCCGACGTAGCCCGCTGGCAGGGCAGCAGGAGTCTGCGCGCGCGTGGTCACGCAGGTCGCGATCAGAAAGAGAACCGCTAGTTTAATACTGCGCATGCACCTTATCGACCGCAAACTCCGCGCCGGAGCTGTGGCAGACAGTGCAGCTTTCCCCGAGCGTGCTGGTGTTCGAGAGCGCGTGAGAGGCGGTGGGAATGTCCACATGGCATCCCGTGCACGCCGAAGCGATGGGCAGGATCGGGTTGATCGGCCCTTGCGGATCGACTACCGGATTGAGCCCGAGCGGAAGGTTTTGCTCGCTGTTATTGACGTGGCATAACGAGCAGTTGCGGGTATCCGTCGCCTCACCGGTGGGGCTCATCGCAGGGAAAAGCGTGCTGCTGAAGTCGTTATGGCTTCCCCCGAACCCCACCACCACATAGGTGCGTTTGGATGCCTGCATGTTGATGCCGTAGTGAATGCGATGCACCAGCAGGTTGAAGTTGATGCCTTGGGCGGGAGCGGCTTTATCCGCGGCGACTTGGGCACTCGCGCGAGTAGTTGCGTCCGTCTTCGACGGGTTGTGGCACATCACGCAGTACTCGGTATTGTTGCGGAGCGTGCCATGCAGCGACAGCGACACGTGGCATGCGTTGCAGTTGCCCAACGCTACCACTCCCCGGCGCGGCGCCAGCGGCGATCCATCGACCGAAAAATACACGACTTGGTTCTTGGCGCCATATTGGATGCTCTGTTGCGTAGTCGTGCCGGGTAGCACAACTTCCGTACGGCGCGCCTCGACGCCGATGGCATACGTGCCGGTCGAGCCAGCCGGAACGGCGTGAGTGAACGTGTAGTTGCAGTTGCTGTTCGCATCGCAGGTGGCCTTCGCCGCACTTTCCGTCACGTATCCGGGTGTGCTCGCGACGCCGAAATTGGTGTAGCCGTAATCGGTAGTCGGACCGGCCATGGTGAACGAGATCGAGCTCAGCGCCGATAACGCAACCGGCTTCCCACCGCTGTCCTGCACGTTGAACGACACCACTGGCAGGCTTCCCGCCGTCCCGTTCGCAACTTTCGTGATGTTGACTACCAGACCGGAGAGCAAACTCAACGCGGTCGGCGCCACGTGCGCGCCCTTGATCGAGGCGTCGAAGTCGATCTCGCCCTGCGGAATGTGGCAGTTCGCACACTGATTGTCGTCAAACTGGGGTCCGCCCGGGTGATTGACGCCCGTGGCGAAATTCACGTCATCGTGGCAGGCGCCGCAGGCTGCGCGCGTGGGGTGCAGGAGATAAGCGGTTGCTTGCGCTGCGCCGGTGGTCTGTGAATGGCAGGTTTCGCATCGCCGTGGATCGCCCGGATCCGCCGGGTAGGCCACCTTCGAGAAGTCGAACGTTCCGAATTGGTTGATGACGGGAACATAGGGTGTGCCCGCCTGGACGCTCGGCAGATTCTCGCCCATGTGGAGCTTGTGAAAGAAAACCTTGGCGTCGAGAGTCGCTCCGGTATTGGCGTCGCTGGTCTGCGGCGTATGACACAACACGCACAGATCGATACCGCGCCGCGATCCGCCATGCGCCGACAACTGGTCGTGACAGGCGTTGCAACTTACTGTCTTGATGATGTCGTGAGTGCGGGTTACCGCGGCGCCATTGGGGACAAAGTTAAATGTGGTGCTCGCGAAATTCGTGCCCAGGCTGAAAATCGTCAAATTTCGGGAACCGTAGATGCCGATGGTATGCGTAGCAGTCGCATCGAAGCCCGAGGGCGCTCGGGTGTGGAACGTGTATTGATACTGTCCGGCCCCGACCTGCGTGGATGTGCCACCCGAATCGGCTCCGGCCTGCTGCGTGGACGATAGCACGGTCCCCGACGATGCGCGCGTCGTGTAGGCCATGTAGTCTTCCTGATTGCTCGGTAGCACCGCGGCGATGAAGCTCAAGCTGATCGTCCCCGGCGTGGTCACTCCCGTTGAGTCCAGCGGCAGTCCTGCGGGATCGCTCACCGTGTAGACCGTCGAGATCGTACCGTCCGCCGCGATTTGCGCGGAATTGACTTTGATGACGAGGCCAGGACGGACGAACTCGACCGCGGGATCATCGGCGAAAAATGCCTTTTCGTGAGGAGTATATGGCCGCCGGGGAGCGCTCGCCAGACTCGCCGCAATCACAACGATGACGGCCGCTACCCGCCACTGAGTCGCGAGAAATCTCACCGGCAGCCTCCCTTGTCGGTATCGTACAGCAATTTGTGCGAATGCAAAAGCAGTTTTTGCGCCGTCTTTTATATCTTGAGAGAATCTTCGTGTCCGCCCAACTATTTGCAAAGAAAAGCGGAGCCAATTGGCCTAGTGCCAAACCCGACGTGCGATCGAAGATGGTGGGTCGAGTGCTGCGGGCGGTGACGCAGTTGGGTGAGATCACCCAAGGTGCAATGTCGGCTCTCCGACCGAATTGCAAGAAAGCTCATTTCTATCGGGAAGCATTACTTTGATCGAGTATGGGCCTAGACGTGCCTGAGTATTGACATACTTATGTGTCTGACCGTTCCTGGAAAGGTCCTCAGCGTCGAAGACGGAGATCCTGCGTTCCATAACGCTGAAGGCGATTTCTGCGACGTCCGCAAAAGGACTGTGCGAGAGATCGCGATCGAGCATCCTGCCACTGTCCGGGTTTTCGAGTCGCTTGGGATCGACTATTGTTGTGGCGGCAAACAAACTCTGAAGGATGCGTGTGAGCGCGCGGGCGTGCCCGTGGAACGAACTCTCGATCTGCTGGCTCAAATTGAGGAACACACACCGTCCGAGGCCGAAAACTGGGGCGGAGCCAGCGCGCAGGAGTTGATCAGCCACATCGTCGGCCGTCACCACAGCTACGTCCGCAGCGAGACCCCACGTCTCATGACGATGTTCGACAAGGTCGTGAGCCGCCACGGGCAAGACCACCCGGAACTGGTCCCGATCCGCGACTTGTTCAGTGCGCTAACACAGGAACTGTTCGCACACATGCTCAAGGAGGAGAACGTCCTCTTTCCTTACCTCGAGAAGATGGACGCGGCCGTGACCCGAGGGGAACTTCCACCACCTGCCGTTTTTGGCTCCATCGAGATGCCGATTAGCCGCATGCTCGCCGACCACGACCAGGCCGGGGAGTTGCTGGCCAAGATGCGCGTCCTATCCTCCGGATATAGCGCGCCGGAGTCCGCGTGTCCTACCTATCGAGCCCTATATCACGGTTTGGAGGAATTTGAGCACGACCTTCACCATCACGTGCACCTGGAGAATAACATTCTCTTCCCGCGCGCGCTTCATATGGAGCAGGGCACGGGCACGGAGCTGGCCCATGAGCACGACTAGTCAGATCGGCACGAGCACGGCCGCTCTCGTTGAGCGCGAAGTGAAGATGCAGCGCATGTTGGTCGCCTACATCCTCACAGGTCTCCTGTTCCTGCTGCTGCCAGGTACGTTTCTGGGAGTGTGGAACCTCGTCTCCATCAGCAGCCGGCACGCGCTCGATAGTCTCTCTCCGGCCTTTTTGCAAGCTCACGGGCACGCTCAGATTTTCGGGTGGATTGGGACGTTCATCCTAGGCATTGGGTTCTATTCTCTGACCAAAATGGGACATCTACCCACCTTCGCCATCCCGCGCGGTTGGACTTGCTTCGGTCTATGGGTCACCGGAATTACGTTGCGCTGGTTCGCGGGCGTCGTGGGTTGGCAGTGGAGAATCCTGCTGCCGCTTTCTGGGCTGTTGGAATTGGTGGCATTTCTGACGTTCTTCCGGACTGTCTCCAGTCATCGCCCTCCGACGCGGCCGGCAAGTGGGGCTACGGCAACCCGTCGTAGACCTGAGCCGTGGATGCTGATGGTGATCGGCTCGACGCTCGGTTTTCTGGTAACGCTGGTAATAAATCTTATCGCGACTCTTCAAGTTTCCATAAGCAACACGGGACCCGCACTGGAACACGTGTCTGACCAGCGTCTGGTGACGCTCGCGACGTGGGGCTTCCTGGTTCCCGCCGTATGGGGATTCAACGCGCGCTGGCTGCCCGTCTTCCTGGGACTCGATCAGCCGCGCCCGCGGTTCCTGTTTCTCGCTCTAGGCCTCGGGTGGGCAGCGATTCTGGCCGAATTTTCCGGTCGACTCACCTGGTTTGCGGCTTTGCTTCCGTTCGCAGCCCTGGCCGCCGTTTTCGCGCTGCGCATTGCGGAGCCTTCCGTCCGGCCGGCTAAAACTGCCGGTGTGCATCCGAGTTTTCCGTTCTTTGTACGACTGGCGTACCTGTGGCTGCTAGTCGCCGCAGCTCTGTCGGTGCGCGCATCCTGGAGCGATGTGAGTGGCGGCATCTGGGGCGCATCGCGGCACGCGCTCACCGTCGGATTTCTCTCGACCATGGTGTTCGCGATCGGCCAGCGAATTCTGCCCGCCTTCTGCGGTGCGCGTGTTCTCTATAGCCCTCGCCTAATGCTCGCATCGCTGGCCGCGCTGAACATCGGCTGTGTGCTGCGCGTAGCGTCCGAGATCCCCGCGTATGAGGATAACGTGCGGGTCGCCTGGCATGTATTGCCGTGCTCGGGCGTAATCGAACTGCTCGCGGTCGGCTTGTTCGCCGTGAACCTGGCACTGACATTGCTCCAACCTCCGGCTCACCTGCGACCGCTGGTTGCGATAAGCTGACGAATGCAGACAGATGGCCAATCGTCGGCTCGTGCTCGGCATCATATGTTTGCGATCTGCTTTGCGGCGTGGGGCTGATCGGCGCATTCGCGACACGCTTCCGCGAGATCCCATAACCCCAGCGCCAGCCAGTCGATCCTCTTATCGGTGTGGGCAGTCGTGTTCGCTTTATTTGCTCGCAACGCCCCAACGACGGTGCCGTCCCGAGAGCTGGGAGCTATGTTCGCGCTGCTTCGCGGGGAACGCCTGGCATGGGTTCTTTCCGGGTTCTATTTCTGACCGCCGGCGTACTGCCGGCCACCGGAATGCGCCCCATCGGCGGGTGGCTCTTAGACCGGATTAGCGGCGCGCGGGGTGGCCTGGCCGGATTCTCCCCGCCGTCCCTAGTGGGTTTCTTCCACGACCGTCTCGGGATGATCTGGCCAGCACTTCATCCGTCGCCGATCCGCACTGCGTTGGTGGATGCACCGACTACGTCGTAGCAGTGCACATCTGTCATGCTATCCTTATACTCAAGTTCTGGTAGAGGAGCGAGGGCCACCAGTAACTCGGCGCGTAATTCCGTGGATCCGGAGCGCCGGGCGAAAGGGGCAGCCTCGCCGAAATCGATGCGCTCGATCCCTGGCGCTAAGGTTGGTGAGCACGGCTAATACCTGTTCACTGTCATTCGACTTGGTTTTTCCGGGCCGGATGGAGCGCTATCGGGAAGTGGTCACAGCCCCTCTCCTGGCTGTCTCTTTAAAACGAGGCAGCGCGTCTCCTGAAAAGCCCCCGATTGTTGCGATATGGATCCGTTTCAGCTAACACGCGCGCTCGTCGATATCGAATCGGTTACGCCCAATGAGGAGAAGATCGGATTGTTCCTGTTCGATTACCTCAAGGAGCTTGCTGCGCGCACCGGTGGCCACGTGGAGCGTTTTGAGGTGGAACCGAAGCGCTATAACTTGCTAGCGCAGTGGGGCGATCCGATCGTCACACTCTCCACCCACATCGACACCGTCCCACCGTTCTTTGCCTCGCGCGAGGATTCTGAATTCATCTGGGGCCGCGGTGCCTGCGACACCAAGGGCATCATCGCGTCGATGATTCACGCCGTGGAAGCGCTGGTGGCGGATGGCGTTCGCGGCGTCGCTCTGCTGTTCGTCGTAGGCGAGGAACGCAATAGCGCCGGGGCATATGCCGCCGCCAAGATCCCGCGCGGCAGCCGTTTTCTGATCAACGGCGAGCCCACCGAAAACAAACTCGCGCTCGGATCGAAGGGCGCATTGCGCTACGAAATCGTGGCGCACGGCCGCATGGCGCACTCCGCCTACCCGCACCTAGGGGAGTCTGCTATTGAGAAACTCCTTGATGCGCTTGAGAAAATTCGCCGTATTCCTATGCCCAGCGATTCCATCCTTGGCGCGAGTACGCTGAACATCGGCACCATTCAAGGCGGACGGGCGCCGAACGTCATCCCGGATCGTGCCCGCGCGGAGGTATTCTTCCGCCTGGTGGATTCCGGCGACGGCATCCGATCGGCGGTGGCCAACGCGTCGAAGGGTTTAGTCGAGGCGAACGAGGTTCTCTATATCCCCGCCGTTCATTTGGGTTCCGTGAGCGGCCTCGAGACCACCGTAGTGTCTTATACAACGGATATTCCCGCCTTTGATGGTAGGTGGGGACAACCTTTTCTTTTCGGGCCGGGCAGCATCCATTTCGCGCATACGGATCAAGAGCGGATTCCGAAGACAGAGTTACTGGAAGCTATCGGGATTTATCAAAAACTAGTGAGGCAATTGTTACAGAAATGAGCAAGAATTATCGAGTAGCGATCGCGGGAGCCACCGGAGCCGTGGGAGTGGAATTCCTGCGCTGTCTGGAACAGCGGCGATTCCCACTTGCGAGCCTGCGTTTGCTGGCCTCGGCGCGATCTCGTGGCAAGAAGATGGCATTTGCCGGCCAGGAGATCGAAGTCGAAGAGCTCACCGAGCACAGCTTCAACGATATCGACATCGCCTTCTTCAGCGCGGGTGGATCCATTTCGAAGAAGTTCGGACCTGTTGCTGCAAAGGCGGGCGCGGTGGTCGTTGATAATTCTTCGGCGTTTCGTATGGACCCAAGCGTGCCTCTGGTGATTCCGGAAGTCAATCCGAAGGCCATGTGTGTGCACCAGGGGATCATTGCGAATCCCAACTGCTCCACCATCATTGGTATCACGCCGCTGTGGCCTATCCACCAGGTCAATCCGATCCGGCGGTTGATCGCTGCGACTTATCAGGCAGCTTCAGGAGCTGGTGCAGCCGCTATGGAGGAACTGACCGAATCGACGCGCGCGTACCTGGAGAATCAACCGTATCAGAACACCGTGCTGCCGCATCCCTACGCGTTTAATTTGTTCAGCCACAATACCAAGATCGATCCGGAGACCGGCTACAACGAGGAAGAAACCAAGATGGCGCGGGAGACGCAGAAGATCTTCGGCGATACGGAGATTCGCGTCAGCGCGACATGCGTCCGCGTTCCCGTGCTCCGGGCGCATTCCGAGGCACTCACGATCGAGTGCGAGCGGCCCATCACTCCGCGGGAAGTAACAAATCTACTGTTGAACGCGCCCGGCGTCAAGATCGTGGATGATCCCGAGAAGAATTACTTCCCCATGCCTCGCGACGCTTCGGGGCAGGATGACATTCTGGTCGGCCGAATCCGGCAAGACACCAGCGACCCTTCCGGGAAATCGATTACCTTGTTCGTCGCGGGCGATCAGTTGCTCAAGGGCGCGGCGCTCAACGCCGTCCAGATCGCCGAAGTGCTCATTCAGCAGGGAGGCGTTCACGGGGCATCCGGAGTTATAGGATGATCGTCATGAAGTTCGGTGGGACTTCGGTTGAGTCCGCCGAAGCCATCGCCCGCGTGGCGGGCATCGTGCGAGCGCGGCTTAGCCGCAAGCCCGTTGTCGTCGTGTCGGCGATAGGTAAGACTACCAACAAGCTTCTGGCGATCGCCGCGGACGCAGTGGCCGGCGAGCTGAAACCGGCGCTCGCCAAACTTGCTGAGCTGCGCGAGTTCCATCTGCGGGAATCGGCTGGTCTGGGCACGGACGATGTTATCGAGGCTCACTTTCAAGACTTAGACGCTCTGGTGCGCGGCCTGGCCGTGATGCGCGAGCTGACTCCGCGCGCCACCGACGCAATTTCCGCCTACGGAGAGCGTATCTCCAGCCTGATTGTCGCGGCGCATCTTCGCCGATGCGGCATGAACGCGGCTCATCTAGACTCGCGCAGCGTCATCGTCACCGATCGGCGTCACACCCAGGCCGCTCCACTTTTTGAGGAGACGAACCGGCGGCTTCGGGAAACCCTGGTTCCCATGTTAGACACCTCAGTCGTCGTCATGGGTGGCTTCATCGCAGCGAATGAAGACGGAGTCACGACAACGCTCGGTCGCGGGGGATCGGACTATACAGCCTCGATCGTCGGTGCCGGAATCGGTGCGGAAGAAATACAGATCTGGACCGACGTCGATGGCATGCTCACGGCCGATCCCACGGTTCTGCCCGGTGCATACCGAGTTAAGGTGTGTTCGTTCACCGAAGCAGCGGAACTGGCATATTTCGGCGCGAAAGTGCTGCATCCTGCCACCGTTCTGCCGGCCATCGAAAAAAACGTCCCGGTGCACATTCTCAACTCGCGGCGGCCCGAAGTAGCGGGTACGCTTATTGTTTCCGATCCGCCCCTGGGCTCCAGTCCCATCCGATCGATTGCCTGCAAGCGAAACATCACGCTGTTGAACATCGTCTCAACGCGAATGCTGATGGCCCATGGTTTCCTGCGCCGCATCTTCGAAGTGTTCGATCGCTATGAAACTTCCGTGGACATGCTCGCTACTTCTGAAGTTAGCGTCTCACTGACCATCGATAACACTCGCTCGCTGGCCGCGATCCGTTCCGAGCTGGAGGCATTTGCCGACGTTTCCATTGAAGAGAATCTGGCGATTGTTTGCATGGTCGGTGAGAATATCCGTCACTGCGACAATGTCTCCGCGCGCGCCTTTACTGCACTCGATGGCATCCGGCCGCGCATGCTATCCCAAGGCGCGTCGCAGTTGAATTTGAGTATGGTAGTGGCCGCACCGGACTTGCAGCGCGCGGTAGAATCGCTCCACCGGGAGTTCTTTCGAACTCCCGACCCAACATCGTTTGAATAGGAGACAGCTACGAAACTTGCGATTGTAGGCTACGGGAAAATGGGCAAACTGATCGAGCAGCTTGCGCCCGAGTACGGCTTCATCGTTCATGCCCGCGTCGACGTTGGCTACAATCCCGATCTATTGAAGGGTTCCGATGTGGCGATAGAGTTCAGCACTCCGCCTGCCGCACTCGGCAATATAGAAACCTTGGCTGCGTTGGGCATCCCGACGGTAGTTGGAACCACGGGTTGGCTGGAGCATATGGATCGGGTGCGAAACGCCGTCGCCAAGGGCGGAGCAGGGTTAGTCTGGGCGGCGAATTTCTCCATCGGAGTGAATGTGTTCCTGCGCGCCGTGCACGAGACCGCTCGACTATTGGCGAACGAGCCCGCCTATGGCTCTTGGGCGTGGGAAATTCACCACAGCACCAAGAAGGATGCACCCTCGGGAACGCTGCTGGCGTTAGTGGACGAGATGAAGGCCGCCGGATATCAACGTGTGATCGACACCAGCTCGAATCGCGCCGGGTCGCATCCCGGAACGCACGAGATCGGATTCGATTCAGCCGCTGACACGATCACCTTGCGTCATACTGCGCGCAGCCGCGAAGGATTCGCGCGCGGTGCCTTGAAAGCGGCACAATGGATCCCAGGCAAGAAGGGCGTGTTTGAGTTTAAGGAGATTTTATGACTACGTTTACCGGATGCGGCACCGCATTGGTGACTCCGTTTCGTAAAGATCAATCGCTCGACGAAGAAACGTTGCGAGAGCTAATTCGGCGCCAGATCAAGGGTGGTATCGATTTTCTGGTTCCATGTGGCACGACCGGCGAAAGTCCAACTCTTTCGCATGTCGAGCATCTGCGCGTGGTCCAGATCACGCTCGAGGAAGCCAAGGGAAAAGTTCCGGTGTTGGCCGGCGCGGGCGGATACAACACGGCTGAGGTGATCGGGCTCGCCAAGGAGCTGAGCCGCATGGGCGCCGACGGTATCCTGTCCGTCACGCCGTATTACAACAAGCCCACGCAGGAAGGGCTGGTACAGCATTTCAAGGCAATCGCGAAAGCTGTTGCCCTGCCCATTGTGGTCTATAGCATCCAAGGGCGCACCGGAGTCAACGTCGAGCCTGCGACTCTCAGGCGTCTTGCAGAAATCGACAATATCGTTGGCGTCAAGGAAGCTTCGGGAAATATAGGACAGATGGCCACTGTGATCGATTATGTTCCTGAACGGTTTGCGGTATTTAGTGGTGACGACGCCATCACAATCCCGCTGATCGCGTTGGGCGGACGAGGAGTGATTTCGGTCGTGGCGAACGAAATTCCGGCCGAATTCAGCAAGCTGACGAAGCTTGCTTTGGCGGGCGATTTCGCCGGCGCTCGCGCCATCCAGCGGCAATGGTTCGCACTGATGGAAGTGAATTTCTGCGAGGTGAATCCGGGGCCGGTGAAAGCCGCGATGGGCATGATGGGATTGCTGGAGCCTGTTTTCCGCCTCCCCATGGTCCCCCCGGCGGCGGCAAGCACCGCGAAAATAGAGGCGGTGTTGAAGTCGACTGGTCTCCTCGCTACCTCCCGGAGTTCGCATGCGGACTGAAATCGAAGATCTCTTCGATCATCCGCCGGCCGCTTATCACGAAGATCATTTCATGCTGTTCGCGCGTCTCAAGGAGGCGCTGAACACGGGTGCGGTCCGTGCAGCCGAACCGGACGCATCTTCGACCACCGGCTGGCGTGTGAACCCATGGGTTAAAAAGGGGATCTTGTTAGGATTCCGCATCGGTGGCATCGTCGACATGTCGGTGGATGCGACTCGCCAACCATTTTTCGACAAAGCCACCTGGCCCGTGAAGCGGTTCACGGTCTCTAGCGGCGTTCGCATTGTACCGGGCGGCTCCAGCATACGTGATGGGTGCTTCATCGGCAAGAGTGTGACGTGCATGCCTCCGATGTATATAAACGCAGGTGCCTGGGTGGGCGACGGAACTATGGTCGATTCGCACGCGCTCGTCGGAAGCTGCGCGCAGGTTGGAAAGAACTGCCACATTTCCGCCGCGGCCCAAATCGGTGGAGTGCTGGAACCCGTCGGCGCACTCCCTGTGATTATCGAAGACGAGGTTTTGGTTGGTGGGAATTGTGGCGTCTATGAAGGCACGGTAGTCAAGCGCCGCGCGGTGCTGGGTAGCGGCGTGATCCTCACGCGGTCGACTCCCGTGTATGACGTCGCGCGCGGCGTGGTTCTTTCGGCTCAAGATGGCGAGCCTCTGGTAATTCCCGAAGGTGCCGTCGTGGTGGCTGGCTCGCGCGCCATCACCAGTGGCAAGGGCAAGGAGTGGGGAGTATCGTTGTACACGCCGGTGATCGTAAAATACCGGGATGAAAAAACCGATGCGCGCGTCCAACTGGAGGAACTGCTTCGATGAAAACCATTGCCTTCGTTCTTTTTGCAGTCCTAGCGCTGGGAGCCGATCCTGAGCTCAACAAGGACGGGGAACTGGTGCGCCCCAAGAACTATCGAGAATGGATCTTTTTGAGTTCAGGCGTCGGCATGAGCTATGGTGCCGGTAACGATCCATTCACCAACGTCTTCGTCGAGCCGTCGGCCTATCGCAAATTTGTCGAAACTGGGAAATGGCCGGAGAAATCCATCTTCGCTCTCGAGCTTCGAAAACCTGCGACGGAAGGCTCCATCAATAAGGGTGGCCAGTATCAGACTGATTTCATCGCCGTCGAGTTCTCAGTTAAGGATACTCCGCGTTTTCCAGATGGCTGGGGATATTTCGGATTTAACGGTTCTGCGGCTACGGCCAAGGTAATCGGCACTTCGGGTGGTTGCAACGCGTGCCATAGCAAGAACGCCGCGGTCGAGCATACCTTCGTGCAGTTCTATCCGACGCTACTTGAAATCGCGATCGCGAAGAAGACCTTGAATCCGTCTTACAAGCCTTAGATGTCGCACAGAACCTTGAGTGTTTGCGCCGCGCTGCGTTCCCACGTAAACGGCTGAGCACGGTCGCGACGCTCCTGAGTCATGCGTTCCTGCAACTGCCTATCGCTCATCACTCTCTCGAGGCCAGCTTCGATCGCATCCTCGTTCAGCGGATCGAAATATAGCGCCGTATCGCCCGCCACTTCGCGTAGGGGCGGGATGTCCGAGCACGCCACTGGAATCCCGGCCGCCAGGGCCTCTAGCACCGGCATCCCGAATCCTTCGAACGTGGACGGATAAACAAACGCTCTCGCGCGCGCGTAAAGTGAGTAGAGTTTCTCGCGAGGCACCCATCCGGTGATCCGCACGGATTCTTGTAGGTGCAGTTCTTCAATCAAGCGCTCGATCGCTTGCGCGTGGAAACCACGCAAACCTGTCAGAATTAGCTGGAAATCACGCTTCTTGCGTCCATAGGCCCGGATAAGGCGGGGCAGATTCTTGTGTGGATGGAGCGTCGAGACGCATAGTAAATACGACTCTGTATGCGATCTGTCCAATTGTGCGAATGCCGGTCCGACGCCGTGGTGGATCACCGCGATCCGGTCCTTCCGGATACTGTAGAAGCGCAGCAGATCTGACCGGGTCGCTTCTGATACTGCGATCAACCTGCGCGAGCGGTGCGCCGCCGCCCATAACATCAATCGCCAAAAGGGCAGGTCGAACCAACGAAAATACTCGGGATGGCGTTTGTGCTGAAGATCATGGAATACGGTCACCTGCCGGCAAGGCGAGAATAGCGGCGCGGTGAATCCGGGATTGAACAGAACGTCCAGGCCATAGCGAGCCGCTTCAAACGGCAGCACGATTTGCTCCCACAAGATCCGTGCGGGACGAAATCGCGCATGGACGGCTTGCGGCTTCCAGTGAAAATTAGCCTGCTTGGGAACCAGGTCAGATTGTGTCTCGAGGTTCGTAAAGACCAGATACTCGTTGGTCTGGTCGAGTTCAGCCAATGCGGCAAGAAGCTCGCGCAAATAAATCTCAGTGCCGCCGACGCCGCCGGGAATCAGGTACAGAGCGTTGATCCCAATGCGGACTCCGATTCGTGCCATGCCGCTACCGGCTCACCTGGCTTAGGGCATCCCGAGCGTCGGCATTATGGGGGTTGATTGCCAGTGCCCGCCGGTATTGCTCTGCTGCGGCCGCATTGTCTCCGGTGGCCTGGTAGATCTTGCCTCGATAGACATAAATCATCTCGAAGTTCGGATCCATCGCCTCACCTTGAGCCAGCGCCGCGAGGGCCTCTTCAAATTTGTTATGTTTCGCATACACCATGCCGATTTGCGACTGGACGTGCGCGCTCGGTTGCAGCGTGGCGGACTGCTGAAGCCTTACCAGAGCATCCTGCCAGTCGCCGGCACAGTCCAGCGCCAATCCCCAGTCGAGCAATAGATCGAAAGAGGGTTGTTCCAGGCGCGAAGCCGCCTCGAAGCTTTGTGCCGCGTCCTGGCAGTTTCCGGATTCATATTGCGCCGAGGCGAGCTGGAAATGCGGACGCCATTTGCGCGGAGATTTGTTCGACGCGTCCTGCCATAGAGCGACGGGATTGGCCCACACCTCGCTGCGCCGATAGGTCAGTACGGAACATATCGCCAGGATAATGGCGCCAGTCCAGGCCATCTGAGACATCTTCAAGCGCCGCAGGAATTCAAGGCACACCAGCGCTAGGCCCAGGAAAGGCAGATACATACGCCGCTCCGCCGATACGTCAATGATCGGAACGAACGATGAAGTGGGTGCAATCAGCAGCAGAAACATGAATACGCCGAATGCCGCCAGCGGCCAGCGCTTGCGGTATATCCAAGCCGCCGCGATCACAGCCACCAGTGCAGCGAGCCCGAAGATTGCTCCGTGATCCAGCAGGCTGTGCGACACCGCGATCTCCGGATCCACGTTCTGTCCGAAGGGCAGGAAGAACAATCGAACGTACATCCAGATCACGCGGCACTGGGTGAAAAAGTAATTCGCCGGACTGAATGCTGTCACGCTGAATCCAGCCGTCGGAGCACCTTTCAATTCGAGCCAGACGTAAAAGCCGGCTCCGGCCCCGGCCAGCGTCAACATCGCGTAAAGCAGCCCGTTCTTGCGGATTCCACCCAGCCCCCAGTAGTAATCGGTCAGTAGCAGCAGCGCTGCGAGAGTCAGCGTGTGCTCCTTCGTGCTGATGGCACCGGCGAACAGAACCAGCACTGCGGCCGCTCTGAGAATCGTTATCGATTCGGTGCGCCGGTACAGGAAGACCGCGAACGCCGAAAAATACAACAGTACGCTCAATACTTCTGAACGGCTTGCGACATACGCTACCGATTCTGTCTGCAGCGGATGCAGCAGGAAAAGCCCTCCCGCGATGGCGCTCAGGATCGTCCGAGCCCGCCCGGTGGTCCCGCTAAGATCTAATAGGCGTGCCGCGACGAGCGCAATCACCAGCGATCCGAGGAAATGCAGAAACACGTTGGTCAAGTGGTACGCTTCCGGATCGACCGCAATCGATTGGAAATGGAAATTCAGCCAGTAACTGAAATACAAAAGCGGCCGCGTGCCTGTTATCCAAGTCCGGAAGGTCATTTGCGCCGCATTGGGGTCCATGAATGGCAGATAGCGATCGTCCAAGACGAACGCCCCGCTCAGCGCGGGACCATATACTTCGAGGACCAGAATCATCCCTGCGAGGGCAGCCGCCCATGGCCACCACACGCGCTTCGGTTTAAGCGTGTCAACGGAGGCTATTTTTTCAGCGCGCTGGCGTTTGGATTTTTTCATTCAAAGCTTTCAGCTTAAATTCCAGAATCGCAACTTGTTGCGCCAAGGTGATGCTGGAGTCATTGAGCCCCGAAATCCGGAGGGACAACCGATACAGCACTATTAGAAATGCCGCGCCAGCAAAGATAGCTAGGGCGATGAAACTATCCGAGATCCCGAGCGCCATGGCAATCCGGTCGTCTAGCGTCCGCCAGAGCGCCAAGACCAGCAGCACGGCGCCGGCCAGCAGCCAGCTCACTGAATATTCGACACGAATATGAGCGCGCCGGACCGAACTCAACACCCACACGATCAGCACAAGGCTGAACACGGCGACCATGTCAAAAAGCCGATCCATATTCTATTTTCTCCGTGCTTCAAATTTCAGAACGTTCACGAACACTCCCAGCAGCACATGGATGATGTAGTAGAGCGATTTCACCGCCGTAATGGTGCTGCGGCCCGAGCGGCGCGGACGGAACCGGCAGGGCACTTCCACGAATCGGAATCGTTTGCGCTGGAGCACCACCAAAGCTTCGATTTCGGGATATTCCAGAGGGAACGTCGCGGAGAAGAGCTCCAATGCGGTGCGATTGACCCCCACGTATCCGGAAGTTGGATCGCGCACGGGTCTTCCCAGGATCGGACGAAGAACCGCGCGAAAGAAGATGATACCGGCAGCCCGCAAAATATTGGTGTGCTCTCCATTGTCGTCGACGAAACGGGATCCGATCACCATTTCGCAATCGCCCTTTTCCAGCGCGGCGAGGACAGTCGGAATATCGCGAGGATCGTGCTGTCCATCTCCGTCGACGCGAATCACGTAGTCGTAGCCCAGTTCGTAAGCCAGGCGATATCCGGCTTGTACACAACCGCCCAAGCCAAGGTGATGCGGCAGGGCCAGCACCTGAGCGCCGGCGGCCTCGGCGCGGCTGCGCGTGGCATCCAGAGAACAATCGTCCACAACTAAGATCGGCGTCTTAGGCACGGCCGAGCGAACTTCTTCCACCACACCCCCCACTGCACCCTCTTCGTTGAACGCCGGAATCAGGACCAGAAGGCGCCGTGCCGCGGGGGGTGCCATGCTGCTCACAGCGAGGCCACCTGGCGTAGGGTGATCGAATGGCGCGCGATCAGGGCTCGGAATTCGCGTGGCGTAATTCTTCGCGAAGCTCGAATGCGTCTCCGTGAGTTCAGTAAAGCCGGTAACCGAAACAATGCGGCGAGGTGGGCACGGATCACTAGCCACGGCAACATCGCCGACGAATGACCTTCGTGCCGGTATTCCGCCACTTTACCGTGTCCGGTCAGCAGTGCAGCTACATGCCAGAAGTAACGTGCGATGGATGCGAACGGAGCCACCATCAACATGCCGGCAGGAAAGTTTTTGACGATCGTGTATAGCCGGTTGCGTTCCACATAGTAGGCCTTGAGCGGCGACGCGCGTCCGGCCGAGTGCGAATAAAGATGCTCCACCACGGCACCGGGCACATAGCGGCAACCCCAGCCGGCCCACTGCGCCCGCAATCCCAGGTCGGTGTCTTCGCAATACAAGAAGAAGCTTTCGTCGAACAACCCGATCTCGTCTAGCATCGCCCGGCGATACAACGCCGCCGACCCGCTCGGTAGAAAAACCCCCGCGTCTCGCAAAGGCGTCAGAGACGCTTGTTTGCTGGATCCGTCGGAGGCGATCAGCATACCCGCCGAATCGAGGTCTCCGGTTCCAGCCAGCCTCACTTCCGACGCGAACATGCCAGTGCGCGGATGCGCCTCTGCATCCGCCAGCAACCCTTCCAACCAGCGCGGATCTGCGACCGCGTCGTCATTGAGCGTCGCCACGTAAGGGGCGGTTGAGGCACGAAAAGCCTGGTTCACGGCGGCGCCGAAGCCCACGTTGCATGAATTCGAGATTACGCGCACGTGCCGGAATGCCTGAGGATTACATGCCTGTACGCCCCCGGTTCCGCTGTTGTCGATCACTACCACCTCGAACTCGTCCACAGTTTGCGATTCCAGCGCCCGCAGGCACGCCTCCAGCACCTCGCCGGCGGCCAAAGTCGGCACGGCCACGGTCACTTTCAAAGCAGGCAAGAAATGATTTTAACTTACAACGACTAGCGGATTCGTCTCTTCAGGCATTTCCACAGGGCCGTCATCAGGCAGATATCGGGCGTCAAGAAGACGATCCGTCTGAATGTTGCCCATGGCGGAAAGAAGCGATTCCTTCAAACGTGGATGCTCTTTTTCCAGCTCGCTCAAAATATCGCGTAGGGATCGTCGAACGGTCCCGGTGCGCTGCGAACAGCCGCAGGGAATCACCGGGGCTCCCAGCAATTCGGCGTATCGCGTGGTGATGTCCTCGGTCACGAATACCAGCGGCCGTATGAGCCGGAAGTCTTTCTTGCTGGACCACGTGACTGGCGGCAGCGCGCTGATGCGGCCGGTAAATAGGGCGTTGCGCAGAAACGATTCGCACAAATCGTCCGCCGTGTGGCCGAACGCGATTACATTGGCTCCCAGTTCGCGCGCGATCTGATATACGGCCCGGCGCCGGAAGCGGCTGCACAGATCGCACCCATGATCCGGTTGCTCATCGATCAGGCGGATCGAAGGATTGTCTGTATGGTAGGTCCAGTCGATGCCTCGGCCTTTGAGATACTCGCCCATCGGCTCGATGGGACGCAGGAACTTGCCTTGCTCAACCGTGAACGCGCACACCGTGAACTGGATCGGCGCGCGATCCCGAAGGAGAATCAACGCCTCCAGCATGGTGAGCGAATCCTTGCCGCCGGAAAGCGCCACGGCTACGCGGTCGCCGTCGCGAATCATCTTGAAACGCGTGACTGCCTCGCCGACCTTCCGCAATAGTGTTTTTTCGAGATCCAAGCCTCTATTATCGCTCCCAGAGCTCGGAAACCACTAACGCGCCGCGGGAATGGCTAGCTTTTATTAGGCGGAATCCGTGGGTTCTTAAGATGGGCCGATGATCCGTCAGCTTGCGGGTCCTGAGTCCCGTGGTAATCCCGAAAAACAAGTATAGAGCGCATACCAGCGATCGCGCGGGAATGTTTGGAGTCCGGAACTCCGAGACAATCCACTGCGCTCCAGCCTTGGCCGAGTCGGCGACCCGGCCGATCAATATCTCCAAATCATCGGGGTCAAAGCAGTCGAAGAAGAAGTGGGTCGCGATCAGATCGTATGCTTCCCGGGGAAAATCGAGCGTCAGTGCGTTGGCCTGCTCATAGTTCACCCGCTCCGTACCAGCTTTCTGCCGAGCCAGTTCGAGCATACGACGGCTCGAATCTACGTAATCCGCAAGAACCACGGGATTTCGCCGCAGCAACTCGCGCAGGAACCGCCCATCGCCGTCGCCCAGCACCAGAGCTCGTCGCGCATCCCCGATCTCCGGGAGAAACCAACGCCGCCGCTTTTCAAGCGCTCGTCCCATGCCCAGCCGTTCAATCCACCAATAATACGGAGCGATGAAATCGCAATTCATAGGACGACCGGTAGAAATAGGATCGGAGTGAGTAAGACGACGTCCGCCAGTACTCGCAAAGCTTCCGGTGAATACCGGCGTTGTAACCGGTCTAAGAGGACCAATCCCAGCGCGCCCGCTGTTTCTGCGGCGCCCAGAATAGGCCGATGCTCTCTGAGCTGGCACACTGCGATTACCGCCACCAATCCCGCTGCCGCGATTATGGATGGCCGAAGTTCGTGTCTCTGTTCCCAATCGTCGATGGCCGTGCAGTTCATCCAGCACAGGCAGGAGAACAGCAGGATCGCCAGAACGTCGCCGGTGGTCTGCACGCCGGGCCACGCCGCCAGCGAGGCTCCCAATCCGAATAAGACAGCGACGGCGGATTCCTTGGAGCCCGCGCGCCGCAGCAACCGGGGAGCCAGATGGACGGCCGCCAGATATAGGCCGGCACACAAAGCGACGACGGCCCCTTCAAAGAACAGTCGTCCAGGAAGTTGGCTCCAGGCCAGCCATGCGCCCCCGGCAAGCGCCACGATCCATATTGGTAGCACGGCACGCCAGTAACGCCCGTAGAACTCATGACGAGGTTGCTCTGTCACTCCACGCCATGCGTCCAGCGTACGGTCCGCCACGTAGATCAGCCAAACGGCGACGGCCAGTAGCGCCGCCGGAAGTGTTCCCAGGCTGCCATGAAAACAGCGGACAAACAGGACTTGCCACAGCAGCGCCACGATGGGCGCGTCCAGGCTCAAGAGATTCGGCCACAGCCAGGGCCGGGTGTGCATATCTTTATTTTAAGAGGTCTGATTCCACAGCCGGATTACGCGGGTTTCGCGCTCGTACCCCAGCACACTTAGCGAAGCCGTGGAGAGCGCCAACAACTGTCCCGCCGAAGGTTCCAGGCCGATCCAGCGCGCTGCCAGTATCCGCAATAAATGTCCGTGGCCGAATAAGGCGACGTCTCCTGCGGAGGCGAGTGCCTTCGTGATAACGCGATTCGCGCGCACCGCGACCTGTTCCACCGTTTCGCCTTTCGGCACCGCGCCCGAGAAGATGGTCCATCCAGGAACGCGCTTCTGAATCTCGGCCGTCGTCAGGCCCTCGTAGTCGCCGTAATCCCATTCGCGCAGGTCGTCAGTCAGCTCGGGAGTCAGGCCAACCAAGCGGCACGTCTCCACGGCGCGCTTCAACGGACTCGAAAGCACCAGCGCGAACGACTGCCCAATCAGCATGCGCTTGAGGTTTTCGGCTTGGCGCTCTCCTTCAGATGTTAAAGGCAGATCCGTGCGCGACGTGTGTTGCCCCGACCGGCTCCATTCCGTCTCGCCGTGCCTGACTAACCAAATTTCAGCGGGCATCTCCATACTGTAGCCGGTTAATATGAGAAGTTGACTCAACCCTTGATTGAATTCGAGAACGTCTCCGTGATGCGCGGCGAGACGCTCGCCTTGAAAGAAGTTTCGCTGCGGATCGAGCTCGGCGAGCACGTGGCTATTCTGGGCCCCAACGGCTGCGGCAAATCCACGCTGATCAAGACCATCACCCGCGAATGCTATCCGCTGATGCGTGAGGGTTCCTCCGTCCGCATTATGGGCCGCGATCGCTGGAATGTTTTCGAGCTGCGCCAGTTCCTCGGCATCGTGTCGAGCGACCTGATGACTAGTTGTACTCGCGATGTCACAGGGCGGGATATTGCACTGTCAGGATTCTTTTCCAGCATCGGCATCTGGCCCCATCAGCTAGTCACGCCGGCGATGCATCGAAAAGCCGAGCAGGCTCTGGCGATGCTCGAAGTCTCGCACCTGGCGGACCGCTTTACAGACGAGATGTCCTCCGGGGAAGCCCGGCGAGTGCTACTGGCGCGGGCTCTGGTTCACGATCCGCATGCTTTGATCCTCGACGAGCCTTCTACCGCGTTAGACCTGTTCGCCCAGCACGAGCTGCGCCAGATTTTCCGGAAACTAGCGAAAGCCGGCATCGGGTTGGTGATGGTAACCCATCATCTGTCCGATCTGATTCCGGAGATTGACCGCGTGGTGTTGATCGACCAAGGCCGCATCGTCGCCGACGGCCCCAAGCGCGAGATCCTGGTCGCTCCAAAATTGTCTGAGCTATTTGGCTTGCCTTTAGAGTTGACGGAGCGCGACGGATATTACAATCTGTGGTGAATTATTGCGACTGTGGCATCATCGTCTGAATTACTTTAAGCAGATTGGCGCGCTCCTCCGCATTGAGCTTGCCATCGTGGTCACGATCGAACAGCGCCAGCGCCATCCGCAGCCTAGGAATCATTGCGGGGGGAATCTCCTCCGGCAGATCGTTTAGATTATCCGTAAGACGCACGAAATCTTCCACGTATTGCAAAACCACCGCGCGCTGAAACGGCTGGACGTCCTCGGGCGATGGCAGCACCAATCCCAGGAACGCCAGCGCCATTTCGTCCTTGGTTTGCTCGCCGAATCGCACGCGCACCGTCGGATTGGAAGGGTTGTGCGGATTCCCAGCCGAGTTGTCGTAGACATATTCCAACTCGATCTTGGTACCTTTCGGAAGCTTAATCGGCTGCTTATACCGATACTGCCCTTGCCAATTGAAATCCCAATCCTTGATCCAGATCAGAGGGATCACCGAGTCGTCCGGCAAGCGCGCGTTGACCTTCATGTCGGTCGCCAGATAATGCGCGTGCGGCGTGATGCCCCACAGTTCGGCATCCTGCGGCACGGTGACAGATGCCTTCACCACATAGTGCGGATCTCCCGCCGGAATATCCAGATACCGATTCACTACCAGCAGTAATGCCCGGCCTTTGGTGGGCGGACCCGAGAACTTCAAGCCGATCGAGGATTGGTCCTGCTCCGGCTTGCCGGACGGATGATAGTGGATCTGGATGACCACGTCGGTGCCTGGCCGTACGGCTTGGGAAAGCGCCGGTTCCGCGGGCAGGGGAGTGTATCCGGGAGCCCATCCGACCAGCAGGCCAGCGCCCGTGAATCCCGGTCCTCCGAAACATGGATAACCAGCCCCTCCGGATGCGGCCGCGAGTTTACGAGCGGTACCCGTGGAATCGAGAAAGATCAGCGCATGATGCACTACGCGCGGATTGCCGGGACGAAACTCAGCGCCGCTCACGTAGGATTCTTTAGCCAGATTCATCGGCAGCACGAAACATCGAAACTGATCCCGGCCGTCGGCCGCAAGGGTATAGGGAGCCGATAGCTTCAGCACTTGGTCTGGTTCACCGTCTTGCCATCCGCTCGGAAACGTGGGAATTGTCAGTTTGTCAGCCGCATCGCCTTCCTGGGCACCTGTCGCAGCCCACTGCTGCAGTAGAGCGATTTGATCGTCCGTAAGCCGCCGAACGTGATCGAAATTTCCGTAACCCGGCTCCGGCTTCCAAGGCGGCATGTAGCGCTTCTTGGTGACCGTGGCGATCAGGGTCGCGCGTTTAGCGGCGTCCTGATACGTGAGGAGCGAAAACGGCGCCACTTCGCCCGGCCGATGGCATGTCGCGCAATTCTCGTAAAGAATTGGCGCGATATCTTTATTGAACGTCGGGGCAGCCGCCGCGGTAGTCGCCAACGCAGCCAATCCCCCTAGAAATAGAAACTTCATTTGCTCTCTGGTTGTATTGAAATGTTGATTGAACACCCTACCGCACGTGTCCTGGCCTCTTTCGGAGCCTTCCCCTCCAATACGGCATCCAGGGCATTGCGAAGTTCCGGCTCCGTCGCGGCGTAGCGAGGATGCGTCAGATCCTCTACCTTATTGTCGACCCGCCCCAGATATAGAACCTCGCCGCTTGAGGACAGCACCGCCACTTCGGGAGTCACCTTAGCGCCAGTCAGACGTGCCAGAGCCAGGTGGGAATCGTTCAGCATCGGGAAGCTGTAGCCGAACTCCTGAGCGTACTTCTTGACGGCGGCATCGGACACCGTGTTATCCACCTGGACCGCATAAAACGCCACCCCGCGCGGTTCATAAGTCGCCCGCAGCCGGTTCATTTCTGGGACATAACCGTTGGCTAAGGGACAATCCGTCATGGTGAAGAATAGCACCACAGCTTTCTTGGCTCGCCACTCGTCGGACGTGTGCAGGGAACCGCTGGTATCGCGCAGCTCGAAGCGCACGGGCGCGGCAGCCGACAATGCCCCCACAATCATCAGTGGGAGAACAGATACGAACTTGCCCATAGCGTCATCTCAATTATACGGCTAAGCCAGATACGCAGTTCAGACCAAAACTTGACAATCATGCACTAAGATTGCATAATGAATAAGGGCTAAATGATAGCCACAGACTTCTTGAGAGGAAGTGCCATATAATGAGCAAGATCATTGGGATTGACCTGGGAACAACCAACTCCGTAGTTGCGGTCATGGAGGCTGGCACGCCGGTCGTGATACCGAACCAGGAAGGGGGCCGAACCACGCCCTCCGTCGTCGGGTTTGCCAAGAGCGGCGAACGCCTGGTAGGCCAAGTCGCCAAGCGCCAATCGGTTACCAACCCCGAGAACACAATTTACTCGATCAAACGCTTCATGGGGCGGCGGTTTGACGAAGTCTCGGAAGAAATGAAGCTCGTCCCCTATAAAGTGGTTCCGGGCGAGAATGGCGATGTCCGTATCGAGGCAGGGGGCAAGAAGCAGTCTCCGCCTGAGATCTCCGCCATGATCCTCGCCAAGCTAAAGGAAGCAGCCGAGGCTTATCTGGGGGAGAAGGTCACCAAAGCGGTGATCACGGTTCCCGCGTACTTCAATGACGCCCAGCGACAGGCTACCAAGGACGCAGGCAAGATTGCGGGCCTTGAGGTCATGCGCATCATCAATGAGCCGACCGCTGCCGCGCTGGCTTACGGGCTCGACCGCAAAAAGAACGAGACCATCGCGGTCTACGATTTCGGCGGCGGCACCTTCGATATTTCGATCCTCGAAGTCGGCGACGGCGTGGTCGAAGTAAAGTCGACCAACGGCGACACGCACCTGGGCGGCGACAACATCGACCACTTGATCATTGACTGGCTGATCCAGGAGTTCAAGCGCGACCAGGGGATTGATGTGTCCAAAGACCAGATGGCCCTGCAGCGTCTGAAGGAAGCCGGTGAAAAAGCCAAAATCGAGCTTTCGACGCTTCTCGAGACCGAGATCAATCTGCCGTTCCTGACGGCGGACGCCAGCGGCCCCAAACATTTGGCCGTGAAGCTAACCCGCGCGCGCCTGGAGCAGATGATGGCAGCCATCCTGGAGCGGACCGTAGAGCCCTGCAAAAAGGCTCTGGCGGACGCCGGGATGCAACCTTCCAACATCGACGAAGTCGTGATGGTGGGCGGCTCGACTCGTATCCCCAAGGTTTTGGAGATCGTTAAAAATTTGTTTGGCAAGGAGCCCAACCGCAGCGTGAACCCCGACGAAGTGGTCGCGGTGGGCGCGGCCGTGCAGGGCGGAGTGCTGGGCGGCGAGGTCAAGGACGTCCTGTTGCTGGACGTAACGCCTCTCTCGCTGGGCATCGAGACGTTGGGCGGCGTGTTCACGAAGCTTATCGAGCGGAACACGACCATTCCGACGCGCAAGAGCGAAGTATTCTCAACGGCCGCCGACAGCCAGACCTCTGTAGAGATCAAGGTCTTCCAGGGCGAGCGCGCTATGGCTAAGGACAACCGCCTGCTGGGCGTGTTCCAGCTGGTTGGAATCCCACCGGCGCCGCGCGGTATCCCGCAAGTAGAAGTGACGTTCGATATCGATGCCAACGGTATTATCAACGTCACGGCTAAGGACAAGGCCACTAATAACGAACAGAAAGTCACCATCACAACCGGTTCCGGCCTCAGCAAGGAAGAAATCGACAAGATGGCGCGCGACGCCGAATCGCATGCGTCCGAAGATCAAAAACGCAAAGACGAAATCGACGCGCGCAACAAAGCCGATTCGACCCTCTACCAAGTCGAAAAGCTGCTCAAGGATCATCGCGATAAGATCAGCGACGCCGACGCCAAAACGGTGGAGGAAGCGCTCGAAAATACGCGCAAGAAAATCGCCGAGGGTAGTGTCGACGAAATCAATAAGGCGGTCGATGCACTGACCCAGGCTAGTCATAAGCTGGCTGAGGCGATGTACAAGGCGTCTAGCGCGGGGCCCCAGGGTCCAGGGGCGGGTGGCGCGGGGCCCAGCGGTGACGGAGCGAAGCCTGCGGAAGAAAAGCCGAAGGATAACGTCGTCGACGCTGAATTCGTCGACGTCGATGACAAGAAGTAACTGACTTACTGTCGCCTGGCCGCTGGCCCCTGGTTGGCGGCCCAGGCCGCCGACCCTTTCTTATGGACTTTTACGAAACACTCGGGGTGAAACGGGATGCCGCGGTGGATGATATCCGCAAGGCTTACCGTAAGCTTGCGCGCAAACATCATCCCGATCTCAATCCCGGCGACAAAACGGCCGAAGACCGTTTCAAAAAGGTCCAGGAAGCCTACGACGTTCTTAGCGATCCGAAGAAGAAGCAGATGTACGATCAGGTCGGCTACTATTCGGAAAACGGGATGCCCAGCGGGGGGGCTGGAGCCGGAACCGGCAGTGGTCCGAATATGGGCTTCGGCGGCTTCGATTTCTCGGACGTGTTCTCGCGCGCGGGTACGCGCCCTCCTGGCGGAGCGCCCCCCTCAGGCTCAGGTGCGGGAGCGGGAAACTTCCAGGATATTTTCAACCAGTGGTTCAGCCGGAATGAGGGCGCTCCTCAGAAGACGCCGCAAAAAGGCACCGATCTCGAGTACGGACTGAATATCGATTTCTGGCAGGCCATTCGCGGGACGCAGGTTAAGCTCAGCGTGACTCGCCAGGAAGCTTGCACCGCCTGTAACGGTACGGGAGCGCGCGCGGGTGCGAACGCCGTTTGTCCCGAATGCAACGGCAGCGGCAATGTGACCCAGGTCGCGGGCGCGATGCGCTTCAGTCTCACTTGCCCCCGCTGCGAGGGATCCGGACGGTTGGGAAATCGCTGTGCGGATTGCCATGGCGACGGCCGCATCTCGAAAACCGAGATCGTCGAAGTCCGCATCCCTCCAGGCGCCCAGCAGGGCTCTCGATTACGCGTCGCGGGCAAGGGCAATGCCGGAACCTTCGGGGCCCCCGCGGGGGATCTTTACATCACCGTCAGAGTGGAACCCCATCCGTTCTTCCGGCGCGATGGCGATGACATCGAAATTTCAGTGCCGGTCCGCATCGACGAGGCTGGTCTAGGTACCAAGATTGAAGTTCCGACCATTGATGGGCGAGCGCTGCTCAAGATTCCTCAAGGGACCAAGAACGGCCAGAAATTCCGGCTGCGAGAGAAGGGCGTGCTCAACGCGCGCACCGGAACGCGCGGCGATCAGATCGTCGAGGTGACCGTCGAGGCTCCCGTGGTCCAGGACGAGCGCACCAAGGAACTTCTGCGCGAATACGCGGGTCTCCATCCGGACGACCCGCGGGCTGAGATTTGGAGCAAGGTATGAGCCCAAAAAGGGAATCTCGCAAAGCCGCCTTCATGATCTCGGCTGTGGCCGAGCAGTACCAGTTGCATCCGCAGACGCTGCGACTGTATGAGCGCGAGGGGCTGCTGAAGCCATCTCGCAGCGACGGCAACACACGGCTTTATACCTCCGAGGATTTGGAGCGCTTGGAAGTGATCCTCAAGCTGACCCGCGACCTGGGCGTCAACCTGGCGGGCGTCGAGATCATCTTGAACATGCGTGAGAAGATGTCGGAGATGCAAAGGCAGATCGAAGCCTTCGTTTCCAGTCTCAACACAGAAATGTCGCAGCGCACCCGTACGGGCGCGTCAACATCACAACCGTCGAATTCCCTGATTCCCGTGATTCAGGTCCGGCGTCCGAAGAAAACTCTCTAGATCTTTCCCAGCATTTGCCCGCTGGACGCCCCAACGAACGCCGTGTATTCGGCTGATCCGGCGGTTTCGCCCCACATCACGCGCCACACCGGTTCCGGAAACCGCGGCGTAAACTCCAGCAGAAAGTTAACCGCCGGCTTGGTACCGGGTTTATCCAGGTAAGCTGCGCTCTTGGCCTTTGCGGTTTCAAGCGCCGCCGGAGTATCGATGTGGAAAGCGCTCGCCTCAAACGGCTTTTCCTGGCCGCTGGGGCTCCACGCCTGTGCCTTCCCCGCGAACACGTCCTTATGTAATGTTTCCGAAGCTTCTATGGCCGACCAGGTGTAAATCTTGGCCTGCTGCTGAGCTTGCGACACGTAGATGATCTCCCAGGCGCCTGCTTTGCCGGGCTCCGCCGGAACGTCAGTGAGATGGATACTGCGGATGCGCAAGGGCAGGGAATCGCCCGCCCACGCCCGTGCCGCTGGATAGGTGTATCGGAACGCCTGCTCCGCAGTGATAGGAGCAGGCGGTTTTTCGGGCTCCTTAGACTTGGTTTCGGTCGGTGTCTCGGAACAGGCAGAAAGAAGAAGGACCACACTCAGGAAAGCAAAAACTCTCATCTACTTCTACTGTCGGATGCCGCGGCGCGGAGTGTCAACTTTTCACACGGTTTCATCTTGGGCACAATAGAGTGACGATGCATAAGTCATTGCAAAGCAAGGTTGCGATTGTGACCGGAGCGAGCCGCGGGATCGGACGTGCCATCGCCCTCCGCCTGGCGGCCGCGGGTTCGAAAGTGGTTCTCACTGCTCGCGATCAGCAACTGCTCGATGCAGCCGTTGCGGATATCCGTGTCGCAGGCGGCACCGCGGAATCCATCTCATTGGACCTGCGGGCGCCCGCTTCGGGCCAGCGTGTAGTGGAGTTCGCGATGGCTAAGTTCGGGCGTATAGACATCCTGGTGAACAACGCTGGCGCCACCAAGCGCGGCGATTTCCTGGACCTCAGCGACGACGATTTTGCCGATGGGTTCGCGCTGAAGTACTTCGGATCGGTTCGGCTGACGCGGGCTTCTTGGACACACCTCAAAGCCGCGTCCGGATCCGTCGTGTTCATCTCCGGTGCGGGCGGCCGGACGCCGGGCGCGCGGTTCACCATTGGCGGATCGGTCAACGCGGCGCTGCTGTCACTCACAAAAGCCCTGGCTGATCTGGGCTTGCGGGACGGCGTGCAAGTCAACGCCATCAATCCGGGTACGATCCGCACGGCTCGCTATACGGCGCGCTTGAACGCGCTGGCGAAAGAGCGCGCCCTCGATCCCGCGGCCGCCGAGCGCGAGTACGTCAAGAATGCCGCCATCGCCCGCATCGGGGAGCCGGAAGAGATCGCCGCGATGGTCGAGTTAATCGTCGGCCCCGAAGGCAAGATGTTCCACGGCTCGCTGATCGATATGGACGCGGGTTCGACCAAGACCATTTGAACGTGTCCCCGTTCGCGCCATTCATTTCTCCTGTGTGCGCAGATCAACTTCTGATAGCGGAATTGTGAGCGTGCCGATTTTCCCGGACGCAACGTTGCCGACCAGCAGCTTCAGTTCTACCGCCTTCGCCGGAATCTTGAGTTCTTTGTGATACGCCACGCCATTTTGCAACATCGAGGCATAGTGCGCAGGCTTCAGGTTGAACGTCATCGTTTGCGAAAGCGTGTCACCCGCCCAAACTCCCTCGGGTGTCATGAAGCGAGCCACTACCTCCGCGGCGCCCTTCCACGACCCGCCGCTGGGCGTCAAATCCAGGCTGGCCAGATCGAATGAGACAGTCAAATCCAGCCGGTCCTGCCTGCGGACGGCTGAGGCTGTCAATCCGATCGCCGTCGCGTCCACCGGCCGGTTGAGCGCCTGTATCAGATCCTCCACGGGACTGGCGGACAGCGCCTTAAGCGGCGGCTCTATCTTATAACCGGTACGGTATCGCAAAACAACCCCCGGACGGTTCACTCTAATACTAAGTTGATGCGGAATGGCTCGCGGCGCGCCGCCCCGCTTGCCGGCCTTAGCGTCTTGGCCCAACTCCTCGGATGGGTAGAAGCCCACCGTGTAACTGATATGTCCATCTTGCAGCGACTCGCGAATCGCCACATCCACATCGTCGCGATCCACATAGGCGACGCCACCCGTCATTCTGGCCAGCGCACGGATCGGCGCGGCGTGGGCCTCTTTCTCGCCGGCCAGCGCGATGGTAGAGCCGATTGCGTCCACCGGATAGACTGCGATTCCAGCGTTCGAAAGGCGTTGGAGCGCCGCGGGGCTGAGTGGAAACTTCTGAGCGATCCAAATCAAGTTCTTGCGCCCGGGGATCCCTGCCAGGTGGTCGGCGATCAGCATGATCTCTCGATCGGTGACGGTCCCCGCCTGGAGCGAAGCAATGCGGGCGGCGTCCGCGGCAGCCCTGGCCCTGGCACTGGCCGCTCCCGGATCGATCAAATCGCCCAGCGACGGAGGACGATTTACGGGCAATGTCTCCTCCTCCGGGGCGCTCGCGTTGCAGACGGCGCCGGCCCCCGGTGAGAAGGCGTGAAGTTGGCGCAGAAGCGAGTCCCGATCCGCGGTGAACTCCCGGATCACTTGAAACTGACACCACAAGGAATACATTGCGATCTTGTCGCCCGGAGGAATCGCCGTAAGGGCCTCCAGGCCCTTCATTCGGGCACGGGCAGTGTGTTCAAAACCGGTATTGAGGTTGTCGAAAAGAATCACCGAATAACCGCCACGCGACCCGTCGGCCGCTGCGATCCGATTGGTGAAAGTGCCGGGAGCCAGCGGATCGGGCGGGGGAGGCTCGGCACTCTCGGAGAGAAACAGCCGGATCTCCTGCGGCGTGCCATTATCCAGAATCTGAAAATCCTCGCGGCGCAAATCGCCCACGGGCTTGCCGTCCATATCCTGCGCGACAACGCTCACCTGAACCAGCCTGGTGGTGGAGCGAAAGGTCGTATCGCCAGACGACTGCGCCATAAGCGACGCGCTGGCGAGGATGAAAAAGAAACTGCCCCTGCGCAAGATCATCGAGATGCTTGAGGAGTATCATATCGCAGGTTTCTGGCGCGTCATTTACCGGCGGCGCGACGCAATCCGCCGAAATCCCGCGCCTTTCGCGCGAGTCTTGCGATACATTCGATGTTGAAAAGCTCGACATGCAACCAACCCCGCCCAATGCTTCTAATTGGTCCGCCGCCCCTCCGCCGCGCTCCGCTCTTGGCTCAGGCTTCATCGTCGGCTTGCTCGCTTTGTTGGCCTTCGTTTATCTGATGGATCATGCCGGTAAAGGGGAAGCGGCGGTGTTCAGCGGCGTGGACCGCCACATTTCTGGATCGGATTTCCATGGCGCACAATGCACCGCGGTTTTCGGAGGATGCAAGATCGACCTGCGGGATGCCCAAATCCAGGGAAGTGAGGCGGTTTTGGCAACGTACGCCATCTTCGGAGGGGTCGAAATCTGGGTCCCGGGAGATTGGGAGATCGTGAACCGCAACACCAGCATCTTCGGGGGTGTCGAGGACCACACGCGGCAGTCCTCCAGAGGGCCCGGCACGAAAACTCTGATTCTCGACGGGGTGACTATTTTCGGCGGGACGTCGGTGAAGAACTAAGCACTTAGGCGCTGGCTTCCAGTTCGGCGGACAAGCTTTCCCACTCGGCGACGCGACTTTCGAGCTCCTTGCGGCGCGCGCTCACCAGATCGTTCAGGCGTACGGTTTCTTCCACGCTCTTGAAGTCGGCCAAGGCGGCATCGTGCTGCGCGATCTCGGACTCCAGCGCCGACACCTGTTTCTCGACCGCCGCTAGCCGGTCGCGAAGCTTTTGAAGCTTCATCGGATTGACGCGCTTGCCGGCACCCGCCCCATTACTGTCGCGGCTCGGAAGGGGTTGAGTAACAACAACAGTCTCTAGCTTTTCGGGGCCGCCCTGTTTCCGCCACAAGTAGTCTTCGTAATTGCCCGGGAAGACATGCACGTGTCCGTCTTCGATCTCGAAAATGCGCGTGGCCAGGTTGTCGATGAAGTAGCGATCGTGCGAAACCAGCACTACCGTTCCGTTGTACTTGCTCAGCGCGTCGAGCAGGACGTCTTTCGCGCGCATATCCAGGTGGTTCGTCGGCTCGTCGAGAAGCAGGAAATTCGACGGGGCCAGCAGCATGCGAGCCAGCGCGTAGCGGTTACGTTCACCGCCGGATAGCACGCCGATGCGCTTGAACGCGTCGTCATCGCTGAACAGGAATGAACCGAGCAAGGATCGCAGCTCGGTCTGGGTCGAACTCTTCGCCGCGGAGGACAAATCATCAATCAGACGAGCGTCGACATCCAACTCCTTGTATTGATCCTGCGCAAAATAATCGGGGGTCGCGTTGTGGCCCAAAGTATAAGTGCCCGACGAGAGAGGTTCGGTGCCCGCGAGCAACTTGATCAATGTCGACTTCCCAGCGCCGTTCACGCCCACCAGGGCAATGCGGTCGCCGCGTTCGATGATGAAGCTGGCGCGGCTGAAGACGTGCTTCGGTCCGTAGCTTTTCGAGACATCCTTGAACTCGGCCACGATCCGTCCGCTGGGTTTGGGCTGCGGAAAGGAGAAGTGAATGGTCTGCTCGTCGGGCGGAATCTCAATCCGCTCGATCTTATCGAGTTCCTTAATGCGACTTTGCACCTGCTTGGCCTTGGTGGCCTGGTAGCGGAAGCGGTTGATAAAGGCTTCCAGTTGCTCGATGCGCTCACGTTGGTTGCGATAAGCGGCTTCGAGCTGAGCTTTTCTTTCGGCTTTTTGATTTAGATACTTCTCGTAATTGCCGCTGTAGAAGTTAACTTTCTTGTTCCAGATCTCGACCGTGCGGTTTACGGTCACATCCAGGAAATAGCGATCGTGCGAAATCAGGATGCACGCGTTGGGGAAGCTCGCGAGGTACGATTCCAGCCAGTTGCGAGCTTCCAGATCCAGGTGATTGGTGGGCTCGTCCAGCAGCAACAGATTGGGTTTTTCGAGTAGAAGTTTTGCCAGCGCCAGGCGCATCTGCCAGCCGCCGGAGAATTCCTCGGTGCGGCGGGACCAGTCTTCCTTGCGGAATCCCAGGCCGTTGAGCACGGTGCCGACCTGTGCTTCGATCGCGTAGCCATCGCGATTACGAAATTCGGAATCGATGTGGTGGAGGCGGTCGGAGGCGGCAGCGTACTCAGCCCCGGCCGGGTCCATTTCAGCCAATTTCACGTGCAGGGATTCCATCTCCTGCTCCATCTCGCGCAGGTCCGCAAACACGCTCATGCACTCGGCGAAGACGGTTCGGCCGGTGAGCGATAAGCCGTCCTGCGGAAGATAGCCCTGGCTGATGCCTTTAGCGAAGCTGATGTTTCCGTAGTCGAGTGATTCCATGCCGCAGAGGATCTTGAGCAGCGTGGACTTGCCGGTACCGTTCGCGCCCACCAGGCCTGTGCGCTCCTTGGGCGTGATGAGCCAGTCGCAGTCTTCAAACAGGAGTTTGTGGCCGAAACGCTTGCCGGCGCCTTGCAGTTGAATCATTCTTGCGTGGGAGTCTGATACGATCTTACCGCGAGGCGTGGAACCAGCCTGTTTCTTGCGAATACGTTCGAAAGCGTGTGATCGGACGGTTTTAGTTTTCGGTCGGCGTCTTCTCGATGTGGTCGACGATCAACTGATCTACGGTGGCTTTGCGAGATTCCAGCTTGAGTCCCATCGATCGCACCGCATCCATTTTAGAGAGGTGCCTCCCCTGCCGGGGTCCGACGCCACCGGTACGTTGCCGCGCCCCCCGGCTCCGCCTATTGTGCCGGCAGGTCCGCCGGCGGGAATATCCGCGCCAGCTAGCACGCTATGTTTTCGCTTCGCCTTCTTTGGGGGCTTCGGCTCCGGTTTCACTTGGAGTATTACTTACAAAAAGAGGATGCGATTCTAATCGCAGAAGAATCGAAGAGAGCGGGCGATGTACGCCTTCATCTCCGACCGCTTGACCACGGCGTCCAGAAACCCATGCTCCAGCAGGAACTCGCTGCGCTGGAAACCCTCGGGAAGTTTCTGGCGGATGGTCTGCTCGATCACGCGCGGGCCCGCGAAACCGATGAGCGCGCCCGGCTCGCCGATATTCAGGTCGCCCAGCATGGCGAAGCTCGCGGTAACGCCGCCCGAGGTCGGATCGGTCAGCACGCTGATGTAGGGGACGCCCGCTTCGTCCAAACGCATCAGCGCCGCCGAAATCTTGGCGAGCTGCATCAGGCTGATGGTGCCTTCCTGCATGCGCGCGCCGCCCGAGGCGGAAATAATGACCAGGGGCATGCGGCCTTCGACGGACCGCTCCACCGCGCGGGTGATTTTTTCCCCCACCACGGCGCCCATGCTGCCGCCCATGAACTTCCACTCCATGGCGCAGATATTCACTCGCCGGCCGTCCAAGGAACCTGCCGCGGTTAACACCGCGTCGGATGACTGCGTGGCTTCCTGGGCGATGGCCAGCTTGGCGCGATACGCTTCATCAAGGCGCAGCGGATCGCAGGATGTCATACCCGTGTCGAATTCTTCGAATTCGCCGTCAAACAGGATGCCCAGGCGAGTGCGGGCGTCGATCCGAAAATGAAACTCGCACTTGGGGCAGCACTGGAGGTTCTCGTCCAGGGCTTTTTTCCAGATGATCTGCCCGCAGCTTTCGCATTTCAGCCACAAACCCTCGGTGCGCAGGTGCTTTTCGCCATCGCCCGGACCTTCGTCCATGCCGGTTTTTTCACGAGTGAACCACGCCATACGATACAGCTTCTAGCGTAGCAGGCGAGGGGTTAAAGCCCTACTTCATTTCCCAAACGTAAGCGGCGAAGTCTCGGCGATTCACGAATCCCATGCGCTCGTAAAGCTGAATGGCAGAAGCGTTGGACGTAGTCACCGTTAGACTTACGGTCCGGCAGCCATGATCGGCGAGCGTCACCAGACTGCGGCGAAGCAGTTCGTAGCCGAGCCCTGTACCGCGAAACGCGGGCGAGACGCAGACCTGCGTAATGTGTCCCACATCGTGCGCCACCATGCTGGTGAGGCAGACGCCATAGAGACCGCGGCCGGCGGCCGGAATCGCCACACAGGCGGCCGGCGCGAAGAACGTTCCGCAGCCGGGATATTGCACGATGTTGGTGAGAAAGCGGCGCGCGCCGCTGACGGAGCGGTATTGATCGTTGATGTAGCTATCCACGTGGCCTGAGTAGGCCGCCGCAATCAGCCGCGCGGCATCATCCTGGCGGGTCTCCGACCAAGGCGCGATGATCACCTTAGGATCACGAGGGGGCAGAGAACGGATCGCATCCACGGACACTTCGAAGAACTTGCGCGGGAACGCCCGGAACCAGCGGGGATTCGGCATGCTGCGGGTGAGAGGCGAACTGAGCATCATCAGCTGCGCCTCCACGCGGCGCGTGCCCGGAGTCCGCCACATCGAATCCAGAATCGCGTTCAGCAGCGTATTCTCGTTCTCGACGGTGCGATATCGGCGCCCTACGTATAGCCCGCCGATTAGGCCCTTGCCCTCTTCGCACACGTAGTAACCATACCCGGCCACTTCCTTCTCGCCTGGCAGCGTGAATCCAGTAAGCGCACGCATATCCACGAAACGGCGGACCAGGTCAGCCGAGGCGCGGTAATCCCAGTTCAGCTCGGTGCGCCATTCTTCGATCTCTTCGTGAAGCAGGGATTCCAGTTGAGCGGAGGTTACATCGCGCAGGTCCACCAGCGGGTTGGGGTACCGGTCGAAAAGCGCCGCCATGGCCTGATCTTAGCGCGTGACGAGCCGCGATGTGGCGAGCCATGCCGTGAAACGTTCCTTGATCCGGAAATCGCATTTGCGGGGACTGCATGTGATCCATCGCCGTCTGTCGGCAGGCGGACCGAAGGCGTGTAGGAACTTTCCACTCGCGGGCGGGGTCTAACCTTGGCATGATCCAGGGCATGCGGCCCGAAATCCGGAGAACTTTGGCCAGGTTTTGGTGGAAAGCTTCGAAGCTGGGTGTACTCGGGCTACTTCCGTTTGCGGCCGCGCAGCAGCCACCGGATCCTTCCGTTTTTCATTCCGAAACACGCCTGGTCGAAGTGGAAGTCGTGGTCCGCGACCAGCGGGTTCGGCCGCCAGGGCTAGAGGCGTCGCTTGCTTATTATCTCGATTCAGGGCCGCCGTTCGGGCCTGCCGGGGCTTTGGTCAAGAGTCTGACAAAGGACGATTTCACGCTGCTGGATCAAGGCAAGCCGCAATCCATCGCCGTCTTTCGCACCGGTGCAATCGGCGAGGTTAAATCCATCACGCTGCCTCCCGGCGCCGTCTCCAACCGCCAGGACAGCCGCGGCCAGCCGGTGAATAACGCGACCGCGGTCTTGATGGATTTCCTGAACACCGGGTTCGACTATACGGGCTATGAGCGCGTAGGGCTGACCAATCTCTTACGCTCTCTCGCTCAGGCCGACAGCAGGGTCGCTCTGTACACGCTGGGCGAGAATCTGCACATGTTGCACGACTTCACTGACGATTCGCAAAGGCTGGTGGAGATCGCCGCCAAACTGGGTGAGAAGCACGGCACGCTTCCGGCCGACCTCAAGAGCGCCCTTCGAGATTACGGGGATCTTTTGACCCTGGATCAGGATCAGGCCGCCGGCATCGCCGCCCAAGTCCATACGCGAATGACCGTGAACGCCCTGAGCTTGATCATCCAGCATCTTTCCGGCGTGCCCGGGCGTAAGAATTTGGTTTGGCTGATGGATGACCCGCATAACGTGCCGCCCGCGGTGATCGCCATGGTGCAGCAGGCGAACATTACTCTGTATCCCGTGCTGGTGCGTACAGTCCGCGTGGGAGGACCTATGCCAGGCAATTTCGCCGCCCAACGTCTAGCCGCGAGCACAGGGGGCCGGGCATTCTTCGACGCCCGGGATCTCACCTACGCCGTCGAGGCTGCGGAGGAGGATTCGCACACGGCTTATGTTCTCGGATACTACGCGGCTGCCGACATGCTCGACGGGAAGTATCACCAGATCACGGTCAAAATTCACGGTAAAGCTCCTGATAAACAGCCTTTGGAAGTACACTATCGGCCTGGATATCTGGCCACCAAGGTCGCCATCCCCGCAACGGCCCCTACGCCGGAAGAACTCTACGACGGCCGAGTCAACTCAGCCAGGATCGGCCTTGTGGGGCAAGCTACGCCCGACGCGCAACATCCGGGTTTGTATGACCTGCGCGTAACGGTGGACCTCCACGATATCCAGTTGGATCGTAAAGACGGCCATTTCACAGGGTCGTTCGACTTGTCTTTCCTGAAGCCGTCTGCCAAAGGCACCGTCATGACCGGCAGCGTCGCGGTAAACCTCACCGATGAGCAGCTTGCGAAAGCTCTGGAGAACGGCTTCCCCGTTAAGCTTACGGGAGCGGAAACTCAATCGGGCGAGATCCGCGTGGTGGTCCGCGACCGCGCTACCGGCACCGCCGGATCTCTGCGGATTCCGGCGGCCGCTCACTGACGTTCGCGGTTCAGTGCTGAGAGTATTCCAGTTCGTGCCGCACTTATAGCTGGTGGATATGCCAGCAATGAACCGCGAGCGCCAGCGAGTGGCCTACTTGATTACCTTCGTCTGCTATGGCTCGTGGCTTCACGGACGAGCCGGTTCGGTCGACCACGAGCACAGCGCTGTCGGTGCCCCGACGCTGCCGGAATCTCCGCGGCGTCTAGCCTGGGAACGAAGCGTAATGACTCAGGCTCCATACGTCTTGGACGAGCCTCGCAGCGAAGCCACCTTGAAAGCAGTGAAGGACGCCTGCTCGCGTCGTGGATGGATGCTGCTAGCGGCTCACGTCCGAGCCAGTCATGTGCATTCGGTGGTCGACGCAGACCGGAATCCGGAGCAGTGATGAGCGCGTTTAAAGCCCACGCTAGTAGGGTACTCAACGAATCGAAATGCGACGAGTCTGGTCGCCGCCGATGGGCTCGACACAAGTACTCGATATCTGTGGACCGCCATGGAAATTTCTGCGGTGGTTCACTATGTAATCAGTTGCCAGGGTGATGCGATGGCTCTGCATGTAGCCGCGGTTCCTGTTAGAGAATGAGTCATGCGAGCAGACATCGTACCAGGCGCCGCGTTTCCCAATTATGAGTTAACCGATCACGCCGGCAAACGCCGCAAGCTCTCAGAC
>JAICXC010000034.1 GCA_025980665.1 Bryobacteraceae bacterium
ACTGCGGATGCCGCCGCCCACAGTGAGCGGTATGAAAACCTCTCTTGCAGTGCGGGTGACCACCTCAACCATGGTGTCGCGATTGTCACTGGATGCAGTGATATCGAGAAACACCAGTTCGTCGGCGCCCTGTTCGTTATAGCGCGCCGCAAGTTCCACGGGATCGCCAGCATCGCGCAAATTGACGAAGTTGACCCCCTTGACCACACGTCCGGCGGTGACGTCGAGGCAGGGAATAATGCGTTTAGCCAGCATTTTTGAATCGCGCACAACGCAGCGGTATGCGAGCGTTGAGAGAAAGATTGGCGCGCATCCCGCGCTGTGCGCTCATACCTCGCTCCCTACGAAGTTTCGAACAATCTGGAGCCCCACGGGTCCCGATTTTTCGGGGTGAAACTGCACGCCCCGAACGCTGGCTTGATCGAGGATGGCGGTGTAGGGCACCATGTAATCGCACACGGCCGCGGTTTCCGAAATCACGGGACAGTAATAACTGTGCGCGAAATACAAGTACGCCGGAGATGTGAGTAACGTGTTCTGCCGGCAGGGTTGCACTTGGTTCCAGCCCATGTGCGGGATGCGGAGGTCTCCGCAAAAGCGCTTCACCTCTCCGGGATAAATGCCGAGGCCGCGTTCGCCTGGTGCTTCTTCACTCGATTCGAATAGAGCCTGCAAGCCGAGGCAGATGCCGAGGAACGGAACACCTGCGCGAATGTGCTCGATCAGGGCATCGCGAACCTGGAGATCGTCTAGCGCGCGCATCATTTGCCCAAAGTGACCGACGCCGGGAAGTATCAGTTTCGTCGCCCGTTGGATGCCGGAGGCATCTCGAATGAGTTCGTATTCGGCTCCGATCGCGCCCAAGGTGTTCTGGACGGAGCGGAGGTTGCCGGCGCCGTAGTCGAATACCGAGATCACAACAGCCCTTTCGTTGACGGCAATTGCGTCTTCAGGCGGGCATCCGTTGAGCACGCGTAGCGCATCGCCCGAGCGAAACATTTGAAGATCGCCTCGATCTTGTGGTGATTCGACCGGCCGTAGAGCACTTTGGCGTGCAGATTCGCGCCCGCGTGGTTGACGAAGCCGCCGAAGAAATCCTCGACCAGCTCGGTTTGGAGATCGCCGACCAGCCGCGTCTTCACCGAGTCTTTGTATACGAGCGCCGGGCGCCCGCCCAGATCGACGGCGACAACCGCCAGCGTTTCGTCCATAGGCAACACGAAATAGCCCGCGCGGTTTATACCACGGCGGTCGCCCAGCGCCTTGGCGAACAATTGGCCCAGAACGATACCGACGTCTTCCACGGTGTGATGCTGGTCCACGTCTAAGTCGCCTTTGGCGACTAGCTTGAGGTCGAAACCGCCATGTTTGGTGAACAACTCCAGCATGTGGTCGAAGAAGCGGATGCCGGTGGAGATATCATAAGCCCCGCGCCCTTCAATCGTCAGGCTCCCGCGGATCTGTGTTTCTTTGGTGTCGCGCTGGATAGAGGCTTTTCTCATAGCGCACCTTCGATCTCGTTGACGTTCTCAAGAATCGCGACAGCCTTCTCTTCCTGAAACAGCCGCAGGATCTCATCCCGACGAGAGTGATTGCGAGCGGCGATCCCAATGAAGGGCACGCCAGCGGCGCGGGCAGAGCGCGCGTCGTCGACGGTGTCACCGACATACCAGAGTTTGCGATCTGGATGGCGGCGCTGAATCGCGAGCAAGCCCTCGGGATCAGGCTTGGATTTCGTAACGTGCTCCGCACAAAGCAGGGGATCGAACGAGCAATCCGGCGCGAACCGCTTGAGAGTGATTTCGGCTTCATATTGCAGGCGGCCGGTAAAAATCGCCAAGCCGAACCGCTCACGCAGCCGTTCGAGCAATCCAGGCTTAGGAAACCACTGTTCGCGCTGGATCAAGCCGCCGCCGTTTTCTCCGATGAAGATCTCATTGAAATAGTTGACAACGGTGTCGTAGGGAACCTCGACGCCAATATCTGCCGCGATCTTTTGCGAAAGCGCCCAATCATTGTTCCAGCCGCCCTGGTTCTTGTAGTCTTGGATCGAATCGCGCTCGATGCGCTGCCCGGTGAAATGCTCGACCGTTTGGACGATGGCCTCGCGGTATGACTCCGTCACTTCCGCTAAGACCCCATCCATATCAAAGACAATCAAACCGCCCACAGTGTCTCCAATTCGGCGAAGAATCGCTCGACCTGTGCTCGTGTGCCGATAGTGACCCGGACGCATCCAGGAATCTCGTAACTGCGATCGCGCACCAGGACGCCGCGTTCGCGGAGCGCGTCGCGAATGGGGATCGCACGGTCGCCGGCTTGGAACAACACGAAGTTGGCCTGGCTCGGAAAGTATTGGATACCCAGCCGCTCGAAACCGACGTAGGCCATTTCGCGCGCAGCCAGCGCTTCGCCGACGTACTTGGCGATGTAATCGCGGTCCTGCACTGCGGCACGTGCCGCAATCGTGGCGAGCATATTCACGCTATAGGGCGATTGTGCTTTGCGAACCCACGCAATATTTTCTGCACAACTGAACAGGCAGCCGCAGCGCATGGCGGCCATCCCGTAGGTCTTTGAGAAAGTCCGGCTGACGAATAGGTTTTTGTACTTATTGATCCAGCGGAGCGCCGTGACACCGTAGAATTCGAAATACGCTTCGTCGATCAGCACAGCCGCGTCGGGAGCGGTTTCGAGGATCAACTCGATCTGATCGAGTCCGATGGCGGACCCTGTCGGGTTGTTGGGATTGGCGATCAAGATCGCGCGGGTTTCGGGTCGCAGCTCGTCCAGGAAATCGGCCACCGGGAAACTGAGATTGCCGGCGTATTCGACCTCACGAACGGAGGCACCGGCCACCTCCGCGTAGAAACGATACATCGCGTAGGACGGTTTGAGCAACAGGACATCGTCGCCATCGTCGACGAACGTGTTGACTAAGAGCTGGATCGCCTCGTCTGTTCCGTTGGTGATGGTGAACTCCTCCGGAGACACGCCGAAGAACGCACCTAGATCGCGCCGGGCTTCCTGATACTCGGGGTAGATGGTCAGATGATCGGCGGTCAGGTACTTCTGTACGCACTCGATCACTTTCGGCGAGCAGCCGACGGTATTCTCGTTGAAATCCAGGCGCAGCTTTCCGGCGCGTCCAGCCGAGGGCGGGGAATAGGGCGCCATGGCGCGGATCGCCTCGCGTGGCGTGAGAGCGTCAGCCATGCCGGACCTCGACGGATCGTGCGTGTGCTTCCAAACCTTCGGCGCGAGCCAGAGTCGTGACTGCCGGAGCCAAAGATTTCAATGCCGCTGGACTTAGCTCCTGCACCGAAATCACCTTCACGAAGTCTGCCGCGGACAGGCCGCCGCGCAGACGCGCTTGGCCCGATGTGGGCAGCACGTGATTCGGACCGGATGCATAATCTCCAGCAGCCTCAGGGCTCGATGGGCCTAGAAACACCGACCCCGCGTTCTGGATGGATCCCAGCAATGCAGGATCGTGCAGCGCGAGGTGTTCCGGCGCAAGTGTATTCGAAAACTCGACCGCGCGTTCTAGAGAATCGACGATCACGATTGCGCTGTTGGTATCGATCGACTGGCGCGCGACCGCCGCGGTCGGCAGGGAAATGAGCTGCCGCTCGACGGCTTCGGCGACTGTATTTGCCAGGTCGCGAGAAGTCGTGAGCAGAATGGCCGAGGCGTCCACGTCGTGCTCGGCTTGCGCCAGCATGTCGGCAGCAATCCACTCGGGGTTACCTTCCGCGGCGATGATCACGATCTCGGTCGGGCCGGCCACGAAGTCGATTCCGGTCTCCCCGGCGATCAGTTTTTTCGCCGCGGCAACATAGATGTTACCTGGACCGACGATACGATCCACTCGCGGAACGGTGGCCGTTCCGAAGGCCAGCGCGGCGATGGCCTGCGCGCCGCCCATTTGAAAAAAGTGCGTCACGCCGAGCCACGCGGCGATTCCCAGGATCTCGGCACTGGGGTGCGGGCAGGCGACACAAGTAGTCTTGACGCCGGCCACCTGCGCCGGGATGATATTCATCATCAGTGTGGAGGGCAGCGGATAACGGCCCGCGGGCGTGTACGCGCCCATGGAATCGAGGGGTCGCACGATCTGGCCGAGCTTGCGGCCGTCCGGATATTCCACTAGCTTCTCCACGGGAAGCTGCAAGCGCGCGTACTCGCGAATGTTCGCGTCTGCAATGCGCACGGCACGTCCAAATTCCGGCTCAAGCGATCCATGCACCGGAATACGCACGCTCGCGCCTTCAAAACCGTCGAACTTGCGGGCGTAGGCGAGAAGTGCGGAATCGCCCTCAAGCCGGACGTCTTCGAGGATGGGTGCGACCACGCGCTCGGCGTCTTCCAGTCGCTGCGTCTTGCGCGCGACTAAAGATTGCGCTTCCCGATGGTTGATGATCCGGATCATGTTTGCAAATCGCTACATTACGATCTTGTTCAGCTGATATTCGACGATTCCCTGGGCGCCGGCTTCTTTGAGACGCGGAATGATGCTGCGCACAGTGGCTTCGTCCAGGATCGTGTTGAGCGCCAGCCAGTCGCCATCGCTTAAGGGAGATATGGTCGGCTTCTTCAGCGCCGGCAGAACGCCAAGCACGCTCTCCAAATTTCTCTTTTCCACATTCAGCATCAGCCCGACCTTACCCAAGGCGTTGATCGCGCCCTGGAGCAGCATCCGCATGTCTTCCAGCTTGCGCCGCTTCCACGAGTCTTTCCAGGCATTGACGTTGGCTATGAGCTGGGTGTTCGATTCCATTACTGTTTCGACGATGCGCAGCTTGTTGGCGCGCAGAGAAGAACCGGTTTCGGTTACTTCGACGATGGCATCGGCGAGCTCGGGAGGCTTCACTTCAGTCGCACCCCAACTGAACTCGACCTTGGCGGTAACACCTTGAGATTTCAGGTACCGTTCGGTAGCTGCGACTAGTTCGGTCGCGATAATTTTTCCTTGCAGATCCTTGACTGTTTGCACGGGCGACGATTCCGGCACGGCCAGAACCCATCGGACCTTACCGAAACTCTGTTTTGCATAAATGAGATCGGCGACCGTCTCGACCTGGGCGTCATTTTCCTGGACCCAATCGCGTCCGGTCAGGCCGGCATCGAGTACGCCATCTTCCACGTAGCGCGCCATCTCTTGAGCGCGGATGAGCATGCACTCAATCTCGGGGTCGTCGATCGCGGGAAAATAGGAACGGCTGCTTACGGTGATCTGAAATCCTGCGCGCCGGAAGAGATCGACGGTCGCGTTTTCGAGACTGCCTTTGGGAATACCAAGTTTCAGTTTCATCTAGTTTCCGTAGACGGCGTTGGGGTCGTACGCACGCTTCTCAGTGATCTTCCATTCTTTGCCATCCAGCTCGCGGAAGAAGCAGCTTTCATAACCTTCATGGCAGACGCCGGGGCCAAGCGCCTCGCATTTCAGGAGTACCGCGTCGCGATCGCAATCGGTCGAGATTTCCTTGACTACCAGCTTGTGGCCCGACGTCTCGCCTTTGAGCCACAGCTTGTTGCGCGAGCGGCTGTAGAACACCGCGTTGCCGGTTTCGACGGTCTTGCGGAAACTTTCTTCGTTCATGAAGCCGACCATCAGAACGCGCCCGGTCTTCCAATCCTGTATGACTGCGGCCACCAGGCCATCGAGTTTGCTGAAATCCAGTTCCATGGTTTATACCTTAAAAAGCCTTGTTCCTATAACGAAAAAGCCCACCGTTTCCGGCGGGCTCATTCGATCTCACTTACTTTAATTTGGTTTATGCGTGAGCCCGATTACGCGCACCAATGTGGTGGTGGTGATGGTGCCGAAGATGAGAATGTTGGCGGGCCACAAACATAGAAACCATAGTATAGCAGACAACCATTAACGTGGCTAGTGAAGATTTAAAACCGTCTCCGGCCTGGAAAGCTTCCGGACCTGAAGCCGCGGGTGTGCGAATTCCCAAAACATGAACGCTATGTTCCCGATGAATAACACAACAACGATCCCAGCGAGGGTCTGTCGTTCTGAGTGGCCGAGCGAGAAAACAAAAGGGACATTTATCGATAGAAGCAAAAGCATTGTTATCACTGAGGAACGGAAACGCCTCGATGCGAGAGCGGTCTTGCAGCTTGGACACCTCAGATTCGACCAAGCCGCGAGTTGGACGACCGACGGGGCCGCCACTTTAACGCCGCACTGGGGACATCGGGACATACGGGCAAACTTCAGGCGGCCAGCGCCTGCTCTAGATCGGCGACGATGTCCTCCACCGCCTCAATGCCGACCGATATCCGCAGCAGATTGTCGCGAATCCCCAGGCGCTCGCGATGCTTAGGCGAAAGATCGCGATGGGACGACATGGCTGGATACGTGACTAAGCTGTGCACATCCCCGAGGGTGGTCGCGCGCACTACCATCTTCAGCTTCTCCATGAAATGGAAGACTTCCGGCCGGCCGACGCCTTTCAGCTCAAACGACACAAGTCCGCCAAATCGATTCGGCGGGAACAGCCGCGCGATGGCATCGGCATCGGGATGCTTGGGATCTGCGGGGAAAAATGTTCGTTCCACGCGTGGATGCGCCGCCAGCCAGGAAGCCACTTTGCAAGCGTTCGCGCACTGGCGTTCGACGCGCAGAGCCAGTGTCTTGATGCCGCGCATCGTGAGATAGCTTTCAAAAGGACCCATGACGGGCCCTAGGGTGCGCGATAGCGAACGAATTGCATCGAAGTGCGCGGCGTCAGCAATAATTACGCCACCCAAAACGTCGCCATGCCCCGCCAGATACTTGGTAGCGCTGTGGCAGACAATATTCGCGCCTAGTTCCAACGGCCGGACCAGCATCGGTGTGGCGAACGTGTTGTCGACGATCAGCGGCACGTCCGCGGCGCGGCACAGCGCGGCGATCTTATCCAATGCAGGCACGCGAAGCAGAGGATTCGCGATGGTCTCAACAACTACCGCACCCGTTTTCTCTTCGGTCAGGGCCGCTTTGAAGGCGGCCAGATCGCATGGGTCGACCTGCGCGGTCTCCACTCCGGTAGAGCCAAATATGTTCATCAGCATGGAAGTGGTGGCGCCGTACATCATGTTGGCCGCGACCACGCGTTTGGGCCGGTCCATCAACGCGGCGAGCACAGCCATATGGAGCCCGGCCATTCCGGAAGCACACGCGATCGCGCCCGCACCGCTTTCCAGCTCCCGGACTAATTCCTCGAGCGCCGAGCGCGTCGGGTTGTCGTAACGCGCGTACGACGGGCCGGATTCCTCGAGCGCAAATACACGATCGAGCTGCTCCATCGACTCGTAGACGTAGCTCGCGGCCGTGTAGATCGGAGTCGTGACTGGAGTGAAGTTACCGGCCTTCTGACGATCGCCCCAGTGAACGGCCTTGCTTTCGATTTTCATGACCGCTTCCAGCGTACTCCTTCCTTGGTGTCTTCGAGGATCACGCCTTGTGCGGCCAGCTCCGCGCGAATTTCGTCGGAGCGCCCGAAATTCCTGGATTTCTTGGCGGCGGTGCGTTCGACAATCAGCGCGTCCACTTCCGAATCGGAGAGCCCGCCGATGCGAGCAGAGGGCTTTAATACATCGAAGACGGAATCGAACCGATCCAGAAATTCGAGCGCATCCGTCACATTGCCGGCAGGAAACTGTCCCGCGTCCATGGCAGTGTTGGTATCCCGGATGTATTCGAACACCGTTCCCAGCGCTCCGGCGGTGTTCAGATCGTCATCGAGGGCTGCATCGAACGCGGCGCGCGCAGCCTGGGTCCGGGAGATTAATTCTGCATTTGTCCCATCGGGAAATTTGTCGGTCTCCATGCGAAGTTTATAATTCCGCAACCGCTCGATTGACGTCGCGGCAGCCTTCAGCCCATCGAAGGTGAAATTAAGCTTCTTGCGATACGGCACCGAAGCCAGCAGGTAGCGCAAAGCTTCGGGCGCGAACCCGCGCTCCTTGAGATCCCGCAAAGTATATATATTGCCGAGCGACTTGGACATCTTCTGCGAGTCCACGCTCAAATGCTCAGCGTGCAGCCAGAAGCGCACGAACTGTTTGCCGGTGATCCCTTCGGCCTGCGCGATCTCGTTTTCGTGATGCGGAAAGGTAAGATCCACGCCGCCTGTGTGAATGTCGAGAGTGTCGCCCAAATATTTCATCGCCATGGCGGAGCACTCGATATGCCATCCGGGGCGGCCTTTGCCGATAGGTGTGTCCCACGCAGGCTCGCCTTCCTTGGCCGCTTTCCATAAGACAAAGTCCCGGGCGTCATCCTTGTCGTATTCGTCCACGTCGACACGAGCCCCCGCCCGGATGCCGCTGAAGTCGTTGTGCGAGAGCTTGCCGTATTCGGGAAATGTCGAGATGCGGTAATAAACGGAGCCGTCGCTGACATACGTGTGCCCTCGTTCGGTCAGATGCTGAACGGCCTCTACCATTTCGGGGATGTGTTGGGTAGCGGGGACAATCCGCTCGGGGCGTTCCAGTCGCAGCGTGGCGGTGTCTTCAAGGAATGCCGTGGTGTAGACCGACGTGAATTCATCGATCGATTTGCCCGCCGCCTTCGAATCGCGGATAATTTTGTCCTCGATGTCGGTGATGTTCATCACGTGATCGAGCGTATAGCCTCGCGCACGGAGCCAGCGGCGCAGGATGTCCGGAAATACGAAGGATCGGAAGTTGCCGATGTGGGCGTAATTGTAGACGGTCGGCCCGCAAGTGTACATCCGCACAACGTTGTCGTGAAGGGGCTTGAACTCCTCCAACTGCTGGGTCAGGGTGTTATAGAACCGCAAGGACATAGCCTGAAGTATTTATCCATCCTAACAGCCTTATGATGGAAGAGACCCGATATGGATCTGGTCTTTGAATGGGATGCCCGAAAGGCCAAAGGAAATATCCGGAAGCACGGAATCACATTCGATGAAGCCACAAACGGTGTTTGACGACGCTTTGGCGTCGATCTTTCCCGACCAGGACCATTCCGGTGCAGAGGAACGAGAGATTCTTGTGGGACATTCGATCTTGAATCGGGTGCTGCTCGTATGCTTTACGGAACGCAAGGCCCGCGTGCGAATTATCAGTGCTCGGAAGGCCACTGGTCCGGAACGAATTGATCATGAAAAACATCTCAAAGGCTAAGTCCAAACAGCGTGAACACTACGAGCTCCTGCCCGAGTACAAGTTTGACTACTCGAAAGCTCTTCCCAACCGCTTTGCCGGTAAACGCGGGGCGAGGTCCGTAGTCGTCCTTCTGGACTCCGATGTCGCGACAGTTTTCAAGGACGCTGAGTCCGTAAACAAAGCCCTCCGTGCGTTGCTGACCGCCGTTCCCCTGGCCGCGAACAAACGAAGGCGCGCTTAGTCCACCCCTACAATAAAGTCTGTGTTCCGCTTCGAGCTACAGGCGACTTGCCCCGAAACAGGGGCTCGCGCCGGCATCCTACATACCGCCCACGGCGACGTCGAGACGCCCGTCTTCATGCCGGTCGGCACCCAAGGGGCTGTCAAAGGCATCCTCCCGCGCGATCTGCTGAACGATCTCGACGCCAAGATCATCCTGGGCAATACCTATCACCTGTTTCTCCGGCCCGGACACGAAGCAATCCGCAAGCTCGGCGGCCTGCACAAATTCATGAACTGGCCGCGAGCCATCTTGACCGACTCCGGTGGATTCCAGGTTTTTAGTTTAGATACCCTGCGTAAGGTCACGGGAGAAGGCGTGCTGTTCCGCTCGCACTTGAACGGCGATCAACATTTCTTCACACCCGAATCGACCGTCGACGTGCAGCTCGCACTCGGTAGCGACATCATGATGGTGCTGGACGAATGCCTGGCATATCCGGCCAGCCACGAAGCTGCGCGGGTTTCCACCGAGCGGACGTTGCGCTGGGCGCGCTCGGGCTACGACCACTACCGGCGGGTCTCCTCTGAAAAAGGCGACGGCCATCAGGCGCTGTTCCCAATCGTCCAAGGCTCTATGTATCCCGATCTGCGGCGTCACTGCGCCGAGGAACTGCTCACTTTGGATGCGGAGGGCTATGCTATCGGCGGCTTATCGGTTGGCGAACCGCGCGCACTGAGCCTGGAAATGACAGAGATCACGACTCCTCTGCTGCCGGGCGATCGTCCGCGCTATGTTATGGGAGTCGGTATGCCCGACGAGCTGCCCGAGTATGTCGCGCGCGGTGTCGACATGATGGATTGCGTACTACCCTCCCGTAATGCCCGTAATGGGTACTTGTTCACATCTCAGGGACGGGTAGTGATCAAGCAGGCGCAGTATAAGGAAGACCCGGCCCCGGTGGATGAGTCCTGTCCCTGTTACACTTGCCGCAATTTTTCGCGGGCATATCTTCGCCATCTGTTCCTGGCGGGCGAGATGACGTTCTCAACCCTGGCGACGCTGCACAACCTGCGCCGGTACCTTGACATGATGAGGCAGATGCGGGAGGCTATACTGGTTGGGGAGTTCCCCACGTACCTGCGCGCGCAGCGCGGCACCATGTTAAGTTGGCAGTAATCTAGGAAGCCATATAAATCTCCCGATGCAAGACCTCGCCTTTTGGCTGCTTCAGCAGAGCGCGCCCGCGTCTAACCCGATCATTAGCTTCCTGCCCCTGATCTTTATCGTCGCGATCTTCTACTTCCTGGTATTCATGCCGATGCAGCGGCAGAAGAAGCAGCAGGCGACCATGCTGGCGGGGCTACAGGCGGGAAATGAAGTGGTGACCACAGGTGGGATCGTCGGGACCGTCGTCAGCGTCACCCAGGACACCTTGATCGTGCGGGTGAAGCCGGATAATATCAAGCTGCAAATCACACGAGCAGCCGTGGCCAGTCTAGTAAGCCCGGAGAAAGCGCTGGAAGAGAAGAAGTAACCATTATGAGCAGCAATACCAGAATCAGGCTTCTAATCATCGTGGCAGTGGTGCTTGTATGCATCTACGGCATTATCGGCCTGCCTACCTCGAAAGCGGAGCTGGTGGATAACTGGAAGAAGAACATCCGCCTCGGTACCGATCTTCGAGGCGGCAGCATTTTGGTCTATCAGGTCGAAATGCAGGACGCGTTCAAAGGAGAGGCCGATACGGTCATCCAGCGGCTTCGTGACGAGTTGGCCAAGGCCTCCATCCCCTTTGCCGACATGAGCCGCAACGATCCTGACTTCGATCATGCCAACAGCATTCAAATCAACATCACGGGCATCCCCTCCACCAAAGCAGGGGACTTTCGGATGATCGTGAACGATAACTTTGGGTCGGTGTGGATCATGACGACGGTGAATGAAACCGATTACCGCCTGACGATGAAGGCCAGCGAGGCATTGCGGGTGCGGGCGGACACCGTCTCCCAGACCATCAACACCGTCGAAAAGAAGATCAACGGTTATGGGCTCGCGGAATCCAGTGTGCAGCCGCGCGGCGAATCCCAGATTCTGGTTACGCTTCCTGGTTTAGACGATCCTGCACGAATCAAGCAGCTTCTCCAGACGGCCGCAGTGCTGGAGCTCTATGAGGTCCAGGGAGGCCCATTTGCGTCCAGGGAAGAGGCTATGCAAAGTAAGAACGGCATTCTTCCTTTGAGCTCGCAGATTTTGGGCAGCGGCGCCCGCAACGGCGCGCCTGGCGAGTTTTACATCCTCGCCCGGACGCCGGTCGTTACAGGTCGCGACCTCCGCGATGCCAAGCCTGTACAGAACGGCCAGAGCGGCGGCTGGGAAACCAGCTTCGTCCTGACCCAGGACGCCGCCAAGCGCTTCGAGCGATTCACCGGCGCGCATATTAATGACCGGCTGGCGATTGTGCTCGACAAAAAGGTCTTGAGCGCGCCCACCATCCAGGCCAAAATCAGCGATAACGGCGTCATCACAAACATGGGCGGCCACGACGCTGCGGCGGACCTGGCGCTGAACCTGCGCGCCGGATCGCTTCCGGCCAGCTTGCTGAATATCGAAGAGCGATCGGTGGGTCCTTCGTTGGGCGCCGATTCCATCCGGGACGGGCTGGTCAGCGGTGTCGCGGGTGTGATCGCGGTGGTCACCCTCATGCTGATTTATTACAAGCGTAGCGGCATCAACGCGACCTTGGCTTTGATCCTGAACGCGCTGATTCTGGTTGCCGCCTTGAGCTACTTCGAGGCGGTCCTGACGCTGCCCGGTATCGCCGGGATCATCCTGACCATAGGTATGGCCGTGGACTCCAATGTCCTCATTTTTGAACGAATCCGCGAAGAGTTACGGGCCGGTAAGGCGGTGGTGGCCGCCGTGGAAGCGGGATTTGGTAAGGCCTTCCTGACGATTATCGATACCCACGTAACCACTATTGTTTCCTGCTGTTTCCTGTTCCTCTTCGGGACGGGTCCAGTCAAAGGGTTTGCGGTGACGCTGGTCATCGGTTTATTTGCCAATGTTTTCACCGCGGTCTTTGTTTCCCGAACAATTTTCAATTGGGAGCTCGCCGGTCAGAAGCGGGCAGTAACACTCAGTATTTAGATGGGTTGCTGGATGCCTTTAAGAATTCTGGTTTGTGGTAGCCTGGATCGTTTTGCAGATTCAGAATGTTCGGGATTGGGATCGATGGGAACTTTTGTGTGCAAGCCGGTGTCTGACACTCTAAGCCGGCAGTAACGGGCTCAATGGAATTATTTAAGAACACCAACTTCGACTTTCTTGGTAAGAAGTGGCCTTTCATCGGCTTATCGCTTGTGTTGACAGCAGCGGGATGGATCAGTATCGCCACCAAGGGCATGAAGTACGGGATCGACTTCAAGGGAGGGGCGCAAATGTCTCTGCGCTTCGCCCAGGAGCCGCCTGTGCAGAAGATCCGGTCGGCGCTCGAGAACAAGCTGCCCGGCGAGATCGTCGTGCAACAGGTCAGCGGGAAGCCGGAAGTGCTGATCGGAACCGAGATCAAGGATGAGAAGGAGTTGAACGCCAACCGGCAGTTGATCGACGACACCTTGCGCGGGATGTTCGGCGGGTCCGCCAACGGAATGATCGACTTGAACAATTCCTCAGCCGCCGAACTGGCCGAGCGGCTGCGCGGTCCGCTGCAGCAGGCAGGAGTTCCGCTCTCCGAGCAGGATTTGCAGGACTTGTGCACCGCAATCAACGTCTATCGCGCAGATCACGGCGGTATCCTGCGCTCCGCGGACGAGCTTTCCAGCGTGAAGGGCGTGACGCCCAAGGTCATTGAGGTCCTGAAAGCCAATGTGATCCTGGGACCGTTCACAATCCTATCGACCGATGTAGTGGGTCCCAAGATCGGCGCCGAGCTGCGGCGGCAGGCCGTGCTCGCCACCTTGTACGCGCTGGGCGGCATGCTGGTGTACATCGCTTTCCGCTTCGAGTGGATTTATGGCGTAGCCGCTGTGGTCGCCGTATTCCACGACACGCTCATCACCATCGGGCTTTTCTCGCTGTTCAACAAGCCGATTTCGCTGACCGTGGTGGCTGCTTTGCTGACCCTGGTCGGTTATTCGATGAACGACACAATCGTGGTTTTCGACCGGATTCGAGAAAACCTAAAGATGGTGCGCCGCGAGTCTCTGGAAAACGTCATCAATCTGAGCGTCAATCAAACCTTGAGCCGGACCGTGCTGACCAGCGGCCTGACGCTGCTGACGGCGCTGGCGCTGTGGCTGTTCGGCGGAGACGTGCTGAACGGGTTCTCCTTCGCGCTGGTGGCGGGTATTATCGTGGGGACGTATTCTTCGGTTTTTATTGCGAGTCCGATTTTGGTATTCTGGCAGAACTTCCGCGGGACGGGGAAACCTGTCGCCACCGCGCCGGCGCCTCGGGAAACGGCCGGTCAACGGAAGGCAATGCGAGGGTAGTGCTGGTGCTGCTTGGGAGATAGGAGATTGGGAGATGTTTGATCAAACCTTCGTCGACGGAGTGGGGAAAACAAATAAGAGTTGGACGGTAACGCTGTCGTTCCTGATCCAGGTCGGAATCATCAGTGTGTTGGTCATCCTCCCGCTGATCTTCACCGACGTTCTGCCCAAGGCGCAGTTGGTTAGCTTGCTGCAAGCGCCTGCCCCGCCCCCACCTCCGCCGCCTCCTCCTCCTCCGACCCCTGTCAAGGTCGTCAAAGTTCCGCCACGCCAGTTTGACGCCGGAAAGCTCATGGCGCCCAAGGAAATTCCGAAAACCGTTGCGACTATCGTTGAGGCGGAGTTGCCGCCTTCGGTTTCGAACGTAGCGGTGGTGGTTGGCGTCCCTGGTGGTGTTCCCGGGGGAAGCATAGGCGGCCTTTCGAGTCTTGCGCCGCCACCCCCACCGCCGCCTCCGCCACCGCCGCCGCCCAAGGAATCCAAGCCGGTACTCGTCGGTGGAAAAGTTTTTGAAGGGCGCAGAACCAAAGCCCCTTCGCCGGAATATCCGCGCGTGGCCAAGCTAGCGCGCGTGCAGGGCGCGGTTCGCTACTCGGCGGTGATCGGAAAAGATGGCAAGATCCGGGACTTGAAGTATGTCTCCGGTCCGGCCATGCTGGCAACCCCGGATGTGATGAGGACGGTCTCGGAATGGGAGTACCAGCCTTATCAGTTGAACGGCGAGCCAGTGGATGTGCAAACAGAGATTACGGTGAATTTTGTACTGAACTAGTAGCGGCCCCGGCGTTCCAAGCGTCCGTGGCCCAAAAATCAACTCGCAGGAGATTAAATCATGGTTTTGCAGTTTCCTTTGGCACTTATTCAGGAACGAGCGGTAAGCTTCGACCTGATGACGATGTGGTCCAACATGCAGTGGCCGGCCCGCACCGTGGTGATCGTGCTCTTCATTATGTCGGCATGGTCCATTGGTGTGATGATCGACCGTTGGATTGCGTATAACGGAGCGCGTAAACAGTCCCGCGCCTTCGCTCCGGCCGTGGCCGGCGCGCTGCGCGAGGGCAAGTTGGATGAAGCAATCAAGATTGCCGACCGTTACGGAAAGAGTCACCTGGCCAAGGTGGTGGTGGCTGGTCTGCAAGAGTTTCGAGCGCACCAGATGAGTTCGGAAATTTCGGGTGAAGAGATTGAGGCTTCGCGTCGCGCCCTGGAACGCGCCCAAGCCATCGTGCACGCCGAGTTGAAGCGCGGCGTCTCGACCTTGGCGACCATCGCCTCGTCGTCCCCCTTCGTGGGATTGCTGGGAACGGTCGTCGGCATCATCAACGCGTTCAAAGGAATCGCGACCGAGAAATCGAGCGGTCTGAGCGCGGTGGCCGGAGGTATTTCGGAAGCGCTGGTCACCACCGCCGTCGGTTTGTTGGTCGCCATCCCCGCGGTCTGGATGTACAACTACTTCAGCAACCGCGTGGAAGCGTTCGACGTCGAGATGGGCAACTCCAGCTCGGAACTGATCGACTACTTCCTCAAGCGGACCCAACGGGCCGGCGCAGGCAAGTAGTTTCTCTAGTCTCTTGCGAATGTTGACGGATGGGGGCGCCGCCGCCAAGCGGCGTCTCCGTCTGAAGTGAATGGACCAGTATATCGGGAGTATTATATGAACAAGCCGGTAGCGCCACAGGTGGTTTCCGAGATCAACGTCACACCCATGGTGGACGTGATGCTCGTGCTGCTGATCATTTTCATCGTGATCACGCCCTTGCTCACCAAGGGTGTCACCGTGGAGTATGTGAAAGCCAAGAACCCGATCGCCATGCAGAACGCCGATAAGGAAGACGCGATTCTGATCTCGGTTTCGCGCAACGGACAATCCTTCCTGAGTCCCGGCAACAAGCAGGTGACGGTGGATGAGCTTCCCACCAAAGTTCAGGATCTTTTGACCAATAAGCTGGACAAGACCGTGTACATCCGAGCGGATGCCCGCGCCAAGTACCAGGCGGTGGAAGACGTGGTGGATAATTTGCGCGCCGCCGGCGTGGATCAGCTCGGGTTGATCACCGAGACTCCTCAAGGCGCCGGGCAAGGTACCGCCGCGACTCCGGTTCAGTAGATTTCGGGTTGGGTTAAGGAGATTTTTTATGGCAATGAACGTAGGCGGCGGAGGCCGCGTCCAGGCGAACATTAACGTTACGCCGCTCATCGACGTGTTGCTGGTGCTGCTGATCATCTTCATGGTGATCACCCCTTTGACGCCGTACGGGCTGGAAGCCATCGCGCCGCAGCCGCCCAAAAAAGATCAGCCCACCAAGCAGGATGAGCGCACCGTAGTGATCCAGATTGACAAAGACCGCTCGATGAGGATCAACGAGGAGCCCACCGATTTCGACAAGCTGGGTCCCCGTCTGGAGCAGGTATTTAAAACCCGCGCCGAACGCGTGGTGTTCGTGAAGGGCGATCCGGACCTGGATTATCAGACCGTAGCGCGGGCCATTGATATTGCTCGCGGCGCCGGCATCGACAAGATAGGCTTGATGACGCCTAAGATTGAGGCGGGCGAGTAATCGTCCAACCACGAGGAGAAGAAGTTTTTATGCGCAGAATACCGACTCTGAGTGCGGCTCTGCTCGCCGCGGCGATCATACTGGCGGGGACCGGCTGCAGTTATCTCAAGTCACGCGATCATATCAATCAAGGAATCGCGTCCTATCGTAACGCCAAGTACGGCGACGCCGTGGATCATTTTGAGAAGGCCATCCAGCTGGATCCCAACAACCCGACACCCCGGATGTATCTTGCGACCTCCTACATGGTCCAATGGATTCCAGGCGCGGAATCGCCCGAAAATCTTGATTACGCACGCAAGGCGAAAGAAGAGTTCCTGAAGGTCCTGGACAAGGACCCGAATGAGAAGACTGCGCTGGCATATCTGGCCACGCTGGCTTTCAATCAGGCTCTGTCCCTCCCGCTCGACGAGAAGCTAAAAATGTTCGACGAGGCCGCCAAATGGCAGCACCGGCGCCTGGAGGTGGATCCGAAGGAAAAGGAAGCCTACTACACTCTCGGCGTAATCGCGTATCAGAAGTGGATCCCCGCACTGATGACCGCCCGCTCCAATCTGAGGATGAGGCCGGAGGATCCCGGTCCGCTCAAGGATAAGAAGGTCAAGGAAGAGTTGCAGACGCAGTATGGCGCAATCGTGGACGAAGGTATGATGGATCTCAACAAAGCGCTGGAGATCGATCCGGAATACGATGACGCCATGGCTTATCTGAATCTGCTGACTCGCGAACGCGCCGACCTTCTGGACGATCCCAACGAGTACAAGAAGCAGATAGAGATCGCCGACGGTTGGTTGCAGAAGGCTCTCGATACCAAGAAGATCAAGGCTGCCCGCGCGGCCAAGCAACCGACCGGCATTCACGCGGAAAATTAGACGAAGGGCGGGTCTCCCGGATCCGCCACTTTGACCTGCTATTCATTGACGTTCGCTACACTGGTATCACTGGATGCCACCGGAATCCACTGATATCGTCCCGCAACCTGTCCCATTACCTATAGTTGCGCCGCCTCCGCCAGCGTCGGTCGAAAGCCTGTACCGCGGGCTCGAAGCACACCTTCGCGAGATGCGTCCCAAAGAGGACCTGGCCCCGCTGGAACACGCCTATCGCTTCGCGGCAGATCGTCATTTGGGGCAGACCCGGGTATCCGGCGAGCCCTACATGACCCATCCGCTGCTGGTCACCCGCCAGCTGGCCGACATGAATATGGACATGGTCTGCCTCCAGACCGGCCTCCTGCACGATGTGGTCGAGGATACGTCCGCCACCATCGAGGAGGTGCGCAAAGAGTTTGGCGACGAGGTGGCGCGCTGCGTCGACGGGGTCACCAAGCTCAGCAAACTCGACTTGGCGTCGCGCGAGGAGCGCCAGGCGGAAAGCGTCCGCAAGATGCTGCTGGCCATGGTCAACGATATCCGCGTGATCCTGGTCAAGCTCGCCGACCGTTTGCATAACATGCGTACGTTGGACTCGTTGCCGGAGGAAAAGCGGCTCCGCATCGCCCAGGAAACCATGGATATCTACGCGCCCATCGCCCACCGCCTGGGTATGGGAAAGGTCCGGAGCGAGCTGGAGGACCTGGCGTTTCGATATCTCGAGCCCGAAGCCTCCGAAGGCTTGCTGCGCGAGTTTGAAGCGGCCCGTCCCGGCAACGAAGCGTTTCTAAACCAGGTCAGGCATCTGGTCGAGATCAATCTGGCTCGCGAGGGGATCCCGGCCCGGGTCGAAACTCGCGTGAAGCGGGCTTATTCCGTATTCCAGAAGCTCAAGCGTCAGAAAATCGTCCTGGACCAGGTGTACGATCTTCTGGCCGTGCGCATTATTACGGACTCTGTAAAAAACTGCTATGCAGCTTTGGGCGTCATTCACAATGAGTGGCATCCTATCCCGGGCCGGATCAAGGATTTTATCGCCATCCCGCGGCCGAATTTGTATCAGTCGCTGCACACGTCCGTCATGGGCCCCGAAGGCCGCCATTTCGAAGTCCAGATTCGCACGGATGAAATGCACCGCATCGCCGAGGAGGGCATCGCGGCGCACTGGAAATATAAAGAGGGCCGGCGCGGCCCCGCCGATGATGATCAGCGCATCTCTTGGCTCCGCCAGTTGGTCGAGTGGCAGCGCGATATGCGCGATTCCGGCGAGTTCATGTCCACTCTCAAGGTGGACCTGTATCCGGAAGAGGTTTACTGCTTCACGCCGAAAGGCCGTGTGATCGCTTTGCCGCGCGGGGCAACCCCGATCGATTTCGCGTACGCCATCCATTCGGATGTCGGCAACACCTGCGTGGGCGCCAAGGTTAACGGGCGTATCGTGCAACTCCGGCATCCTCTGGGCAACGGCGATGTTGTCGAGATTCTGACCCAGACCGGGCACCTCCCCAGCAAAGATTGGCTGGCGGTGGTGAAAACGGCCCGTGCGCGCAACAAGATCCGGCACGTCATTAACACCACTGAGCGCGCCAAAGCCATCGAAATCGGCCAGAAATATCTCGAACGAGAGGCTCGCCGCCTCGGTGTCCAACTCGGACGCATACCCAGAACCCAGCTCGAAGCCGTGGCGGCTGACTACGGATGTTCCAAGATCGAGGATCTGCACGCGGCGCTGGGCTACGGAAAGTATTCCGCGCGCCAGGTGCTCCAGAAAGTTGCGCCAGAGCTGGTGCCCGCCGAACAAACTCCAGAGCCTGCAGCGCCCGCCCCCGAACGTCCTGCCGCCCATCGTCCGGGCGACGACCAGGATCTAGTGGTTCAGGTCAAGGGCATCGACGACCTGATGACCTATCGCGCCAAATGCTGTAATCCCATTCGCGGCGAGCCCATTGTGGGCTACGTGACGCGGGGGAAGGGCATTGCGGTGCATTCGGTCAATTGCAGCAACGTCCAGAATCTGATGTACGACGTGGAGCGCAAGATCGAAGTCGAGTGGGCGCGCGCGGTAAGCCACACTTTCCCGGTGAAACTGTTGGTCCGCACGGAAGACCGGCCGGGTATGCTGAGCCAGATCACCACTGCCCTCTTCACGGAACAGACGAACATCCTTAGCCTCGAAACTCACGGCGGCGAAACCGACGGCGGCGCCGTTATAGACATGACCCTGGAAGTCAAGGACAAACGGCAACTCGAACGGGTGGTTTCCGCCATCCGCCGCATCTCCGGTGTCCGCGACATCGAACGAGTGAATGAACGCACCTGAACCCGAGCACATCGCCATTTCCAAATCGAAGGGCCTCAAGATCGACTGGAAAGACGGCCATCATAGCGACTATGAGCTAGGCTACCTGCGCGACGAGTGTCCCTGCGCCACCTGCACCGGCGCGCACGGCACCGCGCCGCAGAAGACCAGCTACGCGGCTGGTGATTCCAAGGGCAAGCCGGCGGACCCATTCAAGATGTTCACGCCGACTCTGAAGATGCTGAATGTGGAGCCGGTTGGTGGTTACGCCATCCGCATCGATTGGAGCGATGGACACGGATCGGGAATATATTCGTTCGACTATCTGCGGTCGATCTGCTCGTGCACCGCATGTCGCACCGCACAACCGGCCTAACCAATGCCTGCTGGCAGGACACAACGCTTGTCTTCGTGGTCTACGCCGATCACTAAATTCCTCTTTCCAGTTATCTGGATCGCGGGATGGCCCGCGGGGACTTACCAGGTTTTCCGGAGTAGCCTTCCACTTCAAGATTCGGGCATTTGGGTCCTCCCGTTGGGCGGAGTTTTAGCAACCGGTTTTGTGTTCTGGTATTGTTCCCGTCTTCGGAAGGTTACGCTGGATGGTGATACGCTGATCGTTTCGGATTATCGACGCGAAGTCCGAGTGCCGTTAGCGCGCGTTTGCAGGGTGAAGAGAAGAACCTGGATTAGCCCACCTGAAATTATCGTGACCTTCGATTCCGACACAGGCCTCGGTGAGCAGGCCGTCTTCATACCGAGCTATCGTTTCTGGAATTCGAACTGGTGGCAGGTCTATGAGACCTGAAGGACAAACCGAATGTAGGACAGGCGATCTTGTCGCCTGTCAATTCAAATGCCTAGGACTCACCAGCCGACTCGCCGTAGACCCTTCACGGCGTCGAAATGCCGGTCCCGGCTGAGGATCGGCAATCCGTGCTGGCGGCACAAGGCCGCGATCCAGAGATCATTCACAGGTATCGGCCGGCCCGCTTGCTTCAATTCCAGTCGGATCTCCGCGTAGGCGGCAGCCGTTTCCCGGTCAACATCGAGGATTCTATAAAAAAGCAGGTTTTCGAGAAGCCACCGTTCGTAGTCGGCCCGATGCCTGGATTGCGCGATGCCGAACCGAAACTCCCCCAGTGATATTACGGAGACCTCAACGGCGTCTGCGGAATCCACCACCGATACCGCCCCCGGCACTCCGTTGGCATATGCCGACAGCGAATTCGTATCGAGGATCACACCCAGAGCTCGGGCTCGATTTGCTCGAATTCCTCGTCGATCAGTTTCTGAATGCGCACGGTTTCTTTGTGGAGATGCTTCAGAGCGCCCGCGCCCTTCATCCAGGGCTTTTGCTGGGGGGAAGCGCGGGTTGTCTCCAACTTCGCCTGCACCGCCTCGGTGATGAACTGGCGCAAAGGAATCCCCGATTCGGCCGCGCGCGCCTTCGCCTTGCGAAAAATGGGATCAGGGATCTCCAAGGTCGTCTTCACGACTCCAGTGTCCCATATTTATGGGAGTGCCCGTCAAACCCGCCAAACGACTTCGCCCGCCACCACCGTCGCCACAGGACCGCCTTTAAACCTCTTCCCGTCGAACGGAGAATTCCGGCTCTTCGAAAACGACTTGTTCACGTCGTAAGTCCACTCTCGATCCGTTGAGAATATCGTCACGTCGGCCGGAGCGCCCACCGCCAGCGTCCCGCGATCGAGCCCCAGAATCCGCGCTGGACCGGATGTGAATAGCTCAACTAACCTTCCGATACCGATTTTCCCTGGATGAACGAGCTGCTCCAGCGACACGCCGATCGCCGTCTCCAGGCCCAGAATTCCGAACGGGCAGCTCTCGAACTCCTGCATCTTCTCGCTGCCCGGATGCGGCGCGTGATCCGTGGCGATTGCGTCGATCGCCCCATTTACAATCCCGTCGAGCACCGCCGTCACGTCGCACGATCCGCGCAGCGGCGGTTTCATTTTGTAGTTGCTGTCGTAAGGTTTCATGTCGCGATCCGCCAGCGCCAGATGATGCGGCGTCGCCTCCGCGGGGACCGCCAGCCCCTTGCTCTTCGCGAACTGCACCATCTCCACCGAGTGCCGCGACGAGATGTGCGCCACGTGATAGCGCGCGCCGGTGACCTCCGCCAGCAGGATGTCGCGCGCCACCATCACGTCTTCCGAACACCCCGGGATTCCGCGCAGGCCCAGGCGGACCGATTCCGCGCCTTCGTGCATGTCTCCGCCGGCGCTCAGGTGCAGGTCCTCGCAGTGGTTGATCACCGTGATTCCCAGGCTGCGCGCGGACTCCATGGCCCGCCTCATGACGCGCGCGTTCATCACCGGACGCCCATCGTCGGAAATGGCCACCGCGCCCGCATTCTTCATGGACCCGATCGCGGCCAGTTCCTCGCCCGCGCTGCCCTTGGTGATCGCGCCGATCGGAAATACGTTGACCACTGCGTGCCGCCGCGCCTTTTCGATCATGTAGCTGGTGACGGTGGCGTTATCGTTCACCGGCTTGGTGTTGGGCATAGGACACACCGATGTGAAGCCGCCCGCAGCCGCCGCGCGCGATCCGCTCTCAATGGTCTCGGCATGCTCGAAGCCCGGCTCGCGCAGGTGCACGTGCATGTCGATGAATCCCGGCGCGACGATCAGACCGGTCGCATCGAAGACATCGGAGCCTGCCGCTGGCAGGCTTACGCCGACGCCTTTGATGACGCCGTCCTCAATCCACACGTCCGCCACGCCGTCGTGATGGGATGCGGGATCGATCACCCGGCCGTTCTTAATAAGCAGTTGCGCCATCGGTTTTCTTTCCTGACATCACGCGCTCCAGCACGGCCATGCGTACCGAAATTCCATTCTCCACTTGATTTAGAATCACCGACCGTTGTGAATCCGCTGCTTCGGACGAAATCTCGCGGCCGCGATTGATGGGGCCCGGATGCATCACGATGGCGTCCGGCCGGGCGAGCTTCAAGTGCTCCAGCTGCAGCCCATAGAACTGGAAGTATTCGCTGGCCGAAAACCCGGGCTCATGCTGCCGCTCCAGTTGGACGCGCAGCATCATGATGACGTCGGCGTCGCGGATGGCTTCGTCCATGTTGGTGGTCAAGGTCACGCCCGACGCGATATTCTTCAGAGCTTCCGGGAGCAACGATGCCGGTCCGCACAGTACGATGTTGGCCCCGAACTTGGACAGCAGATACACGTTTGACCGCGCCACGCGGCTGTGCGCGATATCGCCGATAATTGCCACGCGCAAGCCTTCCAGCTTCGCGCCGCGATCCAGAATGGTCCGTGCGTCGAGCAGCGCCTGCGTGGGATGTTCGTGCGTCCCGTCGCCCGCGTTGATGATCGGAATTTCCAAATACCGTTGCAGAAAATGCGGTGCGCCCGAGGCCGCGTGCCGCATGATGATCGCATTTGGCCGCATGGCGGCCAGCGTGTTCAGCGTGTCCACCAGAGACTCGCCCTTGGAGACGCTGGATGCCGATGCGGTGATCGAAACCGAATCCGCGCCCAGGCGCTTAGCCGCGATCTCGAAGCTGGTCCGCGTGCGCGTGGACGTCTCGAAGAACAGGTTCACGACCATTCGATCGCGCAGTAAGTCGTACTTCCGAAAACTTTGCCCCTCTCGCGGCTGAAAATACTTAGCCCGGTCCAGAATCGCCTGGATTTCTTCGCGCGAGAGTGCCTCGATCCCCAACAGCCCTTGCGCCACGTCAGTCCGCCTTCTCTGTCAGTAGCACCTTTTCCATCCCGTCGATTTCTTGAAACTTGACCTCGATAATTTCATTTGCGGACGTTTGAATCGTGCGCCCAATGTAGCGCGCCTCAATGGGGAGCTCGCGGTGCCCGCGGTCGATCAGCACCAGCATCTGCACGCGCGCCGGCCGGCCATGATCGAATAAAGCGTCCAGAGCAGCCCGCGTGGTTCGCCCCGTGTATAGCACATCATCGGTGAGGATCACGTCTTTTCCCGCGACCGTGAACGGAATATCCGTCGCACTCACTACTGGCTGGCTTCCCACCGTGGAAAGATCGTCCCGGTAAAGTTGGATGTCCAGAATTCCGACCGGCACTTTGCGCCCCTCGATCGCCTCGATCTTTTGAGCGAGTCTCTGTGCCAAGGGCACACCTCGCCGCCGGATGCCGATGAACACCAAATCGTCCGGATTAGTGGTTTTTTCGAGGATTTCGTGCGCCAGCCGGACTAGCGTCCGGTCGATCTCCGAGGCGCTCATTAACTGACTCTTCTCGCGGGTGGGACTCATAGGGTAAACGTTTCAGGGTAACACGCAGAGAGCTAATTACGTCGTAGCCGTTGCCGGATGTCTTTCGATAGTTTCTCGACGTCTTCCAGTTTCTTTAAAGTTTTGGTCGAAACCAAATACCGGTCGCCTTTTTCCAGATCGTCTTTGATCTCCTCGGAGAGGCGCGCTAGTTCTCCGGCATCCCTCAGATTGTGCTCGTAGTCTACCCGGATGATTTCGTCCTTTTGCGATTTCCCGTTGGGCAGCTTCACGTCGGTCTCTTCTTTGATCGGCGAAGTCTGTCCCAACAAGATACAGACGGTGAGCAAAAACAGGCCCAGATACCTCATACTTACTTATGTTACATGCGTGCGGCCGCGATATTTACTGTACTCTTGATGATCCCCGGAACTGCGCTGCCCGCCGACCTGGAGATTCGCTATTCCGCTCTGGAACGCATGGTCGCGGCGCAAATGTTCACCCAGGAAGGCCGCAGATACGTGCGCGGCGATAGAGCTGCTAAGTGCCAATACGCCTATCTCGAAGCTCCGAAATTGAGCGCGGCCGGCGAGCGCCTTCAGGTAGCAGCCCGCTTCAGCGGCAGTTCCGCCATGGATTTGTTCAGCCGCTGCGTCGGCATGGGCGATTCGTTCAATGTCACAATCACCGCTGTTCCGGTGCCACGTAAGGGAGCCATCGCGTTTCAAGACACCCAAGTCAGCACTGCCAAGGATTCTTACTACATCCGGCGCGTCCGTGCCGCTATGATGCGGACCTTCGACCAGGATTTCAAAATCGAAATCCGCGATCAGGCTCGCCGTCTTCTCGAGCAGCCAACCACGGGCGCCGTGTACCAGCAGGAGCTTAAGGATCTGGATCTCAATGCGATCCGGGTAACTCCGGATGCGCTGGTTCTCGTGGTCGATTTCAAACTAGTTGTGAAGTAAGCGTCTGAACCAATAGCGCTTTGTGCGCGATCATAGAGTTTCAAACCCCTCATGGAACCCGTCAACATAGGCATCATCGGTCTCGGAAACGTCGGTCTTGGGACCTTGGACGTCCTCGCGGAAAACCAGGACCTGATTGCACAGAAGCTCGGCTTTCCGCTCTCCATTGTGTCGATTAGCAGCCGCGGCGTGGCCCAGCGGCACGTTCCGGCTCCTTTCGCATCCGCGCACCGCACCACTGACTGGCGCGATGTAGTGAATCATCCCGGCATCCAGATAGTCGTCGAGCTGGTGGGCGGAACCGGCGTAGCACGGGAAATTATTGAGGCGTCCATCGCTCAAAAGAAATCGGTGGTCACCGCCAATAAGGAGCTTATGGCCCTGGCGGGCGCCGATCTGTGGGATAAGGCCATTGCCGCGGGCGTGAACCTGGCTATGGAAGCCAGCGTGGCGGGCGGCATTCCCATCCATAACGTATTGCGCGAAGGTATCTCCGCCGACCGCATTAACACGCTTTACGGAATCCTTAACGGGACCTGCAACTATATCCTGACGGCCATCGAACAGCATGGCTCCAGTTTTGACCACGTATTGCTGGAGGCCCAGCGCGCCGGCTACGCGGAAGCGGATCCTGCCGCCGATGTCGACGGCTTCGATGCCCGTTCGAAGCTCGCCATCCTCGCGGCACTGGCTTTCGGCGAGCGCATCGTTCCGTCCGATATCTTTACCGAAGGCATCCGCCGAATCACCCCTGTCGATTTCGAATACGCACATCAGCTGCATCACACCATCCGTCTGATCTGCGCTGCCCGCCAGACTCCCAACGGCGTTATTCTTTCCGTGCGGCCCTCGCTGATTCCGCAGTCGACGATCCTCGCCAGCGTCCGCGGCGCTTATAACGCGATTTGGGTTCGCGGGAAGTTCGGAGCTGATACGTTCTACTACGGCCGTGGAGCGGGGCCGCATCCCACCGGCGTCGCCATCGCCAGCGACCTGATGCGCGTCGCGCGCGAAATCCGTTACGGTGGTCCGGAGCGCGTTTCGCCTTTTGCCCATGCCCGTCTTGGCGAATACCAGCCGATTCCAGTCACGCTGCACGAATCGGCTTACTTCTTGCGCTTTCGCGTTGAGGATCGGCCGGGCATAATCGCACAGCTGGCCGCCGCGTTGGCCGCCGAGAATGTTTCGATCGATGCTGTGCTCCAGTTGCCCCACTCCAACTGGCGCGATCTGCCGTTCGTCATTACCGTCCAGCCCACCACCGAAGCGTCGATCCGCGGTGCCGTCGCGCGTATGGCCGAACTCAACTTCCTGGTTGAGCCGCCGCTGGCCCTGCCCATGGAACTAGCGCTTTAGCCGTTATTTTTTGAAGAAGTCGACCGGTTCCAGAGCCGTGATTTTCCACTTCTTGCCACGCTTCTCCACTTGGCACTTCACGATCTGCCGCCGCGGCTCATCGGTGTCGATTTTCAGCAGCCAGTCCAGTTCCAGCGTCCGCTTCAGTTCGTCGCCCTCATCCATGATGACGTCGACGGTCGACCCGATCTCCTGAGCCATGCCGAACAAATCCTGAATCTCATTGCGCAGCTTGTCGTATTGCGGCATCTTCGGGTCGAACTGGTCGAAAAATGCTTCGGCATCCTGATTCGCCAGCGCCTCCGAAACCAGGCGGAAAACTTCCATCTGCTCGGGTGGCCGATTTTGGCCGACTGCCATCAAACCCGCGACGATCAGTAAAGCCGGGAAACGCATACTTACGTCCGGTAGCTCGCGTTAATCCGAATGTACTCCTCCGTCAGATCGCACGTCCAGAACCGAGCGCGACCTTTACCACCGCCCCGGATCACGAATCGGATCAGACACTCGCTCTCATCCAGCTTCCGGGTGAGTTCAGCCTCCGAAAATGCGGCCGCCAATCCACTCCGGCAGACCGCCATCCCCTGCATGAATATTTCGGTCTTGTGCGGATCGAACTTCACACCCGAATATCCCGCCGCGGCAAGAACTCGTCCCCAATTCGGATCCGACCCGGCAATCGCCGTCTTAACCAGCGGTGAGTTTGCGATGGTTCGCGCGATGGTTTCGGCCTCGGCATCCGTCGCCGTCCCTTCCACATCGATGGTGATCAGTTTCCGCGCGCCCTCACCGTCTCGCGCGATCTGCTTCGCTAGCGAAGCCAATACTTCAGTCAGCGCAGTTTCGAGCGCGCGCGCTCCCGGCTTGAATCCGGACGCTCCGTTTGCCATCACTGCGACGACGTCGTTGGTTGACGTGTCCCCGTCCACCGATATGCGGTTGAACGATACCGCGATGGCTTTCTTCAGCGCCGCCCGCAGTTCCGCCGGCGAGGCGACGGCGTCTGTCATTACGAATCCCAGCGTCGTCGCCATGCGCGGATGAATCATGCCCGAGCCCTTCGCTATGCCCGCCATCGTAGCGCGTTTCATCTTCGCGAACGCTGTTTTGGCGCGCGTGTCCGTCGTCATGATGGCCGCTGCCACTGCGTCGAGCGAATCCGGCCGAAGTGCCGCGGCCAGTTCCGGGATCGTATCCATCACCAGCCGCGCGTTCATTTCCACTCCAATCACTCCAGTCGATGCCGGCAGAACCTCTTGCTCCTGGACCCCCAGAGTCTTCGCCGCCGATCGGATGCATTCGAGCGCCACCCGCTCGCCTGTCCGAGTCGCACAGTTGGCATTACCCGCGTTGATAAGCCATGCCCGAACCTTGCCGCGCGATTCGCGTAGATTTCGCCGCGCGACTTCCACGGGAGCGGCTACCACCAAATTCTTCGTAAAGACTGCCGCCGCCGACGCCGGTGTGTCCGATACGATCAGCGCCAGGTCGTCCTTCGCCACCTTTCGAATGCCCGCATACGTGGCGGCATATCGAAATCCTAGTGGATTTTCCATGTCGACTCCGTGTCCGGAAATGCGTTCAGAAACGCCGCTGTTTCCATCCTTTTCTTGCCCTCCAACTGAACCTCCAGAATCTCGATGCCGCCATTCCCGGTGCCTGCCGTTAGCTGGCCCTTCTTTCTTGCGAACCAGCCTTGAGGCGGGGCCGGTAAATCCAATCGCTGAGCCTTCCATATCCGAATTCGCTGTCCGTCCCAAAATGTGTAGCACCCAGGCCAGGGGTCAAACCCGCGAATTCGGTTGAGAATATCCCGTGTAAACATCGTCCAGTCGATTTCGCCATCCTCTTTTTTAAGTAGGGGCGCGTAGGTCGCCTGCGCCTCATCCTGCTTTTGTGGAACGATGCCCGCCAACTCAGCTAGCGTCCGCACCAGTAAATCCGCCCCCGCCACAGCTAGCCGATCGGCCAATTCCACTGCCGTTTCCTTCGGCCCGATCTCCGTCTCCCACTTCAGCAGCATGTCGCCGGTATCCAGCCCAGCGTCGATCTTCATGGTCGTGACGCCCGTCCGTGTTTCCCCGCGCGCGATGGCCCACTGGATCGGCGCCGCCCCGCGATACTTCGGCAGCAGCGATGCATGCACGTTGATGATCCCCTTCGGCGGAATATCGAGAATCGCCTGAGGAATGATCTGCCCGTACCCCACCACCACCATCGCCTCGGGGCCCAGCGCCCGTAGTTGCTCGACCACTTCCGGCCGTCGCACCCGTTCTGGCTGATGGACCGGCAATCCCAACCGAAGCGCTGCTTCCTTCACCGGAGGCATCGCGTTTTTTTGACCTCGCCCTCTGGGACGATCTGGCTGAGTGAACACTGCAGCCACCTCGTACCCCGCTTCCACAATGCGATCGAGCGTTGCCACCGCGAACTGCGGCGTCCCTAGATACACGAGCCTCACGGAGCTAACCCCACTCGTTGGCTTTTTGCAGCTTCCGGACTCTCCGCCGGATCAAGTCGCGCTTCAGCGGGCTGATATGGCTGATATACAGCGTCCCGTTCAAGTGATCCGTCTCATGCAAGAATGCACGCGCCAGCAGATCCTCGCCCGTCATCTCGAACGGCTTGCCCTTGGCGTCGAATGCGCGCACCGTCACCTTCTTTGCTCGCGTCACGGTTTCCCGAAACGTCGGCAAGCTCAGGCAGCCCTCTTCGCCGCTTTGCGATCCTTCCTTACTGATGATTTCCGGATTGATCAACACCAGTTTCTGCCCGGCATCTTCGCCGACGGTTGTATCGATGACCGCGATCCGTTTGCCCACGCCGATCTGCGGCGCCGCCAACCCCACGCCTTTGGCCGCGTACATCGACTCGAACATGTCCTCCACCAGCTTGTTCAAATCCGGCGTATCGAACTCAGTGATATCCGCCGCCTTAGTCTCAAGCACCGGTTGCCCGTACTTCACAATCGGATACACCATCAGAAGTTCTTCACCTGTTCGAGATATCCCTTGTAATTCCGCTTCGTTTCCGTCATCGAATCCCCGCCGAACTTCTCTAGAGCCGCCTGCGCCAGCACCAGCGCGACCATCGCCTCGCCGCCCACGCCAGCGGCAGGGACAACACACACATCGCTTCGCTCGTAAGCCGCCGCTACCGCTTCCCGAGTTTCGAAATCGACGCTTTCGAGCGGCCTCCGTAGCGTCGATATCGGCTTGAGCAGTCCCCGCACGACGACATCTTCGCCGTTGGTAATGCCCCCTTCGAGGCCGCCCGCGCGATTAGCGCCGCGCGTGAACTTGTGCTCCTCGCCGCTGTAGTGGATTGTGTCCTGCACTTTCGAACCGAATGAAGCCGCGCCTTCGGTCGCAAACCCAATCTCCACGCCCTTCACCGCCTGCAACGAGACGATCGCCTGGGCAAGCTTCCCGTCGAGCCGCGAATCCCACGTGATATGCGACCCCAGTCCCGGCGGAACCCCGTGCGCCACTACTTCAAACACGCCGCCCACGGTGTCGCCCGTTTTATAGATCTGATCGACTACACCTTTCATTCGTTGCTCGGCTTCGGCGTCTACGCAGTTCAGGAGTACTTCGTCCCGATTGTTCAGTGCGACCAGTTCCTCCCACGTCACTGGACGATCCGATCGCTCCTGTCCCACGGCGATCACGTGGCTGAACACTGCGATTCCCAGCTCTCCCAGAAACGCCTTCGCCAGCCCACCCAGCGCCACTCGAGCCGTCGTCTCCCGCGCGCTCGCACGCTCCAGCACGTAGCGCGCATCCTGGAAATTGTATTTCAAGGCCCCGGCCAGATCGGCGTGCCCCGGCCTCGGTCGCGTCAGCTTCTTCTGCTTCTGCGCCGACCCCTCGAAATCCTCCACCGGTAGCGCCTCTGTCCAGTTTTTCCAGTCGGCGTTATCGATCAAAATCGCTACCGGCGATCCAATGGTCTTCGAGTGCCGCACCCCACTGACGATGTGGGCTTTGTCCGTCTCGATCTTCATTCGGCCGCCGCGCCCGAAGCCCTGCTGGCGGCGCCACAGATCGCGATTGATCGCCTCCAGCGAAACAGGTACTCCCGCCGGAAGTCCCGTAAGCGTGGCGACTAGACACTCTCCGTGCGACTCTCCTGCCGTTTCGAAACGCAACATGGGGAATCATTTATGTTACCAAGTAGGCCGAATGCAGGGCAGGCAATCTTAAGGGTAGGACAGGCGATCTTGTCTGTCTCTTCAGTTAGACTGGACGTATGGCGAAACTAACCACCAGTCTTCTCAGTCTTCTGGCCCTGCTCGCGCTGGCCTTGACCATGTTTGCTCAGACCAAGGCTGGCAAATCGAAAATCCTCCAGCCTCAAATGACCCCGGCAGCCGATGGCGGCACCTACAAGCAGCCCATGGGAAAGCTCGGCGACAAGGCAGCGGAGCCGTGGAGCGCCACCACCATAGGCGCCTCCGTCGACGGCAAACCGAATCCGGGCACCGTTAAAACCGTCGTCGGCGAAATCGTCGATTTCTCCTGCTACCTCGAAGTTGGCAAGCACGGCGAAAAGCACCGCGATTGCGCCCAGAAATGCTTCCGCAACAACCAGCCGATCGGCTTGCTGACGCAAGATGGGGGCCTTTACATGCTCATGGAAGAGGAGCACGATCCGCGTCGCGACGGCATGGGTGTTTTCCGCCAGGCGGCAATTGATCACGCCGGCCACATCATGGAAGTCACCGGTACAGCTTCTTCGGTCAACGGCTTCAACGCCCTCTACGTCCACGGATTCCTGAAGAAGTAGGGCCAACTTCGTTTCCTCAGTAGACTGTCCTGCGAACCCACTTAGGGATTTGCCTGGGCCGGATACCGGATCACCGTGAAGTTGCGCAGGCTTACTGAGTCGGCAGTCGCTCCGGCCATCTGGCCTCGCAGGCTCACTTTTAAAGCCTGCGACGGATCCTCGCTGGCATTCCCCGCAGTCACGGTCAAGATCGATCCGATTCCCCATGTCTGGGTATCCCACGTCTGGCCGCCTCCGTAAAACCCGAAACTGGTGTGTCCCGCCAGCATGACTTCATTCGTCGCTCCCGATCGAGATGCTACTGTCGTGCTCCCAATCAGCACGGTACCAGTGAAGCCCGTGGCAGCTCCGGTGTGCCCATACTGGAACTGCACTTCAATCCGATCGCCCGCTCCCAGTAAACTCGCGGGTATCGTGCAACTGCCCAACTCGACCAAAGGTGTGTCCGAAGTGCTTAATCCAGTGCCGCTACACACGACTTGCGGCGACGCGAGCGAGCTGAGCAGATTGCTCGGATCCGCGAACCGGTAGTTTGCCACCAGCAGATCTCCGGTTTTCGGAATCGACACCAGGAAGAACGTGATCGTCGCTCCGCTGATCTGGTAGTCCAGCCCCTGCCGCTGGAACAGGCCGTTCCGGTACAGACTCAGGCTGCTGGCTGGCGACGGTGGGGAGGCGAGCGTGAACACCGCATTCGATCCGTTCACGATGCCCGCTGGAGTCTCCGCATCGGCGAAGCTTCCACCGACGCCGCCTCCTCCCGAACCGCATGGCCCTGAGCTGCCGTCGACTCGCACGCAATCGCCCAGGTTCCCCGTTGCCGTATCGAGTTGTCCGGCTTGATTGATCACCGCCGCCCTTCCGATACCGAACCCCACGCCCTTCATAGGCCGTACCGAAAGCTCGTTTGGCAACCCCGTCACATCGCTGATCTGCACGGGCGTGAGTATCGGCGGCGGCCCGATTACCGTTCCTCCCGAGATCCGCACATCCCGCACGCGCAGAATGAGCGTACTCGGCGGCACCGCCCAGAGCTCTGTGAACTGGTCAATCCCCTGGCTGTTATAGGTGACCGTGTACTGTGCTCCCGCCGACGCCGTTGTCGTTGGAACGAGGCGCACCCGCAGCACTCCATTCACGATCGGCAGCGTCAGATTCGCCGTGGCGATATTCGACGTATCCCCCGCCAGGAAGCTGTTGTACTTGATGAACATGGTTCCGGTGAACCGCGTGCCATCCGCGCGGTAGAGAATATCCTGTATCGTGGTCAGAGCCGGTTGCCCTGCCACCGTTCCAATAACGCCTGCCGCCAGCAGCGCCAGCTTTCTCCAACTGAGCATCCGACTCGCCTCCCCGTCGGACTGAGTGTGGAAGCAAATGCGCAGAGATAATGCGAGTCAATGATCGAACGTGCGGATTCAATGCGGGATAGATGTTATTTACAGCCGCGAATTATGTCGACGCCCATATAGGGACGCAACACTTCGGGCACCACCACACTGCCGTCGGCTTGCTGGTAATTCTCGATAATCGCCAGCCACGTCCGGCCCACCGCCAGGCCGCTGCCGTTCAGCGTGTGCACGAACTCCGCCTTCTCTTTCCCCGATTTCGCCCGAATCTGCGCCCGCCGCGCCTGAAACGCCTCAAAATTTGAGCAGGAGGAAATTTCTTTGTACTCTTTCAACCCCGGCAGCCACACCTCGATGTCATACGTCTTCGCCGAGCTGAATCCGATGTCTCCCGTCGAGAGCACCACGGTACGGTACGCCAGGCCCAGCCGCTGCAGAATGTCTTCCGCATCCCGCGTGAGCGATTCCAGTTCTTCGTAGCTCGATTCCGGCCGTGAGAACTTCACCAGCTCCACTTTCTGGAATTGATGCTGCCGGATAATTCCCCGCACATCGCGTCCATACGAGCCTGCTTCGCTGCGGAAACACGGCGTGTATGCCGTCAACTTGATCGGTAGCGCTTCCAGATCCAGTATTTCGTTGCGATACAGATTCGTGACCGGGACCTCTGCCGTCGGCACCAGGTAGTAATCGGTGCCCTCCAGCTTGAACAGGTCCGCCTCGAACTTGGGCAGTTGTCCTGTTCCGTAGAAGCTGTCCTTGTTCGCCATGAACGGCGGCAGCACCTCGGTGTAGCCGTGCTCTTTGGTGTGAACATCGAGCATGAAGTTAATGAGCGCGCGTTCCAGTTTCGCGCCCAATCCCATGTACACCGCAAAGCGGGCCCCGGTGATCTTGGCCGCGCGGTCGAAATCTAGGATTCCCAGCTCTGGACCCAGATCCCAGTGCGCTTTCGGAGTAAATGCGAATTTTGGCGGCGTACCCCAACGGCGGACTTCCACATTGTCAGCCGCACTTTTCCCCGCCGGCACCGATTCGTGCGGCGTATTCGGGATTCCCGCCATCAGCTGGCTGAATTTCTCATCTAGTGTTGCCGCGTCGGCGTCCAGCTTGGCGATTAGTTCGCCCATTTCGCGAACCCGCTGCTGCATGTCCGCCGTATCGCCGCCGGCTTTCTTCAGCTTGCCGATTTCCTGCGACTCGGCATTGCGCTGCGCCTTCAGTTTTTCCGATTCCGCTAGCGCAACCCGCCGCTGGCTGTCCAGCTCACGGAATGCTTCCATGTCGATCGTGAATCCGCGATCCGCCAAACGTGCAGCAATCGAGCCGATATTATTCCGAAAGTACCCGAGATCGTACATGTTGGTAGGGTCGGCTTCCAGGCCGGCCAATTTATGGGCGAAGCTTTAGCTCCGCTCTCCAATCGGGATCCACTTCTGCCCGACCGCCGGTCCCACGTACTCCGCGCGTGGCCGGATCAGCCGATTGTGGGCGTACTGCTCAAGGATATGGGCTGTCCACCCGGACATCCTGCTCACCGCGAAAATCGGCGTGAACAGATCCACCGGAATCCCCAGCGAGTAGTACGTCGAAGCCGAATAAAAGTCCACGTTGGCATTCAGATTCTTAGCTTCTTTAATGTACTTTTCGATCTGGCTGGAGATCTGGTAAAGTTCCTCGTGGCCGGTCCGTTTGCCGAGCTCTTCCGCCATCCCCTTTAAGCTCGCCGCACGCGGATCCACGGTGTGATACACACGATGCCCGAATCCAGGAATCTTGACCTTGTTCGCCAGCTTGTCCTTGATCATCTGGAGGGCTTTGTCAGCCGTGCCCGCCTCGAGCAGGAGCTTGATTACGTCTTCGTTCGCTCCGCCGTGCAATGGACCGCGTAGCGCTCCGATTGCCGCAGTCACCGCCGAGTAGATATCGGAAAGCGTGGCCGCCGTCACCCGCGCCGCAAATGTCGATGCGTTGAGCTCGTGCTCGGCGTGCAGAGTCAGTGCGATGTCGAACGTGTGAGCCATCACATCGTCCGGTTTCTTGCCGGTGAGCGTATAGAGGAAGTTCGCGGCGAATCCCAGTTGCGGATCGCCCGCGACCACGGGCTGCCCTTTCCGCAACCGATCGAAGCTGGTGACAATCGTCGCCGTCTGCGCCATCAGTTTCACGGCTTTCTTCGCGGCTGGCTCGACTTGCACGTCGTTGGCATCGGGATCCGACAATGCCAGCATCGAGACTGCCGTGCGCAGGACATGCATAGGCGAACCCTTCGGATTGCTCTTCAGGAAAGCTTCCACCTCGCCCGGAATCAGCCGATTCGCCACCAGCGCGGCCTTCAACTGGTCGAGTTCGGACTGCTTGGGCAGCTTCCCGTGCCACAGCAGATAAACCGTTTCCTCGAACGTGGCATGTTCCGCCAACGTCTCGATGCGAAAGCCCTGGTAGCTAAGCACGCCCGCGTCGCCATCGATAAAACATAGCCGCGATTCCGTCGCGACAATTCCTTCTAATCCGGCACCTGTGACTGGCATAGTGAAGCTCCATTCTAGCAACTCAAGGTAGGTCAGGCGATCTTGTCGCCTGACTTATTTTGTTGGTATAAACTTGAAACGGACATCCATGGCAAGCGGAGTCACTGACCTGGCACTTAGGCCGCCCGGACCCTCGGGTCTCGGGCGCGATGAACTCATCCGGGCTTTCCGCATCATGTACCTCTCCCGCCGCATCGACGACCGGGAGATCCTTCTCAAGCGCCAGAGCAAAATCTACTTCCAGATCTCGGGCGCAGGCCACGAAGCCATTCAAACCGCCGCTGGGATGGTGCTCCGGGCAGGCCACGACTGGTTCTTCCCTTACTATCGTGACCGCGCGCTGTGCCTGACGCTCGGCGTGACTCCCGAAGACATGTTGCTTCAGGCCGTGGGTGCTGAATCCGACCCCTCTTCCGGCGGCCGCCAGATGCCGTCCCATTGGAGCAACCCCCGCCTGCATATCGTCTCGCCATCCTCCGCGACCGGGACCCAGTTTTTGCCCGCCATAGGATGCGCCGACGCCCAGCGCCGCCTCGAACCCGGAACCGACGCGATTACGGTCACCACCACTGGCGATGGGGCTACCAGCGAAGGAGAATTCTGGGAATCGCTTAACATCGCTTGTCTGGAGAAGCTCGCGATCCTCTATCTGGTCGAAGATAACGGTTGGGCTATTTCGGTTCCCGTCGAGAAGCAGACCGCCGGCGGCAACATCGCGAAGCTGGTTTCTGGATTCCCCAACCTGAAGATCTTCGAATGCGACGGCAACGACTTCCTGGTCTCTTACGCCACCATGTCCGATGCGGTCGAGTACTGTCGCCGCACGCAGTCGCCCGTTTTGGTGCATGCCCGTTGCACTCGGCCCTACTCACACTCGCTCTCCGATGACGAGCGTCTATACAAGACCAAGGCCGAGCGCGCTGCCGAGGCCTCGCGCGACCCGATCGTCAAATTCCCCGAATGGCTCCTTTCCCAAGGTTTGATCGAGCCACATGGCTTGGAATTGTTAACTCATGAGGTTGAGCTCGAAATCCAGGAGATCTCCCAAAAGGTACTGAAGGCCGCGCCGCCTCCGCCTGGTTCCGCCATGCGTTTCCTGTATTCACCGCTGGTCGATCCCACCTCCAAGGAATTCGATGTGGAGCCCCGCTTGTCCGGCAATCCGCGAACCATGGTCGACGAGATCAATCTCACGTTGCACGAGGAGATGCGGCGCAACGATAAAATCGTGCTTTTCGGCGAGGACGTTGCCGATTGCAGCCACGAGGACAACCTGAAAGAAGTCAAAGGCAAAGGCGGAGTGTTCAAAGCCACCCAGGGCCTCCAGACGGTTTTCGGATCCCAGCGCGTTTTTAACACGCCGATCGCGGAAGCAGCTATCGTCGGCCGCGGAGCCGGCATGGCTACGCGCGGCTTGAAGCCAATCGTAGAAATTCAGTTCTTCGATTACATCTGGCCTGCCATGATGCAAATTCGTGATGAGCTCGCCAGCCTGCGTTGGCGCTCGTATAACGGATTCTCCGCGCCCATGGTGATCCGCGTGACCATCGGCGGATACCTCAATGGCGGCGCGATTTATCACAGCCAGTGTGGTGAATCGATTTTCACCCACATCCCCGGACTGCGCGTGGTGTTCCCCTCGAACGCTCTGGATGCCTGCGGCCTATTGCGGACGGCGATCCGTTCCGATGACCCCGTGTTATTTCTGGAACACAAAAAACTCTATCGCGAGGCCTACAACCGCTCGCCGCATCCCGGCCCGGATTACACCATTCCGTTCGGCAAGGCCAAGACCGCGAAGACCGGATCCCGGCTGACCATCGTAACGTATGGCGCCCTGGTACAGAAGTCGCTGCAAGCGGCGCTCCTCGTCGAGCAGCGCAATCCCGATCACAGCGTGGAAGTGATCGATCTGCGCACGCTTTCACCATATGACTGGCAAACCATTCGCGAATCTGTTGAAAAAACCAGCCGCGTGATGGTGGTGCATGAGGATACGCTTTCTTGGGGCTTCGGCGCCGAAATCTCTGCGAGGATCGCTAGGGAGCTGTTCTCTTCGCTCGACGCTCCGGTGGGCCGCATAGGCGCGCTGGATACTTGGGTTGGTTACCACCCCAATCTCGAAGCCGAGATTCTGCCTCAAGTCGACAACATCGTCGCCGAAGCCGACCGCATCCTCTCGTACTGAGAGAACTCTCCCTCCATCCGCACTAAGTAGGACAGGCGATCTTGCGCCTGTCAATTCTTCGATGTCCTTTACCCGGCGTCATCTCCCGCACTGGATCCCCGACAACGCCATGATCTTCGTTACCTGGAGTCTGGCTGGCGGCCACCGTTGGCTTGCTGATCCACGTTGCGCCCACGAGTCGCTGATGCTCTGCTCTACGGAAGAAAGATGTATGACCTTCACGCGTGGGTTGTGATGCCGACCCACGTTCACGTAATCATGACTCCGAAACGGCCGTTTCCCGAGATTATGCGTTGGCTGAAGTGGACTACGGCCCGGCGCTGCAATCAGTTGCTGAATCGAACTGGCGCCTTTGGGCAGGATGAGTCTTTCGATCATTGGATAAGAAACAACGAGTTGGGCGATATCATGCATACGTTGAGGCCGCCGCAGCAGGGCTTGCAAACTGGCCCTGGTCCTACATCTTCCTCGTAACCCTTTTCCGGGGCACCTACGTCCATTCGTTTGATGCTTTCCCGCCGTAACTTCCTTTACCTCGCCGGGGTGGCTCTTGCCCGCGCCCAGGACCCTAAATATTCCACTGGCGTCGATGTCGTCAACGTCCTGGCCACTGTTCACGACCAAAAAGGCAAAATCGTCCACGATCTAACCCAAGACGAGTTCACCATCCAGGAAGGCGGGCGTCCACAGTCCATCCGCTATTTCGCCCAGCAGAGCGATCTCCCCCTCACTCTCGGCCTGCTGCTCGATACCAGCGGGAGCCAATCGCGGGTCCTCGATCGGGAGCGCACTGCCAGTTACGAGTTCTTCGAACATATCCTGCGCGAAGACAAGGACAAGGCGTTCCTCATCCATTTCGACCGCGAAGTGGAACTGCTCCAGGACCTGACCTCATCTCGCAAGGATCTGGAAGCCGCTCTGAAGGACGTGGAACGTCCTCAACTCAACCGCCGCTCTTCATCCGGTGGCGGATCTCCGCAGGGTCGTGGACAAGGCCGCAGCGGGGGCACCGCGATGTACGATGCCATCTTCCTGGCCGCGGACGAGTTGCTCAAGAAGCAGCACGGACGTAAAGCGGTAGTCCTGCTGTCGGACGGCGTCGACAACGGCAGCAAGGAATCGATCGGCGGAGCCATTGAATCCGCACAACGCGCCGATACGCTGGTTTATTCCATTCGCTTTGCCGATTCGGAGGGCAACCGCAGCCCGGTTGGTTTCGGCGGACCGGGTATGGGCCGCGGCGGGCGACGTGGAGGTGGCGGCCGCTTCCCGCAGCCGTCTGCCGGAGAACGAAATTCAGTCGATGGAAAGAAGATTCTGGAGCGCATCTCGCAGGAAACCGGAGCTGGGTACTTCGAGGTATCCAGCAAGATGCCGCTCGACAAGATCTACGATCAAATCGAAGAAGAACTGCGTAACCAATACAGCTTGGGCTACACGCCGGATCAAGCCAGCGGCGGCTATCACAAGATCGTGGTTTCGGTGAAGCGCAAGAACCTGACCGTTCGCGCCCGCGACGGATATTACACTTAGGGGGTGGATCCATCGCTCTCCTGGGCGCTATCCCGGCGAACTGCATTAGGGCTACTCTGCACTTTTGCGAAAGCCCAGCAAGCCACCTTCTCCACTGGCGTCAACGTTGTCAACGTTCTGGTTACAGTTCGCGACAAGCAAGGACAACTTGTCAAGGGACTGGCCAAGGCCGATTTCAAGCTCGAAGAAGACGGCCAGAACCAGACGATCCGCTATTTTTCGCCGCAAGCCGACCAGCCCCTCATGCTCGGTCTTCTAATCGATGTGAGCGGCAGCCAGCGGACGGTGCTTGCCGAACAGCGCCGTGCGAGCCAGCAATTCCTCGACACTGTCCTGCGCCCCGGTGACCGGGCTTTCCTGGTTCGATTCGACCGGCGCATTGAACTCATCGAGGACCTTTCCTTGTTGGAAGTGGATGCGAAGGAGAATGGCGCGCGCGGCACGGCGCTTTACGACGCAATTGTTTCCGCAGCCCGCGGCCTCGCTGGCCAACCTGGACGCAAGGCCCTAATCGTTCTTTCAGACGGATACGACACCAGCAGCTCGGCCCCCCTCGCAGCAGCAGTCGAGACGGCCCAGCGTGCCGACGCCCTGGTCTATTCGATTCGTTTTCTTGATCGCGACGTCTTTAAGTTTCAGGTTCCTGCCTCGCAGGGCGGCTCTCCGGTTCCGCGCGAAGGCCAAAAAACCCTGGAACGGATCGCCAGGGAAACCGGCGGGAGCTACTTTGATCTCACGGCCTCGGAAACGCTCCAGGAAATCTATGGCCGCATCGAAGACGAGCTTCGAAATCAGTACAGCCTTGGTTTCACGCCGGCCAAAAGTCACTTGGGATATCGCAAGATTCGCGTTTCGGTAAGACCCAAAGGACTCACGGTACATGCTCGCGATGGCTACTATCCCGTCGAATGAGCCCTCCCGCTAAGGCACGTTATTCGCGCTCGATTCTGATCGGCGTTGCCATCTTTGCCATGGCCTGGGCCATCGCGCGCGCTGCGATCCAGTCCATCACCATCGACGAGGCGGTCACCTTCAACGTCTTCGTTTTCGAGCGCCGGTATCTCTGGTACGCCGCGAACAACCATATTCTGAATTCGATACTAATGTACGGATTCACCAAGTTGCTGGGAATTTCACAATTCACGACGAGACTACCTGCGTTGATCGGCGCAGCATTATATATAGGCGCAGCGTATCGCTTGTGCCGGTTGCTGACAACCGCGCTCCTGGTGCAACTGACCGTATTCGTGTGCCTGGTGTTCAATCCTTTCGTCTTCGATCATTTGGTCGCAGCGCGCGGATACGGCTTGGCGCTGGCGTTTCTGATGTGGGCGATGGTTTATTCCGCCGAATCGTACCTGGGGCAGTATCCCTTGGTGGTGGCTTGCGCGGTATCCTCGCTGTGCGCCGGGATGTCCGTCAATGCAAACGTTTCTTTCGCCTTTGTGAATGCCGTGTTGATGGTCGCGATTTTCCTCTGCGCCCGGTATCAGCGTCCCAGCGAATGGATCCGGCTTATGGCGGCCTGTACGGTGCCTGGCGCGGGGATCATCACTATTGTTTCGGGCGATGCCTTACTCCATACGCGTCCTGGCGAGTTGATCTATGGCGCCCAAAGTCTGGGCGAAACCTTCGGAAGCATCCTCCAGTCATCACTTTTCCGAAGTCCCCTCGACTTTCTGGCTCCGGTCGTGTTTCCCCTGGCCGGCATCACGGGTCTGATGTGGTTGCTTTATTTGCTCCGCCGGAGAGCAAAGTCCAGAATCGCGATATTTGGATGGGCCGCCGCCGCGATCTTCGCTGCGACCATCGCCATCCATTGGACGGCATTCCGGTTATTCGGCCTGCTCCTGCCGAAGGATCGCACTGCGCTCTTTTTCTTCCCGCTCTTAATGATCGTAGCCGGCGTGTTGGCCTCGATTCCACCGCTGTCGCCGCTAGGTCGATATTTGCGCGCAAGTTTTCTCGGGGCTCTGGCGATGATGGCGGTCTATTTTCTATCCTGCCTGCGTCTGACGTATTTCAAAGAATGGTATTGGGATGCCGACGTTCAGAAGACCTACACGGTCCTATCGTGTTTGAATCGGGAACATCAGGTGACGCAGGTCACGTCCACTTGGCCGTACCGCTCCGCTCTGAACTTCTACCAGATCGCACAGCCTACTTCCATTCAGGCGATTGATGAGAATTTCGATCCGGAGCAGACGCAAGTCTACGTTGTGGATACGCTTCACACGCCCGACGCCTTGAAAGGGAAAGATCTGAAGATTTTCTATCGCAGTCCCACGACGGATCTGGCGTTGGCCGCTAGCCCTTCGCTCGCGGAAACCTACACGTCATGTAAACCGCGCTAGCCGGAACATGCCAAGCTGGCCGGCGTATTTCCTCCCTCCGTCCAGAGCCAGGTCCGTCATAATCTCGCCCACCACGCTGGCGAACTTGAATCCATGCCCGGAGAAGCCCGCCGCGATGTAAACGTTATCGGTCCCCGGGTGCGCGTCGAGAATGAAGTGCTCGTCAGGACTGTTGGTGAACATGCAGGTCTTCATCGCCAGCGTGGGACCATCGGCGTCCGGAAAATATCGGCGGATTCCCTCCCGAAGTACGGCTTCGTCTTCGGGATGAATCTCGCGGTCGATGTCGGCCGGGTCCACATTCTCCCGCCGGTGGTGATATTTTCCGATCTTGAATCCTGGAACGCCATACTCCGGGCATCCGTAGAATCGGCCTTCGGCGGCTTCCAGGTTGAACACGGGGAAGGCGCCCGGTTGAAACAGCTGAGGCCGCAAGGGCTGCGTCCAGAGGACTACCTGCCGCTCCGGGATTGCCAGATCGCGCAGTAAAGGACAAAGCTGCGACGCCCACGGTCCTGCAGCGATCACCAGTGTCCGCGCACGATACGTTTCATGCTCCGTGCGGATCTCGACGCGTCCGCTCGACGCATCCCATGCGATCACGCGTTCCCGAGTGTGAATTTCCGCGCCTAATGCCCGCGCCGCTTTCACGAAATTCACGATGCAGCGCTCGGGCAGCAGAAATCCGCCATCCGGTTGCAACACTGCGGCCATGCTGCCGGTTAGCCGATAGCCGGGAAACTGTTCGCGCAGAGACTTGGCATCTAGTATCTGGTGCTCCAGGCCGAACTGGCGGCAGCTTTCGAGCGACCCGCGCACGGTAGCGCTATCCGGCGCGCCGGCGTCGACACATCCTGTCACAAGCAGCAGTCGCTCTCCCGCTTGCACTTCGAGATCGCGCCAGAGGTCGTACGCCCGGCGCAACAGCGGGACGTATCCGCCGCTTTCGGCATATGCCAGGCGGATGATGCGCGTAATTCCGTGCGACGATCCAAGATCGTGTGGAACCTCAAATTGTTCCAGACCCAGAACCCGCTGCCCGCGGCGTGCCAGGTGATACGCCGTCGCGCTGCCCATGCCGCCGATGCCGATGACGATCGAGTCGAACTCGCGCATCCCGGCTATACCGCCACGGTGCGTTTCCGGCTATAGAGGAAATAGATTGCCAGCCCGATGGCCAGCCAAACAACGAACCGGATCCAGGTTTCCACCGGCAGGCTCAGCATAAGGACCAGACAGCATGCCATAGAGAGCAAGGGAAGAAATGGCACCCAGGGGACACGGAATCCGCGTGGGTAATCTGGTTGCTTGCGTCGCAAAATAATCACCGCCGCCGACACTACTACGAACGCGAATAGTGTTCCGATGTTGGTTAGATCGCCCAGCGTCCCGATATCCAGGATGCCCGCCGGAATGCCAACCACAAATCCGGCAATCCACGTGCTTATGTGCGGTGTTTCATACTTCGGATGCAGCCGCGAGAACAGGCCTGGCAGTAGGCGATCGCGCGACATGGCGAACCAGATCCGAGCTTGCCCATACTGAAACACCAGAAGCGACGAGATCATTCCGAGCAACGCGCCGACCGTGACGATGAACCGCAGTCGGTTAAATCCCAGCGCCTTGAGCGCGTTTGCAACGGGAGCCGCGTTGTTGAGCGTGTCCCAGCGCGCGATTCCCGTCAGTACCAGCGCCACCGCCGCGTAGAGAATCGCGCAAGCGCCCAGCGTGATCATGATCGCAAGAGGCATGTCGCGCTGCGGACGATCGCATTCCTCGGCCGCGGTCGAGACCGAATCGAAGCCGATGTAGGTGAAAAAAACGATCGCGCCGCCGCTCAAGACGCCCGGAAATCCATTGGGCATAAAGGGATGCCAGTTGGCGGGGTTAACGGCGCGAGCCGCGCCGATGACGAAAGCTAAGATCGCGGCGATTTTGATCACCACCATCCAGTTGTTGGCCTGCGCGCTTTCCTTCACGCCGCGCACCAGGAGCCATGTGAGCATCATCATCAGGACGAACGCGGGTAAATTAAATATCGCGCCCGTCGCTACGCCGCCTGCGAACACCGGGTTCGACAGCGCAAAAGGCAGGTGATAGCCGAATACATTGTCCAACAGGTCGTTGAAATAGGCCGAGAATCCCACGGCCACCGCCATGTTGGAGACGGCATATTCCAGGATCAAGTCCCATCCGATGATCCAGGCGAAAATCTCGCCCATGGTGGCGTAGGCATAGGTGTAGGCGCTGCCCGCGACCGG
>JAICXC010000144.1 GCA_025980665.1 Bryobacteraceae bacterium
AGCACAGCTTATTTCTACCCTCGTCGCCGCAGCCGGAAAAACTGGAGATCACTCTGGCCCGGATTCGCGGGATGGTAGGCGCGGCCAACGTCGGCGCAGCGGAGTTAATGGATACGTATCGGCCGGATGCATTTCGCATGGGGCCGTTGATGGCCCTCAAAAGAGAGGCCTTTCTCCTCCATCCAAAATTGACACTCCGTAGATTTCGCCCACCCTGTCCTGCTCAGGTGTGGTGTGCCGACCAGGGCAAGCCCGCCAGAATCTTCTCTTCCAAAGGAGGAGGGACAGTCGTCGCCTGCGGCGGTCCCTGGCGGACATCGGGCGATTGGTGGGCCAGTGAAAGGTGGGATCGTCAGGAATGGGATGTCGAAATTCAGAGCGTGGGTGTGTCCCGTATTTATCAGGATTACGTACAGAGACAGTGGTTTATCGAGGGCAATTACGACTAAGACTAAGCCTGCTTCGCGGTCCATCATCGATTTCTCCGGAAAGAGTATAGTTCCTCCAACCAGCGGTCCATCCCCTCGCCAGTCTTGGCGGATACTTGGATCACCGGCATCCCCGGACGCACGGCCTGGATGCTGTGGTTAGCTGTTGCCAGGTCGAACTCGACCGCCTGTGCCAGATCGATCTTGGTGATGACCGCTAGGTCCGCAGTATTGAAAATGGTCGGATACTTGAGCGGCTTGTCCTCACCTTCGGTCACCGATAACAGCACCACGCGGAGACCTTCGCCGAGATCGTACGATGACGGGCAAACCAGGTTTCCAACATTCTCGATGAACAGAAAATCGAGATCGTTCAGGTCCCAGTCTTCAAGCGCGGCATCGACCATCTTGGCGTCCAGGTGGCAGACCGTATCGGTCGTGATCTGCTTTACCAGGGCTTGGCTGCGCGCTAATCGTACGGCGTCGTTGTGAGTCGCGAGATCCCCGACAACTGCCGCTACCCGATACTGGGATCGCAGCGCAGATAATGTCCGCTCCAGAAACGCCGTCTTCCCCGATCCAGGACTTGACACCAGGCTCACGACACTCACATCCGCTTGCCGGAAACGTTCACGGAGCTCCCGCGCAAGCACATCGTTGTTCTTGAGAACGTTCTGCCGCACGATCACCAATCTCGGTTGACTTGCTATCACGTTACCTCCATGGCGATCACTTGCAACTCGCGCCCTTGCACGACGTCCGACACCGGGGAATCGCAAACCGCGCAATTGAATTGTTGAATCGACGAAATCGGTCTTGGTTCCCGGCACCTTGGGCAGTAGGCAATAATCGGAACGTCTTCGAAGACCAGATCTGCTGTTGCGCAGGCTGTATTTTCCCTGGCTAGTCCAAACGCCGAACTAAGCGAGCGTTTGCCTACTCCGGACAGCGCGCCGATTCGGAGATGGATGGAGGTCACCCCTGTCGCGCCAAGCTTAACAATCTCTTCCTCGGCGACTTCGATGATGCTAAGCGCGATGGAGAGTTCATGCATGATGTTGGCCACACTTGGCGAATGCCGCCAAAGCCGCTTGCCCCAAGCTAATCCCGCCGTCATTGGGAGGAACCCTTTGATTCATCCAGACGCGAATGTGTTTCCCTTCGAGAAGAGACTTGACGTGGTGCAACAGTAAGTCATTCTGAAAGACGCCTCCGGAGAGCACGAGCGTGTCCGTGCCTGCGCGTTCCGATAGTTCAAGTGCCGAGTTAACCACTCCTTGAGCCACGCTGCGATGAAAAGCACGTGCAATGTCGCCGATATCGCGTCCCATCGCGCGATCGTCCAACACCGCTTGCAGTAGCGGGCGAAAATCGAGCTGGCTGGCGACAAATGGAAAGGGATAAGCTTCCGTGGAACTCACGGAATGAGCCTGATGCTCAAGCCACATCGCCGCTTGCCCTTCAAAAGTTATGGGCCGCGTGAAGCCCAGCATGGCCGCTACTGCGTCGAATAGTCGTCCCATGGAACTGCTGCTGAATGTACGCACGCCCAATTCGACCAGCCGCGTAGCGTCGCGAAACCGACTTAAAGACTCGAACAGATGCTCGCTAGAGGAATCCAGTTGATCGAGAAAACCGGCGGCCGCCTGTAGCGTATTCCGCGCAGCGGCGTCGCCACCCGGAAGAGACGCGTAGCGAAGATGACCCACCCGTTCGAACCCTTCAACGATACTGCCAGTGAATATCTCTCCACCCCAGATGGCGCCATCGTCCCCATAGCCGGTTCCGTCGAAGGCGATTCCTACCACTCGCTGTTCCCAAGCTTGACGCTCGGCGAGGACTGAAGCGATGTGCGTCCGATGATGTTGGAGCGGCTGCCATCCGGCGGCAGGAAGGTCGACCGCGTGCGCGGTTGAGAAGTATTCCGGATGAAGATCATGCGCGACGAGAAGCTCCTGCCATGACACCTCGTACATCGAGGTGAGATCGAGTATGCATTGCCGGAAGGCCTCGAACGTCTCATACTGTTCCAAATCCCCAAGGTGCTGGCTCATGAAGGCCTGACCAGCGACCACCAGAGTGATGGTGTTCTTTAAATCCCCTCCGACGGCGAGAACTGGGCGTTTCACCGGCAACGTTGCGACGGCACCTGGCGCATAGCCGCGTCCCCGGCGCAAAATCGTGGGTCCGAAAGCTCCGACTCGAACGACGGAATCGTCGACAGGCCGTGCGATCGCTCTTTCGCCGATCAGAAATGCATCCGCGATTCCCGTCAGTTGCTCAATCGCGTCTTCGTCGCGATAAGCGATGGGCTCGTTGGAACGGTTCGCGCTGGTCATCAGCAGGACGTCCGGAGCGCCGGCCTCGAACAGTAGATGGTGCAGCGGCGTATACGGCAACATCACGCCCAAATCGCGATTATCCGGCGCTACTCCATGCAACTCGACTTTGGATGGGGCCACTACAATCGGGTGCGCTGCGCAGTCAAGTAGTTCCGCCGCCTCCTGAGAGAGAACAACCAGACTGCGAGCAATCTCGGCCGTCTTCGCCATCAAAGCGAATGGTTTCTCACGGCGGAACTTTCGTTGCCGCAGCGCGCCCACCACAATGGCGTTCCTGGCGTCGCAGGCTAGATGATACCCGCCGATTCCCTTCACGGCGACGATGCCGCCCGCTCTTAGAAGATCCGCGGCGCGGCGGATACTGGCCAAGTCCCCGTTCACACGTTCACCGCCGGATCGAAAGTAATAGTGGGGGCCGCAGGTAGGGCAGGCCACGGGCTGAGCATGAAATCGCCTATTCATTGGATCTTCAAACTGTGTCGAGCAGTCTGGATCCATCGGCCAGTGCTTCATCGTCGTGTTGAAACGATCGTATGGGAGCGAGTTCACAATCGTATAACGCGGTCCACAATTCGTGCAGTTGATATATGGATATCCATATCTGTGATCCCGCGGATCGAGCAACTCGGCGACGCATTCCTGACACACTGGCAAATCCGGCGAGATGTGGACCGTGGGCTTGCCGCTGACCTCGCTCCCGCGGATCGCAAAATCTGTCAGACCGGCTGGATGCGCGCTACTTACTTCGATGTTCGTAATATGGGCCGCGGGCGGCGTCTGCGTCTTCAGGTCTCGAACGAAGCCTCGGAGCGATCGTTCTGTTCCTTCTACGTGAATCTCAACTCCTTGTTCGGCGTTCAGGACCCAGCCAGTAAGCTTGTTGGCATGCGCCAGTCGGAATACGAACGGGCGGAAGCCGACTCCCTGAACTGTGCCGCGAACCTGGATGGAGCATGCGGCAGTCATACGGCGCATCCCCGGCCTTGCCAGCCGACTTGAGTAACTTTGCCCTCTTCGATCAACACCGGAATGGTGCGTTGCCCCGCTGTGATCGCTAGCATTCGATCTAGCGCCTTACGATCGGAGTTGACATCATACTCAATGAAGTCCCGACGGTTCCATTCGAGCCAGCCGCGCATGTCCTCTGTATAAGGACAGGTCTTAGTTCCGTACAACTCCACCTTAGCCATGCTGCATTTCTCCCAACATCTCGCGCATGACGTGGTATATGGAGGCCTGCACTTCTTGAATTCGGGGAATGTAGTCGGAGCGAACCACAATCGGGAAATCGGCTAAACCTCGGCGGAGGATTTCGCCCCCGTCATAGCCCAGCAGCGCGATCGTCAACAAGTTCCGCTTGCGTGCTTCCTCCAGCGCAGCGATGATATTTCGCGAGCCGCCGCTTGTCGAAATCCCAATGGCGACGTCCTCCGGCCGGGCTTGGGCAATCAATTGTCGTAGGAAAATAACGTCGACGCCCACATCGTTCGCTATCGCCGTCATGTTCGCCGCCTCCAACGCAATGGAAATTGCGGGAATCGGCCGATAACCGTAAGGCGGGCAGACGCAGTCGATGGCCCAATCGTTTGCATCTGTAGCCGATCCGCCATTACCAAAGAGAATCAGCTTGCCGCCGCGCGTCACACGTTCATGAATTGCGAACGTCGCATCGGCGATACGTGGGGCTTCTTCCCGGCCCGCCTGAACACGCAATTTTGAATCCTCGGCAACTTTTGTTTGGATCGATGCGGCAACGTCAGTGACTACGTCCGTCGTCTCCTGTTTGCATTGACCTAGGTAAGGATAGAGAAATCCCGCATCGCCGGTATCGAACCCGAGTTCCCGGTGCTCGAGAAACACGTGAACGGTTTCCCAGAGCGTGTGATAAAGAATCTCGATCAGCTCTTGATGGGCGAACGGCGACTCAATGTCCGGCGTCCAGAAATAATCTCCACGCGAGCCCGGAAGTGCGATGGTCAGGGCTCCGCGTGTGTGAGCCTCATCCAGCGCCTGCCATACTTCCCGATCTCCTTCCGGCGGTCCGAATCCCATGACGATATCCTCGGGCCGAACTAGCGCTTCGAGCCAAGGCCGAAACATCGGGGAAAGATCCAGCGCCGGGAGCGCCCTCTTTCCAACAATTACCGGGTGTACGAATTCCACGGAGACGTGCTGTGCGTCGGTGGCGCAGGCACCGCGTCCAAATGCGAGTAATCGTCCGCCCCGCTGGAACCGTTCCGACATCGCGCGGGAGGCTTCAGCAATACGATTCGCTTCGCGCGCAAAGAAGCACTCAAAGGCTATGTTGCGATCCAGCAATCGCTGTTCAATTACGGCGCATTCACGTTCTTTTGCGAGTGTCCTCATTAGCAGATCCGCGGCAGAGGATCGCCGACGAGCATGTCGACAATTCGCTTGCTGCCATAAAGTGTCGAGACCAGGACAGTGCCCGCCGGTTGCTCCCGAATTTCACCGATGATCGCTGCCTCCTCCCCGCCATCCGTGCGATGCAGGGCATCTAGCGCGGTCTCCGCATACTCTTGCGACACCACCGCGAGAAATTGTCCCTCATTGGCGATGTGTAAGGGATCCAACCCGAGAAGTTCGCAGGCGCCGCGGACGGCATCGTGAATCGGAAGTTTGTCCTCGCAGATCACGGCGCCCAATCCACAATCGCGGACAAGCTCGTTTAAGGAAGTCGCAACACCGCCGCGTGTAGGGTCGCGCATCCAACGGATCCCCGGTGCTGCAGCGCGGGCCATTGCCTGCACCAGGGGCAGAACCGATCGCGTGTCCGACCGTAGATCAGCTTCCAAGTCGAGCTCCCCGCGTGCTAGCAGGATCGTGATCCCGTGATCCCCGATGGGTCCCGAGAGAATAACCCGGTCGCCTGGGCGGACGGTTTTCGGAGAAATGGTAATTCCAGATATTCGGTGTCCCACTCCGCATGACGAGATGTAGATCTGATCGCCTTTGCCATGTTCGACGACCTTCGTGTCCCCACCGGCGATGACCACTCCGGCGCGATGGGCTGCGCTGGCCATGGCGCGAATCTCGGCCTCGAGAAGCTCCGTCGGCAAGCCAGCTTCGAGTACGAAGGTCACGACCAGGGCGGTTGCCTGCGCGCCTGATACCGCAAGATCATTAACGGTTCCGTTCACCGCCAGTTCGCCGATCGACCCGCCGGGGAAGGTTATGGGCTTCACTACGAAGCTGTCGGTCGTAATGGCAATGCTCGATCCATTTACATCGACGAATGCCGCATCACCCAGAGGGTCTTGCGAGCCCTCGAACAAGATCGGCGCAAATAACCCCTCGACTAGTCGCCGGCTCGCTTTGCCGCCCGCCCCGTGAGCCATCTCAATCTGAGCGTCGCGAAACCGGATTTTGGAGAGTACCGGCGTCATGCGGAAACCGTTACCAATTCAGATTTGCGATGTTCGTAGTTGAAATAGGCCGCGCAGGAGCCTTCGCTAGAAACCATCAGGGCGCCAATGGGGTGCTCCGGGGTACATTCGTTCCCGAATAGCTTGCAATCCGCGGGCTTCAGTACGCCTTTCAAAACCTCGCCGCATTGCGAGGCCTTGGGGTCTGTTACCCGGACCCCGGGAGTCAAAAAATGTTTCTCCGCGTCCCAGGCCGCGAACGAATCGCGAATCCGCAGTGCCGATTGCGAAATGAATCCCAATCCGCGCCACTCGAAGTATGGACGTAGCTCAAACACCTCGCCAATTGCTTTGAGGGCCGCACGATTACCCTCCCAGGGAACCACCCGCGCGTACTGATTCTCGACTTCCGCGCGGCCGTCCTTCATTTGCCGCAAGATCATCACGATGGATTGGAGAATATCCAGTGGCTCAAATCCGGACACGACGATGGGTTTCCGCTCATTGCGAGCGATCCATTCATAAGGACGGCAGCCGATGACGGTGGAGACATGACCTGGACCAATGAACGCATCCAACCGCATATCCGGCGAATCGAGAATCGCGCGGATCGCGGGGATAATCGTCACATGATTGGAAAAGACCGAGAAATTCCGGATGCCCTCCGCTCGAACCCGCAGCAGCGTTAGAGCGGTCGACGGTGCCGTGGTTTCAAAACCGATAGCGAAGAACATTACGTGGCGGTCGGGATTCGCACGCGCCAGCTTCAGTGCATCGGCGGGCGAGTACACGATGCGAATATCTCGCCCTCGAGCCTTGTGCTCCAGAGGACTCCCGGTAGCCCCGGGAACGCGCATCATGTCCCCGAAAGCCGCAAAGATTACATCTGGCTGTGCCGCCATGAACAGCCCGTCGTCGATCCGGCCCATGGGAAGCACGCACACGGGACAACCTGGTCCATGAATCAGCTCGACGTTCTCAGGCAGTAAATCCTTCAGGCCGAACCGGTAAATCGCGTGGGTGTGGCCGCCGCATACCTCCATGAAGCGATAATGACGGCCCGGATCGGCAAGGCGTCGAATTTCGCGGGACGCTCCGGCAATCAACTCGGGATCGCGGAATTCATCGACGTATTTCACGGTCCACCTCGCGCGACGGAGTCATCGAGTCCATAGCCGGTGATCTCTTCCATCGCTGCTGCGTGTTCGCCCATCATCTTGAGCAGGCGCATTTGCTCCCGCGCATCCTCTTCGCTAATACGGCTCATCGCGAAGCCCACGTGAATCAACACCCAATCTCCAGGCTTGGCAGGCTCTTCGGCGAGCAGGCCCACGTCGATTTTGCGGCGCACACCGACGACGTCGACCAGTGCGAGGTTATCCCGCTCCTGCAGGATCTCGATGATTTGTCCAGGGATAGCCAGGCACATTACATTGAGCTGATTTTTGCGTAGCGAATCAGATCGGGGACGGCAGCGCTGGCCACAATGCACAGGCCGCCGTAGCCGAGATACTTATTCCTCGCGACGATGCCTGCCAGCATTGCCAATCCGCCCAGCATTAAGAACACGTCTTTAGACTCGCCAGGTTTGCCCGTCTTGCGCGTCGCATTGACTTCAGTTTTTGACATCGGCGATCTCCTCGTGTGGTTGAAGTTCCGTCAGAAGTTTAGAGACTAGCGATTCGACGATTTCCACTGCCCGATCGACGGCGGCGGTGACCACGGGACTCAGGCCCATCATGCCCTCCTCCTCGGTTCCCAAGGTCAAGGGCTCGCAGCCGACAAGCAAAATGCGGCCCGGCATTCCGCCCATGGCCTTCACCATTTGCAGGACTCGCATCGGATTCATGCCATGCGCCTCGGCTGGCCCCTCAGGAAACACCGCAATATCCCGATCGATCTCGATCGTATATAGAGCTCCCGGTTCGCCGCCTCGTGGCGTGGCATCAAGGAAAATCGTGATGTCGGCGCCGTCCAGCAGCGCATAAGTCAGATCGAACCCTCGAATACCAAAATCGACGACCTTGACGCCGTCCGGCTGCCTGCGGCGAAGCAGACGTTGCGATAGTTCAACGCCGAACGCGTCATCTCCATGAAAGATGTTGCCGATGCCGGCAATCAATATCCTTGGCCGCTCGGTTATCATGTCAGTGGTTCCACCTCTGAGAGATCGAAAAAGAAGCGATGACCCGGTTGCCGGAGCATGCCGATGTCGCGCCCCGGATCTTCGTCAATGACCACGGCGAAGTGCAACTTGCCTTCATAATCCTGCTCAATCGACTCGATGGTCGCTATTTTTCCAGCCAGAGCGATATCCAGGATGTCCCCGCCATTACGGGGGCGCAGCCGAACGCTCGATCCCGGGCGAACCTGCACCCCGTCGACATCGGCCGCTTCGAGCGGCGTTTTGTCTTCCAGCACCTGCCATTCCCACTCGGTCAAAGATGCCTCCTCAAAGCGCCGTGAAGTTTCGCCAAATGTTCTGGCGGCAAGCTCTCCGTTCTTTCCAGAATTCGGCGCGCTCGCTCGTCTGCGTGGCGCATCTCTTCCTTCTCCGAATCAGTCATGGTCATAATTCGCAGCGTCAAGATCTCATCGATCTCAGTGCCATCGAACAACTCACCTGGACTTTCGGGCGCTACCTCCGGGTAGTCGTAGAGGATGATGGGTGAAGACAGCATGCTCTTACGCTGCTCCTTTTCTCCAGCGAGGACCGGCCATGTGCCCACGTTCTGGCAGACGGCGGCGGCCGCCCGAAGTTCGTCAGGCGGCTCTAGCAAGGAGATGAAGTTGCCATCCGTTACGTTAAGAATCGTATGCGCCGAAACTAGCGATTGAAGCACCACCGATTCGTGATCGGTGCAGGAGGGCTTATTCAACTCCGTTTGATTCAAAATCCGAGCAGTAACCCGATACACACCAGGCTCGATTTCTTTGGAGGCGACTTCGATCGTACCTTCCAGGAGTTCACTCTGACGATGCAGAAAGCCCGCGAGTTGCCCTTCTCTATTTGTTAGCTGCTCGATCTTGACATCAGGCACAAATCGAAACGGCGCGCGGCAAGATCGCGCGGCGTCCGCGGGAAAAAAGTCCGGTAGCGTAATCTCACGTTCCACGGCCTCCTGCCAAGTGCGGAAGACTTGGCCATCGATCTCGGCGCTGGCGACGAAAAGAGAGTCGGGCTGCATGACTCGCCTCATGACGAGGTGTAAGAATCGAACGCGTACTTTCAACGTTGTCCCTGCGCTTCCCCTCACCAGACATTCCGTCTGCATCACCGAGGGACCTGCCGCGCAATTCCGGGGATAGACCAGTCCGAAATTCCAGCGTTGCTGATTCTTCACAGAGGAAGGCCGATAGGGGTACAGAATGTAGCCCTCGTAAAGAACCGCATTCGCAATCTGCTCGACAGTGGTACTCAGTGCGCTACCTCCGGGAGGGCGGACGTAAACCGCTCGACAGCCTCTTCCCAGGTCGGAATCATGTTTTCGGCCTTATAGCGATACAGCCGGTCGAACACGTCCCGGCGCAGGCAGATCCATGCGGTATCCGGATAATACAGCTCAATCATGTCCTTCCAGACCTTGATAGGCAGTTCGAATCGGGTCTCTTCATTCCACGAAATCGGCGAGGCTTGTAGAGCTCCTGTCTCATTAAGATAGAAGACAGTGCCGCTAAACTGCAGGCAAAGAGGAACTGAACCTTCCTCCAGCCCATAAAAATACTTCGTGGCGGCGACATTGAAGTCGAACGTGCAAGCAACAGGAAGTTCACAAACTGTGTGTTCCGTGAAGGCCGGCACGGTGACGCTGGTGTGTGTCCACAGCATTGTTCGAAGCGTCTGTCCCCACCGGCTCACCTCGCCGAATAAATCCAACAGGCGCTCCTGATCCAGTGCCGTATACCGACGACGGGCCGGCTCAATTTGGATCTGGCACCGAAGGTTCACCGCCTGGATCGATTCACCGCCCCGATTGCTGATCCCGAGCTGGAATCCGAGCATCGGCGCGGCCGCGAAAGGAATGGCAGCAACATCGTGAACTTCGAACCTCAAGTCAGGCACGAGCGCTCCTTCATTTGGGAAAAGAACCGGCCGATCTCTCGCCAGACCTCCGTACCGCCAGACAGCCCGCGCCAATGGGTGCGCACCAAGCCCACCAGCCGGAAACATTCGTCGATGGGAAGTATGTAATATCCGGGACCGTTATGGCCCTTGGCAGGCCCTAGCCGATTTACCAGCAAGGCCTCCACATCGGGATCCATTTCGTTAAGCGTTGGATTGTTTTCCGCGATCTCGCGCCACCTATCCGGCGGCATCGCAGATTCAATCGCGCCCGCCGGGCTTGGATATAGCCCGACTACGCGATCCACGGCTGAACTTTGAAAAAAGAATGCCATGTTGATGGGGACCGCCAAGTTGTTCCACTGGCTATCCGTCAACTGGAACTGATTCAAGAGTCGAACCCG
>JAICXC010000150.1 GCA_025980665.1 Bryobacteraceae bacterium
CTTGAACGGCTGTGTAAACGGATGGCTTGTCGCCGGCCGTTGGTGTGCCGCCTCTCTCCGAAGTCCACTGCAGGTCCACATCGAATAGACCCGGGAGACCCGTCATATCTACGACTGTCTGCCGCTCGAAGCGTGATAGTAAGGCCGCCAGTGAGAACATCGACATCTGAGTGCTGACAATGCGGCCCAAAATCATCGGCCCTGGAGCAACGCCCAAGTCCCTACTGGCGGGGCGTAGCTTGGAACCGCCCTTCCCAACCACGAGCGCCAAGAACGAGCGTTCCCGTTGCTCGTGATGGAGCGCAAGCTTGAGGCGATCGGCCAAAAGCGCCTGAAGCATTCGTAGAAGTTGCTCCCTGGGAGTATCCGGCGGAGCTAGCGCGACGATATCGAAACGGACCTCCTTGAATTTGATCCAGTCCGGTCCTGAAATTTGATCCTCGGAGACGAGCCCATACGCAAATCTTATGCAGTCGCTTAGGGTCGTATTCGTCAGCGCAACTTTGCCGTTGCGAATGGTCCCGAGATTGATGCTGAAGAGATCGCCATCCGGAAGCAGCGATTGCTTTATCGTCGCCACATCGAACGTGGACTGGGCACGAATCGGAAGAGGAATCCCGGAAAGAATCGCGATGCCGACGACGGCCAGTGACCATTTCCCTAGGTCCATGTCATCCCTTTGGGGAGGCGGATGTCTCGCCACGCCACACGACAAATCCATCGGGCCGTACCAGGACCGCTCCCGACGGTGAGATCCCGTAGGCCGCGGGGAATTCTGGATGCGTGATCCGGTGGACCCGAAATCTCTCTTCGCCCATCCAGTCCGGACCGGCGAGAATCACGTATTCCTGGCCTAAAAGATCCAGTGTGGAGCATCCGTCCTCAAGCCACATATGCGGCGCGCGCGTATCCGGGCGGCCTTTCGATTCATGGGGATGTTCGTGCAGCTTGCCGTCGTAGCAGTATCCGAGTTCGACGTCCATATCGTGCGCCACCGGCTGAAATCCCTTGGACGCCAGATACGGAGCCGTGCGCGTCACGTAGCGCGAGTACGCCTGCTCAACCGTAAATTCGCACACCGGTTTACGTTCCTGCTCGTAGGTGTCGAGCAAATCGGGCGAAGCCTTGCCGTTGAGCACCCAAGCGAGCTTCCATGCGAGATTCTGGGCATCCTGTACGCCGGTGTTGCCGCCGAAACCTCCGTGGGGCGGCATCACGTGGACTGAATCGCCCGCCAGGAAGATATTTCCTGCGCGAAAGCGCTCGGCGGTATCCGCGGCGGATTGCCAATACATTACGTCTTCAATTGTGATCGGGATATCGTCGACGCCCAGAGCCGCATGGAGCAGATTGAGGCAGCGCTGCTCCGTGAGTCCCGTCGATACGTCGGTGTTGGGATGCTCGGGATCGCCTACCGCAGTTACGGCGAGAAACCCCGAATCGAACGGGATCTCGATGCGAAAGAATCCTCGCAGCACCGGATTGATCACGTAGATCACGCTGAGATTCCGGCCCCGCAAAAGTGGCCCGAGGTTCGCGCGGAAGTAAATGGTGATGCTGTTCGAAAACACTCCCCGCCCCAGCATGCGGATTCGAAGGCGCTCTCGAATGCGGCTGTGGGCGCCATCGGCTGCGATCATATAACGTGCACGCACGGAGGCCGTCTCGCCTGAATCGCGATGCCGGATCTGCGCGGTGACTCCTGTTGCGTCCTGCTCGAAGGACGTCATCTCGGTGGCGAAACGCAGTTCGGCTTCCAGTTCTTCGGCGCGGTGTTTGAGCAGGGGTTCCAGCAGACTCTGGGAAATGAAGACGCGTTCACAAGGGCTCAGGTCGCGAATGCCTTCGTTGAGATTGGCGATGTAATACGCCACTTCTTTGCCGGCCAGGGATTCCACGCCCATAATCGCGCCGTCCTGGACGAACTGATCGGCCGATTTCCGGCGCACGATCTGCTCGACGCCCACTGTACGGAAGATTTCCATGGTGCGCTGGGAGATCTGCGCAGCGCGAGGATGGATAGCCGTTCCGCGGTGATGTTCGACGACCATCGACCGCACGCCGTAATGGCCCAACAACATCGCGCTGGACATCCCGACCAGGCTGCCACCGACGATAAGGACGGGGATTTCGATCGTATGTGGCAAGGGACCAGCTATTGCTTGACGAACAGCTTGCTGTAGTCCTTATTGTTCTCGCAAACGAACTCGTCGACTTTGTTCAAGTCAGGGCGGAGCGGGAAGGTCCGGCTGACTGTCCAGGGCCGTACGAAAACATTGGGATCTTCGAGCGTCGCATCGTACTGGAGCGTATCGAAATTAGGCCGGCTGAAGCGTTCGACAATGTGCAACGCCTCGCTGTGCTTGTAGCCGCTCAGTTCGGTTTTCGCGTTGAAACCGACGGTATCCACCACTAGGGTGTCCCCATCCCACTTGCCGATCGAATCCCCCATCCACGTCGGATCGGGATCCACGGGGTGTGCCGCGCCGTTGGTTGGGACGATGCGGAAGACTCCCGGATACTCATGCAGGATGATCGCGTAGCTGGGAGTTTGCAGAATCTGAAATTGATATGGAACGGTGAAGGCTGCCGGCCCAGCGATCGGCATGCAATCCGAGAGCGCGCCGGCGTCGTTGGGTCCGCGCACAACGCGATATTTTTCCATGCCGGGTTTGAGCTCGGGTCCAGCGGGAGCGGCGGCCCTGCCTCCTGCGACACCTCGGCCACCACCTCCGCCGCCGAAGCTGTAGACGCCGGTAAGATCGGGCTTGCCGTTCGCCAGCCTCGGCACCTCTTTCTTGGAATCGACAGCGGGAGCTGCGCTGACGTTCACCGGCGTGGTCCCGGGAACGGTCACGGTCACTTCCTTTGTCAGCATGGTGTTATTGGGCCCGGTCACTGTCAGCGTGTAGATAGTCGTGGCTCTCGGAGACACCGGACGGCTGCCGCGCGGCGTTACCTTGCCGATTTCGGGGCTGATGGATACAGCGTTGGGATTCTCGGTCGCCCAAATAAGGGTGGCGGATTGGCCGGGCTTAATGCTCTCGGGCTGCGTGCGAAATTCGGTGATCCGCGCCGGGGGCTGTACGCGTTGTGGTTTCGGCGGCGCGGCTGGAGGCGGCGTTTGCGCTACTACGAAGGAGGCCGATATCAAGCTGATCAGCGTAAGTCGCATTGTAAATTCCTATTTCTTGGCTCTCACTTTTTCTCAAAGAACTTGCTGTAATCGTGATTGTTCTCGCAGACAAATTCGTCCACTTTGGTGAGGTCCGGACGCAAGGGAAAGCCGCGCACGATGGTCCATGGCTTCACGAACACGTTGGGGTCCTCGACGGTCGCTTCGTAATCCAGGTTGTTGAAGTCGGTGCGGTGAAAACGCTCGACCACATGCAGCGCTTCGGTGTGCTTGAATCCGCCAGGGAGCTCGGTCTTGTCGTTGAACCCGATGGTGTCGATTACTAGCGTGTCGCCTTCCCAACGCCCGATCGAATCGCCCATCCAGGTGGGATCGGGATCGGCGGGATGGGGCGTCCCGTCGGTGGGAATCACGCGAAACAGATGCGGATATTCGTACATGATGACCACGCGATCGCGGCCCTGCACGATTTCCCATTGATACGGGACGAAGTAAGCTCCCGGCACGCCCGTTGGGGCGCACGTGGAGTATTGGCCGGGATCGTCGGGACCGCGGACGACCTTGAACTTTTCAGCTCCCGGCTTGAGCGCCGCCGTGATGGGTTCGTTCTGGCCACGGACGGCGACGCCGCCAAAATTGAACGAGCTGGAATTGTAGACTCCTGAGAGATCGGGCTTTCCGTCCGCCATGCGCGGCGTAGGCTTGGGCGCTGCGGTCTTCGGCGATGCAGCTGCCCGTTCCGTGGTTCCTGCCACGGTAACCTTCACCGTCCGCTTCTCCTCTCCGTTCGGCCCGCGCACCGTAAGCGTGTAGGTAGTCGTTGCCGACGGTTTCACCTGCTTACTGCCGCGAGCGATCACGCTGCCGAGATCGGGGTCGATGCTAACAGAGTTCGGATTCTCAGTGGACCAGACCAGCATTGCTGCCTGCCCGGGTTGGATGGACGCGGGAGTCGCCTTGAAATCGAGAATCCGCGCCGGAAGCCGGGCGGCCTGTTGATAGGCCCCGGAAGGTCCCTGCTTGGCCTGGTCTTGCTTAGTCTGACCGGCCAAAGCAGAGGCCAGAATCAACGCAATGGCTGACCAACGGAGTGCCACCATCCGTTTAGTATATGTCAACGTTTCAGCGCCCGATACCAATACGCGATCTGGCACACTTCACGGAATCCGACGCGCCGGTATATCCCGCAACCCATTCCTGAAGCCAGCAGCACAGCCTGCGTCGCACCATGTTCGCGTGCGAAGCGGAGAGCATGCGCTATCATCCCGCCGCCGATGCCTTGATTGCGCTCGTGTTCGAGTACGCCCACATCGTAAAATCCGGCGACGGCATCGTCCAGGAACATGCTGCACGCGCCTACTGGACGATTGTCTGTTGCCAGCGCGACGAAGTCGAAAAACCGTTTGGGCCACTGCGCGGCAAGATGCGCCAGCCGGTTTAGTTCGTGACGGCGGATGGCGGTCGTGATCGGCCCGAAGTAGGGGTGCGGATAACGCAGATAGATGGAATGATGCGGCGTCTGGAGGATCCGGATGCCTTGGGGAATGGCGATCTTGGACAGCCTGGCGAGGTCATACCACATACCGGGAAAACGCTTACGGCACCGAAGCCCCCGCTGTTTCAGAAGCTCTTCGATGTCTGCAGGTGTTGCCTCATGATCGACCCAGAATCCCGCCGCGCGTCCATGCTCGGCGTAGTATTTAAGGATTTGATCGATCCGACGCCCGGCGTTCGCCGAACTGAATCGCAAAGATACTCCGCTGTTAGCTGAGGCCGCACCGTTGCTCAACATCCAGGTGATGTCGGGATCGCGATGAACTTCCATGCCCGGCACGTCGGCTTGAGCAGCGTACCAAGCTTCCAGGTTGCGCACGATTCCGCCGCCGGCGGTTGATTCCAGCAATCTATTTCCCGGCTGCGCGCGCCTTGCCCCCGGCGGACATACGGTGTTCCTTGCCGCGGGTCAGCGTCTTAATAAACTCTACTCGGCGAAATCGCACTGCGGACCAGTCCTCGTCAATCGCGACCATTCGGACCGGTTCGAAACCCGCCTCGCCGAGAACTTTCCATTCCGAATCCCGGTTGATCTCGGACTTGTACTTCTTGGAACTGCCTTTCGGGTATGCGAACCAGATCACGGCGTCGACTTCGACTTTTTTGGCGATCGCTTTGCCGAGCGTGTCGACTTCCTTCTGCTTGGTAATGAACGCAAGGGAAAACTCGATCTTATCGATATTTTTCAGATCGCGCTGAACCGTAACCCCGCGCAATGTCTTCAGATCAGGCTCAAAGCTCTCTGGCGCATTCAGTACCAGAATGTGCTTTTGCTCTTTAAGATTGAGTTTCTCGAATGTGGTCATAGCTCAAAGTTTCACCGTGACGCACTTTACCTGCGTGTAGCAATGCATTGCCTCGACGCCTTTCTCGCGCCCATAACCGCTCATCTTATAGCCCCCGAATGGTGTCTCGATCATCGCGCCAGTCTGATACTCATTGATGTAGACCTGCCCGGCTTCGAGCAGCGCAGCGACACGCAGCGCGCGGCTCACCTCGCGGGTCCAAAGGCCCGCTGCCAGACCATATTCCGAATCGTTGGCGATGCGTACGGCATCAGCTTCGTCTTTAAAACGGATCACCCCCATCACCGGTCCGAAGATCTCCTCCCGCGCGATGCGCATGTCATTGTGAACGCCGGTATAGACGGTGGGACTTACGAACCAGCCTTTCTTGAGCCGTTCCTCACCTGGGAGTTCGCCGCCAATGGCGGCTATGGCGCCCTCTTCCTTCGCGACCTGGTAATAGCTTTGAACTTTTTCGTATTGCGCTTTCGTTGCCAGCGGACCGACCGAAGCGCTCGCCTCCGGGCCGACGCTGATTTTTTGGACTTCGCGCACCAGTTTCTCGACAAAAGCATCGTGCACGCTGTCTTGCACCAGAAGGCGGGTTCCGGACGAGCAGATCTGACCGCAGTTGCGCGTGAAGATGTTTGCGGCGTTGGCGGCGGCTTTGTCCAGATCCGCGTCCTCGAACACGATGTGCGGGGATTTGCCGCCCAGCTCGAGCGTCAGCGGAATGACGCGCTCTGCGGCGATGTGTCCAATCTCCTTGCCTGCGCGGACGCTTCCCGTGAACGCAACTTTGCGCACCAGCGGATGCGACACCAGCGCGGAGCCAGCGTGCCGCCCTGCACCGAGCACCACATTGAAGACGCCCGGCGGCAGTCCACATTCTTCCGTGGCGATTCGCGCGAACTCGACCGTCGCCGCCGAGGTTTCCTCAGACGGTTTCACTACGACCGTGTTTCCCGCCGCCAGTGCAGGAGCCGACGCGCGCGCCGCCTGGTTCAGCGGAACGTTCCACGGAGTGATGATTCCGACCACGCCAAAGGGTTCGCGGCGCGTATAGGCGTGATAGCCCGCGCCTACGTTGAGCGTCTCGCCGTGGTTGACGTTGACCAGCCCCGCATAAAAGTCGAAATAACGAGCCGCGGTTTCGAGTCCCGCCGGGGTCTGGGAGGCGGGCGTTCCGTTTTCACGCGATTCGATTTCCGCCAGCAGCTTCACGTGCTTGCGGATCGCTCGCGCCATTTCGAGCATGACCTTGGCCCGATCCATTGGCCGGCGGTCGCGCCACTCGGTGAATGCAGCCGCTGCGGCTTGCACAGCGGCGTTCACGTCGGTTTCGTCGCCGCTGGCGACGCGCGCGATACGCTCGCCCGAACGTGGATCGAGTTTGTCGAGATAATCTCCCGAGTTCGGCGTAACGGTCTTGCCGGCGATGAAATGGTTTAAGACGTAGGGAGTGATTTCAGTCTCAACGGCAGTTGGCATACAGGCATTCTATAAGTTTTACGCGCAAGACGGAGTGCAGCGCGGGTTGTTTCTATACGTTGTTTCATACTATGTCACGGGCGCACCGCACCCTTTGCGCTCGCGCCCTTAAAATCCGCCGCGAGGTCGATACCCAGGCCGTGCCTGCACGCGATACTTCTTGCCCGCATCCGAAACCACCTCCACGCTGATCTTGCGGAAACCTTCGTTCGGGTTGGTCTGCGGATAGTAGGTAACAGTATAGGAATTGCCCAGATCCTCGCGGATCGCCTCGAAGGCTTCCACCTGCTTCTGCCAGTTAGTGGCGAAGTACGACTTCCCGCCGGTGCGCGTCGAGATACGCTTGAACACGTTGGCGGAAATGGGATCCTTGGCGATTTCGTTAGTCGAGATCACGTAAATCGGAATCCCTTCGTCCTCGGCCACTGCACGGACATCGTCGGGTGCCACCATGCTGGCGTTGTCGGGACCATTCGAGAAAACGATGACCACCTTGCGCCCCGGCACTTTCGCCGCATCGCGGATGGTCAGCAGTAATGCATTGTAAAGCGCTGAATCGTCGCCGGCTACCGCGTTCCGCAGACCGCCGATCGCGACGTTGCGCTCCTTACCCAACTCAGCGGCGCGTGTCAAATTGCGGGAATACGTATACACGGCCACGGAATCGGCCCGGTCCAGGCCGCGGATGAAATCGGCAATCGCGTCCGACGCATAAACGAAGCCGCGATACATGTAATTGCTGGTGTCGAACAGCACGAAAACGTTGGTACCGACGAAGGCATCCGAGCGCGTTTCCGTGCCCTGAATAGCACCTGTAACCGGCGTCTCGACGACGATCGGTTTAGTCGTGCCATCCGCGGCGACCTCCACTGGCGGCTTGTTCCCTTCCGAAAAGGTCGTAAGCTTTTGCGGGATTCCGTCCTCCAGGATGCGGAAATCCGAGGGCTTCAGGCCGTTGACGTAGTGGCCCTTGTTGTCGGTGATGGTAAAGCTGAGCACCACCAGGTCGACCTTGATGCGAAACGTGGGGCGGTCCTGAGCCGCGGCCAGGGCCACCACCAGCAAGATGAAACCGAGTCTCCGTATCACCGCGCAATTACCTCCGCATTCCTTGCTTGTGTCTGCCGGCGCGCTTTTTCCCGGACATCGTCACCTACCAGACGAAGGGAGCGCAACAGCGCCGGCCAGTCCTCCAGGTGCGTCGCGAAAATATGTTCCACGGTCTGTTGGGTCCACGAAGGTACCAGAACGTTCATCTGCGCTGGCTGTGCGTGGATTTGGTCCACCAGCGAAGCGTAGTACAGCAGGTTCGATTCCCAGCTCTCGGCCAGCATTCGGCTGGAGTATCCCATCAGCGTCGGGAAGGTGCGCAGATTCAGTAATTCCGAGCCGTAAGTATTCGCGAGGGTGGGCTTGGGCGTCCCGAACGCCTGCGAGATTGCCTCCGGGGTGACATCGGCAGGCGATTCAGCCAACACTCGCTGGATTTCCTGGGCTAATGGCGATGCGCGGTCCTGAGCCGCCTGCGATCGCGCAAGCAGGTACATTTCTGATGGCAAGACATTCTCGACCGCTAGCCGCGGCTCCCCCGACTGGAGAAAACCCTCGACTCTTCGCAGGCGTCCCGGTGCGATGTAGGGCTCGAGCGCGGCGATCACCTGACGGCGGCGCTCCGCGTTCAAAGCAGACTCGCCCAGAAGCGACTCACCGTATGCCATGTGGACTCCCACCCAGTGGGTCTGCACTGGCGACACGTTCCACCATCGCGGAACAATCGCCGTGACCATGATTTGCGGAACCAGATCGCCCCAGATCAGCGCCTGCTCCCGCGAGGGAATCAGAAAATTCTGCTCCGCTTCCGCCAGCGCATACGGCAGCGATGCCAGCGACCCCGCCAGACGTCCGCCGGCGTTTGACGGCCATCCGGCGCCGGGCACGTAGGTCGGGCCCCAGGTTTGATTGGCTCCCTGGACGCCGTTAAAGTCGTGGCTGCGGACGAATAGCGGGTTGGTCCGGAGTATCTGCGCACCTGGGGGTGCGTAATGCATATAGTTGAAACCCACCAGCGTGTCCCGCAGGAATCCGGATAGCTCGCCGCGTAAGTCGCTTAGCTTTTGAGGATCCTTAGCTGCCTTATCGATGGCCGCCCGGAGATTCAGCTTTCGTTGACTGTCAATGTGTTGCTCGGTCCAGTAGCCGAAGGCCAGCGTAGATCGTTCGGGACTGCTCAGGGAATTGCGCGGCAGTTGGATCTCGGAAATGCGGGTGGCCAGCCGTCCGGTAAGCGCGGTGTTCAGCGGCTGACCCTTGCTGACACTGTCCAGGTTATCCGCCAGATCGAAGATCGTGCTCAGCGAAACCAGGCGTTGGGCCTCAAAGATCCGGATCAGGTCCTCGACCATCTGCTGATGGGTGTCGGAAGCTGCCTCGGGAACCCCTCCTGCCAGCAGATCCAGCATGCGGTCCTGCACCGAAACGCCGGTTGGAGACTGGCTTGCCTGCAGCAGCGTTCGGACGCCAGACCGGCCCGCATCGAAAACATCCTTGTCATTACGGATCTGTGCAAACGGTTCCAGGAGCTTCGCTAACGTTGCGTCCGCGGCAGTGCGGGGAATACTCTGCTGGCGCACGAAAATTTGCCATAGCCCCACCAACGCTTGCGCGGTACCGGCCGTATCGCCGCGCAATCCCTGGTTGTGAATTCCGTCGATGGAGCGGGTGGTGTCGAGATACGCTAGTACGGTCGAATCCGTCAGCGTGGGAAATTCGGCGAACAGCGGATATTGCGCCGACAGCGTCCGGTAGTTGCGCGCCAATTTGTCCATGGTGGACGATTCCAGCGGCTTGCTTCGCCGGCGATCGATGTCGGTCAACGCCATGAAGATCTTCAGCGGTTCA
>JAICXC010000118.1 GCA_025980665.1 Bryobacteraceae bacterium
ATGCAACATTCTGAAATGAGGACCCATGTCTAGGCTGCCTTCGTGGTGTCGAGAAAGCGCGACAGGTAGGGAGCGGTCCGGCTGTCTGGGTTTTGGGAGACTTCCACGGGCGTCCCGTAAGCGATCACCCGTCCACCCTTTTCTCCCGCCCCAGGTCCAATGTCGATCACCCAATCACTCGCGGCAACAACCTGCATGTCGTGCTCCACGACAACCACGGTGTTACCCAGTTCCACCAAGCGATCCAGCTGCGTGACGAGTTTCTCGACATCTGATGGATGCAAGCCCGTGGTTGGTTCGTCGAGGACATAGAGAGTATTGCCGCGCTGCATTCTCTGTAACTCGGTCGCAAGCTTGATGCGCTGGGCCTCTCCGCCGGAAAGCTCCGTCGCAGGTTGCCCTAGACGCAGGTATCCCAGCCCCACCTCTCGCAGCACGAGTAGAGAACGCAGAACGGCCATGTCTTTGGCAAAGAACGCGCAAGCTGCATCCACGGTCATCCCGAGCACATCGGCAATGGTCTTTTCCCGATACTTGATTTCGAGAGTTTTAGGATTGTAACGAGCGCCGTGACAGGTCGGACACGGCGCGTAAACACTCGGCAGGAACAGCAATTCTACAAAGACAAATCCTTCGCCTTCGCATGTCTCACATCGGCCTTTGGCTACGTTGAAGGAGAAACGTCCTGCGTCGTAGTGGCGTGCACGCGCCGCCTTGGTCGCGGCGAACAGCTTGCGAACAGGATCGAACAGCCCCGTATAGGTCGCCAGGTTAGAACGAGGCGTGCGGCCAATCGGTTTTTGATCCACGCAAACGAACCGCTTAATAGCCTCCATACCTCGCGTAAGCCGGCCGCTAGTCGTCTGCGGTCTGCGTTCCAAATCCTCGCCTTCGTCTTCGGACGCCGGGATATGATGGCCGAGATGCTCGCTTACCAATTCGACCAAAGCCTGACTCACCAAGCTTGATTTTCCCGATCCCGAAACGCCGGTCACCGAAGTCAATACTCCTAGCGGGAAGTCGACATTGAGCTTATCGAGGTTATTGCGTGTGACCCCTGAAACGCTTAGCCACCCCTTAGGCTTGCGAGTTTTACGGGCAGGAAGGCTGCGCTGACCGAAAAGATAACGTCGGGTCTGAGACTCCTTGACCTGCTCCAACTCCTCGGGAGGTCCGCTGTGAAGAACCACTCCGCCGTGCTCGCCCGCACCCGGCCCGATATCGACAATCCAATCCGCACGGCGAATCACATCCAGATCGTGTTCCACAACAAATAGCGAATTGCCAGCGGACTTAAGTCGATCGAGCGCGCGCAGGAGCGCTTCGGTGTCTGCCGGGTGCAGTCCCGCTGAAGGTTCATCGAGGACGTAGACAACACCGAACAAATTCGAGCGTACCTGGGTCGCAAGCCTCAGGCGCTGAAGTTCCCCGGGCGACAACGTCGGTGTGGTGCGTTCCAGCGACAGATAACCCAGCCCCAGATCCAGCATTATATTGATGCGCTCAATCAGATCCTGAGCAATCCGTTGGGCGACGACCGCCTTTTCCGGATGCTCTACCGCCATCTTCTTTAGATTGGGCGCCTTTCCCCCAGCGGTTGGCCGCAGGAGGTCTTCCAACCGAGTCAGCGACAAGGCAGATATTTCTGCAATGTCCAGCCCCGCGAATTTCACAGACAGCGACTCGCGACGAAGCCGTTTGCCGTGGCAGAGCGGGCATTCGCTGGCGACCATGTATTGCGACACTCGGTTTCGCATCAGCTCGCTTTGCGAGTTGGCGAAGGTGTGCAGGACGTAACGCTTCGCACCTGTGAATGTGCCCTGATAGCTCGGTTCTTCCTTCCGCTTCAAAGCTCGGCGCGCCTCTGCAGGATCCAGGCCCGCATAGACGGGAACGGTAGGCTGCTCATCGGTGAACAGGATCCATTCGCGATCTTTCTTTGGCAGGTCGCGCCAGGGACGATCGACGTCGTAGCCGAGAGTAACTAAAATGTCTCGGAGGTTTTGCCCTTGCCACGCCGTGGGCCAGGCGGCTACTGCTCGCTCCCGGATCGTCAAAGAATCGTCCGGCACCATGGAACGTTCGGTCACCTCATAAGCTCGACCCAACCCGTGACATTGTGGGCACGCACCCTCGGGGGTGTTTGCGGAGAACGACTCAGCCTCGAGATGGGGCTGGTTAGGTGGGTACGCCCCGGTGCGCGAATATAACATGCGCAGGAGATTGGACAGCGTCGAGACGCTTCCTACAGACGATCGGGTCGTCGGCGAGCCACGTTGTTGCTGCAACGCGACGGCGGGAGGAAGCCCATCTATTGAGTCTACTTCCGGCACACCCATTTGGTCAAAGAGACGCCTTGCATAGGGTGCGACCGATTCAAGATAACGCCGTTGTGCCTCCGCATACAGCGTGCCGAATGCAAGTGACGACTTCCCGGAGCCAGAGACGCCCGTGAAAACGACCAGGGCGTCGCGCGGGATTTCGACGTTTATGTTCTTGAGGTTGTGCTCACGCGCGCCGCGGACGTGCACGAATCCCGAGAAAGTCGGTTTCTGATCATCACGATGGGCGGGGACTGACGGGTTTTTCTCATGTGTCCCCACTTTATGCTAATGGTATCGCTAGTGATTTGATCCCCAGTTAGCTGTCGTGTTACGCATGGCGATCGCACTCCATACGTTCTAGTCGAATTCTGCCCAAACAACCGTGTGGTCAGACGCGACTTAACCGCCAGTGGAACCAAGTTCCTCTTTCCAGTACGGTAGTTTTGGACAGATGGCAGCCAACAAAAACCCAACCCACCAAAGTAGTGGCGGCGTTGATCGATGCCCTCGCGGAACAGACCAAGCGCTCGGACGTCAAGCAACTCTTCGTATTGATGCAGAACGGGTTTCTAGCGAGGTCAGGTGCCATGCCAAAGCCAGATAAGCGCAAGACCCGCATGAAAGCTTACCAGCTTCCAAAACTGGCGGTAGGCGATGTCCTGCTGGTTGGCAAATTCAAGAATCGCAAAGCAACAATTACCGGGTTCTCTTCCGATGAAAACAATCAGCCTGTTGCACAAACCGACAAGGGCGTGCATAAGATCTTCAAACCGCGAATCGCTAAACTGATTGCGAAGCAACAGGCCAAGGATCGGTTGAAGAACTGAGCCGCTAACGGTTCGGTCCATAGACGACTACTAGCCTCGAAGCAAACATGCGCAGCTGCGTGACCTCAGCGTTCCTAACGGGATCAATATCCGATCGCCCTGAACGGCGTCACCATCATAGTGGCCCTGGATGACTTGGTTTGGGGTCACGCCCGTCTTGTAATTGGGCCGGGATACTGCCTCCGCTTTGTCGGCTGCCACTTGTGTTCCTCAAACCGATAGCTGATGTGCGCTCCCGAATAGGGGTCCGTTATGCAATTATTATCGTTAGGCATTCGCGGTAGCATAGCGAGGGATCATCAGCCACGGGCCTCATCGATTTGTATCATGCCGCTACCGAGTCCGCCCGCGGGCTTTACCCGGCTAGAGTCACCGCATCGCTGAGTACCATGGACTGGAGAGCAGTCGATCCCGCGCCGTGTCCGAGAATTTCTAGCGACTGAGAGAGACCGGCATTATGGCTACGAAACGATGTCCGTTCTGCGGCAATCCCGCGCTCAGCAAGACTGTAGGGGATGCGTATAATCTCGACTGCAGGTTTTGTGAAATTCAGATCGAGATCAGTAAGGCTGCCTATGCTACTCCGTGCGGCGACGTGGAGGGCGCGCTTTGTGCGGTTCGCAAGCGGATGGAGCAGGGTGCCTCTAGGCCGCGGATCGATCGCCCTGCGATGCAGAAGCCAGCGCCTAAGTGACCGCCGATCGGGCAACACTACGCGAGCCGCGAAAGGGAATCGGCAAGGCGAAAGGGAGAGCCCCTATCAACTTCCGACGTTGTGCCACTCGGCTTTCGTGTTAAAACGTTGGGTGCAATCTAAAGGGCTCTAGGACCGGCGGGCCCGGATGCCGTAATCCGAGGGAGTGTCATGCGCGTTCTTGAATTGAAGATTCCGCCGCCCGCCGTGGCTTTGGTAACCGCGGTACTGATGTGGCTAGCGTCGCGCTCCTCACCGAGCCTTGCTTTGGTCTTTCCCGCGGCTAATCTACTTAGCGTTGGACTCACTGCCATTGGGCTCATGGTTGCGATTTCGGGCGTCGTGACATTCCGCCGGGCCCGAACCACGCTCAATCCCACCAAGCCCGAGACCTCTTCTTCATTAGTAAGCTCGGGGATCTATAGGATTACCCGCAACCCGATGTATCTAGGTCTTCTGCTGGTTTTGACTGCTTGGGCGATCTTCTTATCTAATTGGCTCGCCATTATGTTTCTTCCTGTATTCGTTGTCTATATCAACCGTTTCCAGATCGTACCGGAGGAACGGGCGCTCACCTCTCTCTTTGCGCGCGAGTTCGTCGATTACCAATCGCGCGTGCGGCGATGGTTATAGGGACGCCAAAAGTTTGTGGCGCGGGCAACGACGATTTTATTCCGTGAGTCCACAGAGCCCGGTTGTGTGAAAGTGACCGTTATCCCACATTATCGGAAGGCGGTTCTGACCTGCCGGCAACGCACTCTTGTGACCAATTAAATAGCAGGTTCGCCGAAAAGTAGCGACGACGCGCTTCCGGTCAGGCGCGAGGTCGACATCTTTTCGGCGCCCCGATCTGCCTGCGGACCACAGCCGGGGCTTGTCGGCGGGTCGTCGTCGCTAAGATTCAGTAGTACAATCTGGCAGTTAGCTGTCCGCTATGGAGGAATGGCCATGACATCCACAAATCTTCAAAACAGATGGCGAGCGGCGCTGTCTACAGCTTTGTGTGGAGCAGTCTCAGTTCTGATCGCGGTTGGGTCCGCCCCAAAGCTGTACGCTCAGGCACCCGCGGGTCCAATCGCAGGTGGCGGGCGCGGCGCAGTTCCGCCTGGGGACGCGCTATTCACATCGGCACAAGCGATCGCGGGAAAGGCTGCATACCAGCAGAACTGCGCCAGCTGCCACGGCGCGAACGTCGATGACGGCAATACAGCTCCTCCGCTCCGCGGCGCGGCTTTTCTTGGCAAGTACGGCAGGAAACCTGCGGCTGATTTATTCACTTATGTAAGCACAAAGATGCCACCTGGGAATCCCGGAAGCCTCGGCGGCATGGAGTACGCTCAGATCATCGCCTACGTGCTCCAGCAGAATGGTTTCGCAACCGGACGACGCGAGTTCTCATCGGATTCGGCAGCGCTCGCTTCCGTGACGATTCCCGCTCCGGCGGGAGGACGGGGCGGAGGGGGCGGTGGCTTATCGGCCGGCGTGAAGCTACCTCCGGCGCCGAAGAAGGCCAACCCTCTGGATAAGATCACTCCCGTCACCGACGCGATGCTGCAGAATCCACCCACAGGCGAGTGGCTCACGTGGCGCCGCGGTTTCGACGATCAGGGATTCAGCCCGCTGAAGCAGATTACGAAATCGAATGTGAACAATCTGCGCGTCGCGTGGACATGGACGCTTTCTCCAGGCGCCAATGAAGCCACGCCCCTGGTTCATGACGGCGTGATGTTCCTGCATAGTCCCGGCGACAAGCTCCAGGCACTCGATGCCGCCACAGGCGACCTGCTATGGCAGTACGCGCGAATCTTGCCTCCGGGCGTGAACGCCGGCAACAAGCGCGCCATCTCGATTTACGGGAATAAAGTCTACATGGCGACTTCCGACGTGCATGCGGTGGCGCTGGATGTGAAGACCGGCCGGGTGGTCTGGGACCAGCCGCTGGTCGAGGAAAGGGGCTTCAACGTCAGCGGCGGTCCGCTGGTCGCGAAAGGCAAGGTGATGATCGGAACCAGCGGCCGGGTTGGCGGAAAGAACTACATCGTCGCGCTTGACGCCGAGACCGGCAATCTTGCCTGGCGATTCAACACCATCGCGCAGCCCGGCGAACCCGGCGGCGATACCTGGAACGATCATACAGCTCAGGAGCGCAACGGCGGCTCCGTTTGGACCGCGGGAAGCTACGACTCTCAGCTCAACCTCGCGTTCTTCGGTGTTGCACAGACCTATGACACCGCTTTGCTGGTGAAGCCCGTGAGGCCGGGCGTCAAGACCGACGGTCTGTATACGGACTGTACCCTGGCCATCAATCCGGACACCGGCAAGCTGGTCTGGTATTACCAACATTTGCCGAACGATCAGTGGGACCTCGATTGGGTGTTTGAACGCCAGATCGTACGCATGCCGGTCAACGGCGTGGTTCGGCCGGTGATCATGACTTCGGGCAAGCAGGCGACCTATGACGTGCTCGACGCGGAAACGGGAAAGTGGATCTACTCGAAAGACCTGGGCCTGCAAAACATCGTTTCCTCCATCGATCCCGTCACCGGCAAGAAGACCATCAATCCGCTAACGATGCCGGGCAACGGGCAATCGAAGATGGTCTGTCCCAATGTGAATGGCGCCAAAAGCTGGATTCCGGGTTCGTTCAACCCGGACACGAAGATTATGTACGTACCGCTTATCGAGGCGTGTATGGATTTGACGCCGGTCACTGATGGCGGCCGTGCGGGCCTTTTGTCGGCGGGCGGCCGTCCCACTCTGCGGCCTCGTCCGGATTCGGATGGCAAGTACGGCCGGGTGGAAGCCATTAACATGGCGACGCGCGAAGTGGTGTGGACGGAGCGTCATCGCGCGCCCGTGTCGAGCGGCGCGCTGGATACGGCCGGCGGGGTGATCTTCAACGGATCAATCGACCGGTATTTTCGCGCTTACGACGATCAGACGGGCAAACTCCTCTGGGAAACGCGTCTGAGCGATGTGCCGAGCAACGCGCCGATTGCGTACACGGTGAACGGTAAGCAGTACATCGCGATCGGCGTCGGCAACGGCGGCGCGCAGGCGACCGGGTTCGCGGCGCTGACGCCGGAAATCCAGAACCTGGACCGTTCTCCGGCGGTGTGGGTGTTCCAACTGCCCTGATCAATTCCAACAATGTACATCGCTCCCTACGGTTAAGGCGTATCCGGAGGTTCCTCCGGAAAGTATTGGAGAGTAGCCGACAATCCGGAAACAATCATGCCACCCCCGTCACTCAAACGCGTCGGGTCAAAGTCGGGTTCAAAGACCGGCGGATCCGGAAGCTATCTTTCCGGTTCGGGACCGCACGCTCTGAGAGTGACCGTTATGGGGCATCATCGGAACCGATACGGCCATCCTAAAGAGTCATCGCCTGACTTTCCACAACGCCGTTTCGGCTAGCATTGTCGTTTGCGCGACGACTGAGATCCACCGTTTGGCTTGACTGAAGTCAAATCAAGGTTTGCGCGCGTGCGGAGAGGGCGAACAAGAGCGCGAGAAAGTTTATCGATTTTCCTCTGGTTTTTCGATGGAGTCCACAATAAAGTGTTGGACCGGACCGCGGCTCTTTTGTAACTTCAGTCCGAGTTGCTGTTGGACGGCAGTGACCACGTCTGGATCTGCAAAGTCGCGGTTTAAACCCGCACCCGCAGAAAAAGCGATCTTGAATTTGTACACTCCCTGAAGACCTGTTTTGTTGATGACGGGAGTGCGGTCCGGGTTTGTCGCAGCGATCCAGTTCGCCAGTTCATCCATCGTTACGCCTTTGCGCACAGGTATGCCTGGCAGGGGCTGTCCTTCCCGTCCATTGATGGTCACGCTCCAACCCGGGGAGTCATCAGCGGGCTGCATCTTCAAAGCTCCACGGGAGGGAACCATTTCGTACACCCTGCCCATGACGGTTTCCAGGTGATATTTGAAATGAAAGCGATCTTCAAATAGGTGCTGCGCCATTTTCCGGCACTTATCCTCGGTAACGCCCGGTTGAGTTGTCGCTTGGAGTTCATACGCTCCGGAGATGCTTTGTGCCCACTCCGGCATCTTCGCGCGAAATTCGTCGGCTTGATTCGGGGACATGTCGTAAGCCCATTCCATCGTGAGGAACAACGGCGTTACTGCGGTGAAGTGGCCGCCGTTACAAGCCGGTTGTATGCCCTGGAAGCCGGGGTCGCCCCGTTTGAATGGCTTAACAGAGGTGACTTCAAAGGTTTGAGCGGATGCGGACAGCGCAAGAAGGAGTGAGACTGCGAGGAGCTGCATCAGCCGCGAGTTTATCCTCTCCCCGGCTCGCGAGCAAGGCCAGATTCCCATCGCCGCTGTCACATCTTGATGCCACGCTCACCGGCTCGGTTCCTACTTTGTGTGAAGCTACCCGTTAATTATCATTATCAGTAGGCACGTGCTTGATCAGTAGGTACGTTCTTGCGCGAGGGCTTCGCTATTTTATTGACCGTGGCTGCTCAGGTCACCAGGAACGCGGAAACCGTCCTAACAGGTGACGAGATCGGTGTGGGCGAATCCCTTGGAGTAGTCGAGCACGGAGATCACCGTCGGGGTCACGCGGAATATTCGGACATCCTTTGGACTCGGCATCGGCAATGGTATGGAGTCCTGCTGCGGATACTTCAGCATGAGCAAGCCTAAGGCCTTCCCCGCTTGGGTTGAATCGACCACTGCTTGCGCGTGCGCCGCCATGGACAGTCCGGTAATATCCATCACTTGCGGCGTGTCGTGATCGATCGTCAGCGACACCCGATTATCTCGGGCTAGATTTCTCGCCTTCTGGCTATCCGGGCCGCAGAGGAAGTAAATCGTGAGGCCTTCGTTCGCATAGCCCACGGTCGTCGCCTGCGGCCAGCCGTCTGGCCTTAGCGTGGCAATCGTCATGATCCGGTGCTGATCCAAAAGCGTTAGAATCTTCCGTCTGATGTCTTCGTCCATCGTCACCTCCACGATGCTCGGTCGCCACCGATCCAGCCGCCAGACTTGTGGCTGATGGAGAAGGAAACGCGCAATTGAGAAGGAGTCCCCACTCAGCGCCGGGCAAGTACCGCTGGCACCCCCATTCTATCGCCGCATTAAGCGCAGAAGAACCCCCGTATGACGCTATCGCATGAGCAAGATTGTGAAGGTCCATGTTCCTTCCAGCGGCAACTTGCGGTCACAATTAACTCGGATGCGCATGAAACTTCGTGTGGTGGAGAATCGCGAGCCCTCTAGCTCCGGGCACCAAAACTGGGTGCCGGGTTGATCCAACGGTGTGTGCATGAAAACCCTCACACCCATATCCCTTTTTGGCTTCCTTGCTGCGAACTTCGCATTGCGGCGCTACCCGCCCGTCGAAATGGGAACAATGATGATTCTCCTTGCTGCTGCTCTTATCATGGGGGTATTGTCTCTCCGCGAGGGCTTACGGAAAGACAGGAGCATCACTGCGGCATACCTAGTGGTTTCCCTGCTGCCTTGGATAATGGCTGGCTCGTTCTTTGCGAATGGGGCACTCGACCCTTCACAGGAAATCCGTCACCAGACGGTCGTCGTTGAAAGGACGTACGGATCTAGATGGGTGCCGGACGGACTGGTCGTGCGATCTTGGCGTTTTGGCCGGACGAAAGAGTCCCTCTATGTGGGCCATTTCGAGCCGTTCCCCCATGCAGGCGACTACGTTACGGTCGGTGTAAAGTCTGGCACCTTCGGAGTTCCTTGGGTCAGCAGTATCGCCCGCTCCCGCTAGCGAGGGGCCTTAGTCTTTGGGGCCGGACTTCACCCAGCGCGATTCCGCATGTTGCATCATTGCCAAGGCGAAGTTGACATAGGCCGCATCGCCGGAGATTCGACCAGGTCTTCTGCCCCTGGCTCCGCATGCAGATCCTTCAATGGAACCCAGTTGTCTAGCTAGATCATCACGGCTGATCCGGAAGTTATCCTGCCGAGTCCAGAGCCACATCGGAATCAAGGGAGTGGCCCATTATGTACTATTATCGGAAGGCTTTCACAGGATTGCGGTGGAGATAGTTTTCGGATACAAGGTCATCCAGGAACTGACTGCCTCCTGATCGGCTGAACTTAACTGATTCACTCACATGCCGCTACCTGCGAGCGAAACCCGCATTGCGCCGCGGCTATCGGGCCATCCTCGACCGGGCGGGACCGAACGTCCCACCCGGCATTTTCGGTACGGATCACATGCGCTCGACGAGGACAGACCCAGTATCACCGCTGGCCGTCACTTCGGGACACTGCGGCCGAACTTGGCCTTATAGAAATTCTCGAACCAGTTGTTAGCCGGTCGGGCTTGGCGGGTGGTGTCCTCACGGAACGCTGTGTTTGCCCCCTCGGCTTTCAGACGAGACTCTTCCATCGGGGAGTTTCGGCCCAACTTTTTCCTGTAGAATTGCTCAAGCCAGGGATTGGCCGGCCCAGCCACTACGACCGTCGGATCCTCCCGGAACGCGGTATTTGCCCCCTCAGCTCTCAGACGAGCCTCTTCCGCCGGGGAACTGCGGCCCAATTTCGCCTTGTACAACTGATCGATCCAATTATTGTTCGCCGATGCAGCTTGAACCGCCATTAAAGCGTTCGCTCCAATCAACAGTGCGCCGGTCAATAGGATACTTTTGGTTCTCATGACTTTCTCCTTTCAAGCCTCAATCGAGCAACTTGCAAACATCGCACGTACCGCAATTCGGAAACTCGTCCGAGTGCTGCGCATCGAGGACTGCTTCCTACGCAGTAGTCGAGGGCAAGTCGGTCACCACAGTTCATGAGTGCCGAGCCGTTAAAGTAGAGCGCCGAAGTTCTGGAGATTAGGCTAATTGGTCAGAGAATTTCGCGTCCGCCAAGCCGTATTGTTTCAACGGCTTGGGTCAATACAATCGGTTATGGGCGTCATCAAACCTTTCGATTTGAGGTGTGTCCTTGCGCGACCTATACTCAGGCTGTGCACTACCGCCGTTTGGTTTCGAGCGTAATGACCCAAGGCAAGTCTGTCAGCATGGGTTTGCTCGCGCTAGTGACTCTTGCTACGGCGCTCGCGCAAACACCCTCTGATGTTCGACCGTCCGCCCAGCGTGAAGCGGCACTGAATGGCAAGACCGCTGCGCGCGGCGATTGTTCTGCGGTCCTTCGCCTGATTGATGGTCAAGCAGCCTCCGGCGTAGGCGCCGGAGCCCCCTGTCTAAGTAGCCGGGAACAGAGTCAGCTAGCCGAACGGTTTGTGAATGAAAGGCTGTCCGTTTGGAGCAAGCGCCTCAATCTGGAGGGCTGGCAAATCTCAGTCATTATGACCCGTCGCGACGATCTAAAGGAAAACACACTGGGCGGCGTTCGCTGGGACAACGGTAAGAAAAGTGCCGTGATCAAAGTGCAGGATGCTTCCGACTACCGGCTGCCGGTTCGTGAGATGTTGGATGACATGGAACTAACCATAGTTCACGAGTTGGTCCATCTGGAGCTCTCGTCGCTACCGCGCAGCGAAGCAAGCCGCAGCAGCGAGGAGAAGGTAGTTAACGAGATCGCAGGTGCGCTTTTGAGGCTCGATCGACATCCGGTGCCGGCCAACTAGCCTGATACCGCTTCCTTCATGATTTTGACAATCGTGGCCTCCACCTCCTGCGCCACACTTTCTAGATGCGGCGCGTTGAACATCGCCAGAAGCGTGGTGGGCTTCAAAGTCGCCAAAATAGTTTTGCCGTTCTCCTCGTAAATGGAGATCCGGCATGGCAGTGCGGTGGAGATGCTCATATTTTCATCGAGCACCTTCTTCGCTTGTTGAGGTTGACAGACCTCGAAGATCAAGCATTCACGCGTGAACTCCACACCTTTCTTCGTCATGGTTTCTTTGAGGTTGTGAACCTGCATGACGCCAAAGTGATTGGCCTGTACGGCGGTCTGCAAGGCAGCCGCAGCTTCACTCACGGTTTTGTCAGTGGACAATTTGACCAGCATAGGCACTTTCATGCTCAACCGTTCCCTTAACAGGAAGGTCTTGAACGCTCGATTATTTCGCGGACAGCTTGTTAATCGCGACAACCAGGAGGACCACCAGCAGTACGGCGATCACTGTCCAAAGCCACATCCCTCCGCCCATCCATCCGCTTCCGCCCATCCATCCGTTCATCATGTTCTCCCTTTCGTTGCGCCGCGACGGGCCACTCAACGATCCAGACCGTAAACGGAGCCAGCATCATTCACTGCTGTAAAGTGCTCGCCGTTGGCCACCCTGCAACTGGCGGGCCAATCTGGAGAAGTAACGCCGAATCTACTTGTGCAGCTTCCCCCGGGCCGGCACCATACCTTTCCGCCTTGGAACATCACTTTTCGTCATTTTGCCCCAGTAATTCAATGCTTTTTCAGTGGAAAGCCGGATAGCTCCCGAGTGGTCGGCTAACCCGTCCATTAGTTTTTGTCATCGCCGACTTGGGATTACCTTATGGTATGGCCCGCTGCCCTGCTGCAGGCGGTAGATAGTCGGCCGATAATTCGTATTATCGGTAGGTGTTTTTCACCTGGGCGGTATTCCGGATGAGACGCTAACCGCGCCTATCAAGCTTCGACATCGCCTTCGATCCCGTCCGGATCAGCGTCTCGCATGTAGGCGCGGAGCACTTCAAGCGGAACTTAGTATTCCCTGCATCAGGATCTCTATCGAGGTATTTGTAGAGCTGCTCCATCCAGTAGGCCCACCAAGCCGGTGACGCCGTCACCAAAGCCAACGTCATCGAGCATCACCACTTCGAGCTTTTTAAGTCGCCGGAGGAGATTGGCCATCGGGTATACGACAATCGTCTTTCCTTTTCCACGGCGGTGGCGCGGCGGATACCATTCAATCCTGTGCCGAGTTCTTCTTTTCCATCGCCAGCCGAATAGACGATTTGCCACACTTTGGGCTCGGGAAGTGGCGCCAGTTCCACTTCCAGTAGTGCTAACCGCCGGTAAAACTTCTTGCCAATCATGGGCGGCGTTCCACCGGGAAACTTTGGATGAAGCTTTCCAGGTCTTCTTTACTCAAGCCACTGTCGCTGCCGTGATGTTCACGATTTCCATAAGATGTCCGTTTGGCCACATTGTTCGCGTGCACGTGGCCTTCGCCAGGTTGAGCGGCCCAACTCGGCTGACGACTATCCGAAGCGGCTCCTTGAAGATCCGGCGCTGATGCCGTTCCATTGCCTTGAGTCTCGCGTTTAAACCCATGCTCGGCTCGCTAACGACGGCGCTCGTCGTTCTTCGTGGCTTCCGCAGACCGTTCCAATTCCGTTAGGCGCGCTTCGAGATTCTCAGTCTCGATCGCCTTGATGGTGTGGTTTAAGATGCTGTCCGCAGCTCGAACCTTGACAGCAGCGGGAGTGCTGGGGTCCACCATCACTTTCCCCAACGTCGAAACGGCCGCAGCGGACATCTGGTGAAGCCGCCCAACGGACTGGGAGTAGGCGGCCCATTTCGCCGCGCGGTAAATGGCTTGGAACTCCGGCTCCTTTTGCCAGCGCCGTAGTGTAGCGGGACCGATTCCAACTGATTGAGCCGCATCTTCCACCGTGCGCTAAGTGAGCAGGACCGCAGCAGCGTCCTCCTTGCTTATGGGGGAATTTTGCCCCGTGACCGCTCATCTGCGCTCACCTGCGATCATCTGGGCCAGAAAATGGAGGCTCCATCGCCGTTCCATCGCCTCGAATTGCTCCAGAATCTGCTTGCTTCTGTCTCCGACCAGAGCGATTGATGTGATGCGGAAACCCCGCCAATAAAGGAGAAGATCATATGATTTCGACCGCAGAAGCACTTGAAACCGCCCCGGCCTCCATATCCGAGGAGCAAAAAGCCACCCCAAAGGCCAGCACCGCCAAACGTGCGCGCAACGTTGCGCCCAAAAAGGCCAAGTCGGGGAAGAAGGCCAGCCCGGCCAAGAAAGCGCCCAAGAGCGCAAAGGCCGCCGGAACGCGCCACGGCAGCAAAGCCGCAAAGGTTCTCGAACTGCTGAAGCGCCCGGGCGGCGTAACATCCAAGGAGCTTATGAAAGCCACGGGCTGGCAGCCGCATTCCGTACGCGGGTTTCTTTCGGGAACCGTTGGCAAGAAGCTGGGACAGACCGTCACGTCGACCAAGGGCGAGGACGGCGAGCGGACCTACTCCGTCAAAGCCTGAGCATACCCAGTTTCGATCCCCACGCGCCGCCGGGCATCCTCCCGGCGGCGTTTTTCGTTCTGGAGGATGCGAAGTTCGACGTTCCAGTCCACAAGCCCTAGGATCAAGCCCGCGATGTCGGGATTGCCGGCGAGAATATCGGCTTCGATGGCGGCGATCTCCCGAAGGCAGCGTTCCATTCACGCAGTTACTCCTGCGCGCTCTGCTTTGATCTCCTCGAACGTGCGGCCATCGCCATCGAGCGTGGCGTTCTTGCCAGTGAGTGTTTGCCAGCGCGCGATCACCACGTCGGCGTACTTGGGATCCAGTTCCATGCCGTAACAGACGCGCTCGGTCAATTCCGCAGCCGCTAACGTGGTTCCGCTTCCAAGGAAGGGATCGTAAACCAGCTCGCCGCGACGCAGGTGGTTCAGGATTGGGCGCCGCATCAGATCGATTGGCTTCTGGGTCGGGTGATCGTATTTATCTTCGTCGGCCCCGCCCATGATGAATTTGGGCGATGGCGAGTCCCAGATGGTCGAGTTCTCTCCGGCCTTGCCGTACCAGGGAGCGTTCTTCTTTCGCACAAACCAGCAAGGCTCATGTTGAAACCAGTACAGCGTCCGAGTCAGGACCGTTCTGCCCTTATTCCAAATAATCTGCTGGTGGTGAAGGAACCCGATCTTCAGCAGCCCATCCAGGACTTCCCGAGTAAACTTCGACGCGTGCCAGACATACGCGGCCTCGAGTGACGGAATGAGCGCGAACGCTTCAGACCAGTCGGCGCGTGTATCACCCGAGATCGCCGTCTCCGTGTGCCCGGCAGTGCGTTTCTTCATATAGCTCGCTTCAGCCGGCCCGCAGCCGTTAAGACCAGCGCGATCGCGCCATTCGGAATCCAGTTCGATTCCATACGGAGGATCTGTGACCATCAGCCGTGGTTTGCGTTCACCGAGCAGCTTGGCTACAGCTTCCGGACTTGTTGAATCGCCGCAAAGCACACGGTGCGCTCCTAGGAGCCAAAGATCGCCAGATCGTGAAACGGGAGACTCAGGAAGCGGTGGGGCGGCGTTGGCAGCTTCCTCGTCTTCAAGTGCGAGCAGGCCGTCGATCTCGCCCGGATCGAAG
>JAICXC010000206.1 GCA_025980665.1 Bryobacteraceae bacterium
GACGCGGTGGAGCATGTCATTCCATGCCGCATGGGCTTGCTGCCGGACAGCATCGAAGGACGTCCCGCCGGACAATTCGGGGGGATTCTCAGCGCGGAGGTTGGCCTCTGCATTTTCCTGGCTGACGTAAGAGATGCCTACTCGCACCCCGACGGTATTGGATTTCCATGTATCGAGGACGACCCAGGCGCCCGATCCTTTCCCTGGTGGGACAAAGCCGTTCGATCCATAGGTTGTGCCGCCGCTGGCGTCGGAGGTGCCGGGTCGCACGGCGGCGTCCTGCCAGGTACCCGCGGCGGAAAACGGTGTGTCGAAATGAGCGACAAAGTAGAGCGTGTAATAGCTGCGCCGGTCAGCGTTTCCGATGTAGCCGCAGAAGTTCCCGCTGGTCACGGAACCTGAGATCGTTCTGGTCCGGGGATCGATGTGCGTGGCTGCGTCGGTGCTGCCGGTCTCCGAGTAGGCGGTCCGTACCAACATCACCGCCGGCTTTCCGGTGGGATAGGTGAATCGGCCTGAGCCCGTGCGCTTCGTTGCCGTCAGCTCCGCACGGACGCCATTATCGAGATGGACGGAGTAGTAGCCCGCTGATGCCATTTCGTTCGCGTGCGAGAACGTGCTGCCGTATCTCTCCGCAGTGGGATCATCCGCAGGGGACGAAGTGATTTCTCCCACGTACGGCATGAACGGGATGTCGCCGCTCGCGCCGGCGCAGCCCGTTCCCATCAGGTGGGTTAATGAAAATCCGCTGATGCGGCTGGCGGAGTACTCATAGCCCCCCGGAGCCGCCGGCCGGCCGCGATCGTCGTGCATTGAACCGGGAACGCCCTGTACCTGCTGACGAGGACGATTCCGTGGTTCTTCGGGACTCCACGCAACCATCCCCAGCGGCAATGTTGCGCCCGGGTAATCGTTGCCACCATTGGTTGTACCGATCAGCGGATTCACCAGTGCTGCCGGATCGCCCTTGGTTGAAACGACATTCTGAGGGAGCGCCGTGAGGCCACTTGCCGCAAAGCAGAGTAGCAAACCAGGGACACAGAGAATCCGCAAACTCTTCCAACTCATCTCTTCCACCAATCACACTCCGGCGCAGGATCGTGTGCCAGACAGCGCATCCACAGGTCGCATTCTAGCCGTGGAGCCGAGGCGAAGGAATCGCGTGAGCCGGACCACTCCCTCCCAGGTCCCGCGACGCGGGCTTCGCTCAAGGAATTCAGTCGGGCTGTGTTTTGTCCTACGAAACGCGCTCCAGCTTAACCAGCACAACATCATTGCTGTTCATGGGGATGGTGCAGTCTAATGTGCCATCGGAATCACTGCGCAAATCGCGCTCGATTACGGGCAAATCGCGCGTTAGCTGGTCGAGGTAGGCTAACTGGGTCGCGGTCAGATCTTTGGGAGCGCCCATTTCCAGGTACGCGGAATATGCATCATTGGCGCGAAATCCGGTTCGATACACCCGCAGGTGGTATTCGGCACGAGGAGCAAGGTGCATCGTGCGTAATTCGACGGGAGCGGCTGGGTGCGCCGAAAATATCCTTGTGTAGAAGGTTCGATCACTGACTTTCTGCACTGGCTGCTCGAAATCCCATAAGACCGCGGCAAGATTTCCTTGATTCACGGCGATCAGGGATTGTGGGTCCGACGATGCAAGCGCGTCTCCCCGAAGAGCATGCAGGTATTTGTACGCGAAGAATGCAGGCTTCCGAATACCGTCGCGCGTGAGCAAGCCGAATCCGCCATAGAATGCCGCAGGCGGCGGGCCGGGCTCCTCAAACAAGTCGGAATAAGTCCAGTAGCTCATTCCCTGCGCCAGCCCCTGCGATTGCCTGAGCTTCGTGAGGATATAGGGCGCGCTCACGTACGAATCGTGGACGGGATCGGCGGGAGTATAGCTGGTGCTCCATTCGGTGAAGTAAAGGGGCAGACGAGGGAAGGGCGAAGCGGAGATCTCCTGCCGCACACGGCGAACGTCACCAACGACGGCAGTGGGCGAAGGAGACAGTTTCACATCAGTTTTACCGTGCTCATCCAGGAATCCGCCGTCGACGCCATAGGTATGTGTGGTGACGAAATCCACCGCGGCGCCACTCTGTTTCACATGCGCCAGAAACTCGGGAATCCACGCTGCGCCCGCGGTAGAAGGGCCGCCGACACGCAGCTCGGGATCGATCGGCTTGATCGTTTTTGACGTGAGGTCGTAAAGCTGAAAGTAAGCGTTCTGGTCAGCTCCTTCCCAAAAGCCCGACAGGTTGGGTTCGTTCCAGACCTCGAAGTACCACGTGCGTACTTCATCCTTCCCATACCGCGTTTCGATGTGGCGAATGAAGGCGTCGATCAGGCCGCGCCAGCGTGCGGGATCGGGATGCGATGTGTTGCCGTGCCAGTAGAAGATGCTGTTATCGGAGCTGGCCAGCGCTTTTGGCGTGAAGCCTAACTCCACAAACGGTTTGATATGCCGCGCCAGTAAGTTGTCATAGAGCCGATCGATTCCCGACCAGTCATACACAGTCTGGTCGTCGACGATTCGCACGGTGCCCAGAACATCATGAAAGATGGCGTGAAACCGCAAATAGCGGAAGCCTAACTCGTCCTCCGCCAGCCTGAGCTGCGCCTGACTATTATCGCGAATCAGTGTGCCCGGGTAATCGGATCCGACGGAAAGATCGAAAAAGCGATCAACAGGTCCCCGCGGGTCGTCGATGTTGACCGTGATCTGGCGGGCAGGGTGCGGCGCCTGTGCCGCCAGGGGCAGAGCAAGCCATGAAGTCAGGACGGCCAGAAAGACCGCAAGCGATCGCGCAACTAAACCCATGCGTGTTGATTGCCCCCCGACGTGGTTTTATACGATTCTAGGACAAACCGATTTAGTTGCCGCCGCAAAAGAGATGTGAATCAGACCGGAGTTGACGACCGGCAGCCGGCGTGACGCAGATGCCTAGCGGGATTCGTCCAGAACTTCAATCCCGGATACGGTGGCATTATTCACGACAGGCTCGAAGGTGAGATTGAGCTTCCCCTGGGGGGAAGGCTTCAGGTGCTGAAAGGTCCTGGTGAGGAGGTGGAGGCTATCGCCTTCTTTGTAGATATCGAAGTTCTCGAGAAGCGTCCTGCCATTGCAGAAGACGTTGAAGAGTCGACTGCCGGCTCCGCCGGCGGCTGACCCGGTGCCGAAATAATGTTCCGCAAAATGCAGGACCAGAGTGTACTGGTCCCGCGTATCGACGGGAATCGCATAGGTAAAGTGCCCATACCGCTCCGATCCGAATAACTCCGCATCGGATGTGCC
>JAICXC010000149.1 GCA_025980665.1 Bryobacteraceae bacterium
CGGCGGTATGGATTTCGCCCAACCGCTTCCCGAAGGGATCTTCTCTTTCGGTTGCCGCTCTTCGAAACCGATTGTGTTGGCGATGCAAGGAGTCGCCGTCTCGGCCGGTGTGGCGCTGATCGCCAATGCGCACGTAGCGGTTGCTGCACAAGGGTCGAGCTTCGGGCTAACCGATATTCGCGAGGGCCGCTGCCATCCCGGAATACTCGGCGCAGTAGCGGCCGCCATCGGAGACCGGCGCGCGCGCGAATTGTCGCTCACCGGGCGCGTGTTCACGGTTCCCGAGGCACTGGCGTGGGGACTAGTGCACGCGATGACTCCACCGTTCGAGCTCGACGACCGGGCGAGCGCCATCGCGAAGGCTCTGGCGAATGCCGATCCCGGCGCAGTGTCCGCAATACTGGCATTTCATCGGGCAGCAGCCGATTAAATTCAAAACTTGGAACTTTCCCGGAATTGGACGTCTTTAAAAAAGCATACGCCGCCACTTCACGCCGCCAGGAACTTACACATCACTCGCGTCTCCACCCCGCCGGTCCTTGATGAGTACTTCAACGCTCTCCCGCCCGACGGCGCGATGCCCGTGTCCGATTTCATCCAGCGCAATCCCGATGACAGGAAAACTGCCAGCAGCGAAACCAAAGCGTGGCTGGCTTACGACGCCCAGAATTTGTACGGGGTGAGCCCGCTACGCTGGTCCGCACTCCCAATCCGGATTTGCAGACAGCGTCGCAGGTGTTCGTGAAGGTCAGTTACCTGTTGCGTTTTTGAAGGATTCTTATTTCCCGGCGTCGAGCAATGCCAGCGACCGGATGGTAGCCAAGTCGAGTTTCTCTGTGCGACCGTTCGGATTCGACACGTAGAGGACGCGGAAATCGGGCACGAAGGCCAGCCGCCGCTCGGTACCGTCCCGCATCACGAACAGGGCATCGCTGGCGGTCGCATCTTGGATCGATGCGACAGAATCGAGCCAGGTTTGCAGCGGTGCTCCACCTGCCGCTTTGCTTCTAATGAAGACTCTGGAGCACATGCTTTCCGTGCATCCGATTCCTTCGAGCCTCACCATTCGGCTGGTCCCGTCGGCCGCAACGACTCTTGCCGTCAGACCCGACCGATGCCCGTCGACTCGCGCCGGCAAGCTCGCCCCTCCGCTCTTGAAAGCTGGAAGCATTAGGACTGCGGCGATACAACCGATTCGTAGTATTTTCATAATCTGATGCCTTCCTTTATTGTTGCTCGTCGAGCACTCTTTTGATGTCCGCTTCATATTCGCCCTTGCCACAGATGCCGATATGAGTAACGGCAATCCGGCCGGACCTGTCGATGATGAAGGTGGTCGGTAGCGAATTTGCGCTGTACAATTGAGCCAAGTCGTCGTTGCCCACCATCACCCGATAATCGATCTTGTGGGCTTCGATATAAGGCTTAACGGCACTCCAGCCATCTTCGTCCAGCGAAACGCCGATCGTCGCAAATCCCGCACTCTCGTAACCTTTCTGAAATTCGATGAACCACGGGATCTCGGCCGAGCAGGGCGCGCACCACGTCGCCCAAAAGTTCAGCAAAACCACTTTGCCGCGCAATTCCGACAACCTCACGGGTTTACCGGAAGCGTCGGCTAGGACGAAATCGGGAGCCATCGCCCGCTCCGTTGGCTTCGACAGTACCGAGCTTGGCACGGCGCCGGACACATTACGAGCGAGCAAGCCGTGCACCCAGTTGGACTGGCCGACACAAGCCGAAACGCAGCGCTGCGCGAAAGCCCGTGTCGTGGGGAACGCCATCAACGGAATGCTTGCTGCGATCGCTCCCGCGGCCACCCAGCGCCACCTCCGCGTGCGATTTCCCTTCAGTTGGCGTCGCTCCCGAAGCCGCGCCAGACCCCGCGATACATCGGCGTGCCACTGGCCGTCCGGCCGGAGCGCCGCCAGACGTTCTTCCACCCATTCGTTTCTATTGGGGTCCATATCTTTTGATGTACTCCTTTCGGAAAGTTTGTTCTGCACGGCTGAGAAAAGTTCCAATCGAGGCCGGGTTCAGGTTCAGTGCCGCCGCTAGTTCTTCGTAGCTGAGCCCATGGCTGCGAAGGATCAGCAACTCCGCCTGGCGCGATTGGATGGCGGCCAGCACAGCGCGAACCTGTTCCTGATCTTCTTTAGTCGTTCTCACGTCCTCTGGAGTCGGCGAAGGGCGGAAGAACCGCGCCAGGCTTTCCCGTCGGGAGCGGCGAGTTTCGCGGCGGAGCTCATCCAAGCCCGCCCGTACCGCGACCCGATATAGCCATGCCGAAGCGTTTTCACCGTGCGCCCCAGGGTTTCGCGACCATTTTAGAAAAACCTCGACTGCGAGTTCCTCCGCACGCGATGGATCCTTGAGAACCCGCGCAATCACCCGCGCGATGCGCTCATAGTGGGCATGAAAGATAGCCTCAATATCCAGCCGGTCCTCGCCCACATTCATCTCGACCAGCGCTTCGCGTGATGCATCCACACCTCTACAACGCCGCTCGAGGCCGGTTTATGACAAGTTTTTTTCGAAAATCTTACCGGGCTGACAGGGGGTTGATCCAGAGGAGATTCGGAAACCGGCTGAAGTCACGATCGGTGGATGCAAGCGTCGCTCCGTGTTCGATGGCGAGAGCCGCCAGCGCCGCGTCGGTTACGCGAGGACCGGTCGCTCCGGCTTGCCGCATGAGTTGTTCCAGTATTTCGGCGTGGCGCTGTCCCGGCTCCACGATGGTCACTTGCGGATGACTAAGCAGTTCGTGGACCGCCTGAAACACTTCCTCAACTTGCAACGCTACTCTTGTCAGCCGGGGATTTGTAGAGATCCTCAGGAAGCTCCAAAAGCTTACCCAGGGAATGCCTATCCGGCCCGGTGCGGTGAGTTGTTGTTCGAGCCACCGCCGTGTGTCCAGGTGTTGGGATGCGTCGGCGTTATACGCGTACAGGAGAATGTTCGCGTCGAGTATGGTCACCGGTGGTACGGCCCTTCGCCGTACTCAAGCAAACCCTCGATATCGTCATAGTCAAGGCCGGGAACCACACCCATATGAAACGGCTTGATATGGAAAGGTTTCCTGGGCTTGGGCGCAATTTCAGCCAGAAGGCCGGTTCGGACAAGCTCATTGAGAGCTTCCCGAAACGGAATCCCCCGCGTCTTGCTGAAGTCTTTGGCGCGATCGTAAACGTCCTTATCGAGCGTCACAGTGGTTCTGATGCTCATGATGCTTCTATTGTAGCATCTTTGATGCTCTAGTACGGATCGGCGTTTGCTAAACTCGCTGTGAATGCCTCAAATATTGGACGGCACCGCCGTCCGCAACGAAATCCTGGAGCGGCTGAAACCGCGCATCGCCCAACTCAAGCGCAAACCCGGGCTGGCTGTGGTCTTAGTAGGCCACAATCCGGCTTCTGAAGTTTACGTTCGCAGCAAAATCAAGACCTGCGGCGAAATCGGTATTTTCAGCGATAAGCTCACGCCTCCGGAAACCATCACCACCGAGGAAATGCTGGCGCTGATCGACGATCTCAACCGCCGTCCCGAGATCGACGGCATTCTGGTGCAGATGCCTTTACCCAAGCATGTCGACACCCGGAAGGTCTTGGAAAGTGTCGCGCCGGATAAGGACGCCGACGGGTTCCACCCTGTCAACGTCGGCCATCTGGTGGCAGGCCGGCCGGCGCCGCGAGCCTGCACACCCGCAGGCATCATGGAACTGCTCAAGTACTACAAGATTCCCGTCGATGGACGCCGCGCGGTCGTCTTGGGGCGCAGCGATATCGTCGGCAAACCGATGGCGCTCATGTTGCTGCATGAAAACGCCACCGTGACGATCTGCCACTCCCGCACCTCGGAACTGGCCGACGAATGCCATCGTGCCGATATTCTGGTGGCCGCTATAGGCCGAGCCGGTATGGTGACCGGCGACTTCCTGGCTCCCGGAGCGACGGTCATCGATGTCGGCATGAATCGCGTAACCGATCGCGCGGCGGCGGAACGCCTGGGCAAGGCCGAAGAGTTCGATCGCAAAGGCTCCGTCCTGGTCGGCGACGTTCATCCCGTCGAAGTCGCCCGTGTGGCGTCGGCGTATACGCCGGTACCGGGCGGCGTGGGTCCTCTGACCATCGCGATGCTGATGGCGAATACCGTGGCGCTCGCGGAACAGCACCAGGCCGGCGCCGCGTCTCGAACCAATGCTTAAAGTCGGCCTCACCGGTGGGCTAGCCAGCGGCAAAAGCTTCGTGGGCCGCGCTCTGTCCGATCTAGGCTGCCTGCTGATCCAGGCCGATGTCCTGGGTCGCCAGGTGCTCGAACAGGGCGGGGAAACCTACGAGGCCGTGGTTGCGACGTTCGGCAACCAGATCCTGGACCCCGATAGCAAAATCAATCGAAGACGGCTCGCGAAAATCGTCTTCTCCGATCCCGAGCAACTCGCCAAGTTGAACGCCCTGGTGCATCCGCCTGTGAAGCTGCGCGAACGCGAGCTGGCGGACGAATTCGCCCGCGAACATCCCGATGGCATCGCCGTTACCGAAGCTGCGATACTGGTCGAGACGGGCAGTTATAGGGATTACGACCGCTTAATTGTCGCCGTCTGCCGCCCTGAACAGCAGATCGAACGATCGATGGAGCGGGACGGAGTCAGCCGTGAGGAAGTCCTGAAACGGTTGAGCCGTCAAATGCCCCTTGAAGAGAAGGTGAAGCATGCCGACTTCATCATCGACACCTCCGGAAGCAAGGAAAATACCCTGCAGCAAGTCCGGACCGTGTATGAATCGTTACGGAAATTGAATCCATGAAGCTACGAACATTTTTAATCGCTCTGGCATTGGTCGGCGTCTTTGTCTTCCTCACCAGCCGCCAGAATTCTCCGGTGCGCAATCTCTGGACGGACCGCGGACCCGTATGGACCGGGCCGTCGGTGGCATACTCCGCGGGTCTCAGCGCCGATGAAACCAACAACATCGATATCTATAAGGCTTCGAAGGAAAGCGTGGTGTACATTACCAGCACCGTGTATCAGCGGGATTTCTTCTTTGGGGTGCAGGCTGTACAAGGTTTGGGTTCGGGATTTCTCATTAATGCCGATGGTCAGATTCTCACCAATTATCACGTGATCAGCGGCAGTTCCGACGTGGAAGTGACCATGCCTCCCGACCAGAGTCGCTACAAAGCGAAGGTGTTGCATCGCGACCCAGGTCACGATCTCGCGCTGATCCAGATTGAGCCCAAGAAGAAACTGACCTCCTTTCTCAAGCTGGGCGATTCCGACAACCTTCAGGTGGGGCAGAAAGTGCTCGCCATCGGCAATCCGTTCGGTCTCGCCGGCACGTTGACCACCGGCATCGTCAGCTCGCTGCATCGCAAAATTCAAAGCGAGGAACGCAGCGATCTGGAAGACATGATCCAAACGGACGCCGCGATCAATTCAGGCAATAGTGGCGGTCCGCTGCTCGATTCCCAAGGCTACGTCATCGGGATCAATACGGCTATTTATGGTCCCAACGGCGGCAGTGTCGGCATCGGGTTTGCGATGCCCATCAATCGCGCAAAGGTGATGCTGGGCGATTTCAAATCCGGACGGCGGCCGGCCTCCAGCACCATCGGCGTATCCACTTATCTCGTCTCCGGCGATTGGGCGGAGGCGCTGCATTTGCCTCGAGCCGGCGGCCTGCTAATCGGACAAGTGGCTCGAGGAACTCCTGCCGCGGACGCTGGTTTGCGCGGCGGCACTCAGGTGGTCCGCATCGGTAACGGATTGCTGCGTGTCGGCGGCGACCTGATCACCGCCGTCGACGGAAAGAAAGTGGACGAGGAGAATGCGATCACGCGCGCCGTTTCGCTGAAGCACGCGGGCGATACGCTCAACCTGACCGTCTGGCGCGACGGCCATACGATGGAAGTCAAAGTGACGCTGGCCGAGCAAGGCGACGGCGTACTCTGATTCGGCAGGGCTGCTAATGCAGGTTCACTTTCCGGAACCGACCGTGGCTGCATCCTCCAGCGGCGATCCTCTCGGCTCATCCAGCGCGCGCCGCGCACTGGCCGGATTCTTCGTCTCCGGAGTGTTGCTGTCGTTCCTAGGAACCATTCTGTTTTCGTGGCAGCATCACCTCACCTCGCAGTACGGCATCGTGGGGCTGTATTACGCTGGGCTGATCGCGGGGTTGGTTGGATCTGCCCGGCTTTCGCCCGCCTTGCTTCGCCGCAAAGGCCTCGGGTGGACGCTCGCGCTCGCGTGCGGACTCGCCGGAGCGGCATTCCTCTACTTGGCCTTCGTGTCCCCGCCGTTTTCGCCGTGGTGGCGCGTCGCCGGAATGGTAATCGTGGGATTCTCCGCGGGCCTGCTGCATACCGCCATCTTCCACGCGATCTCACCGATGTATCGTCACGATCCCGCGGCCACGGTGAACCTCGCCGGAATCCTGTTTGGCTCCGGATGTTTCGCGCTGGCGATCGTGATATCGGGGACGTTTTATCTCTACACGGCCGCGGCGGTTCAGGTCTGGATCGCAGTGATACCGGCGATGTTCGGCTGGATGTATCGGAGGACCAAGTTCCCAGCTCAAAACGCCGAGCCCGCGATCGAGCCATCCCCGGCGCATAACACGCTATCGGAGCTCCGCAGCACGGGAGCCGTGCTCTTGAGCCTGCTGCTGTTTTTCCAACTGGGAAACGAATGGGGGCTGGCCGGTTGGCTCGCACTGTTCTTAAACCAGCGGCTCGGAATCAGCCCGCCTTCGGCGCTAGGCATGCTGGCCCTTTACTGGCTCGCATTGACCATAGGACGCGCCGCCTCGCAATGGATCCTGCCGCGCATGAGACACGGTCGATTGCTGTTGGCGACCGTCACCGCTGCTATGTTCGGCTGCATCATCCTCGAAGCGACCGACAATAAGTTCGGCGCGATCACCGGAGTGCTATTGCTGGGCCTGGCATTTGCCCCGATCTATCCGCTGGTGGTAGAAAAAATCGGCCACCGGTTCCCGTATTATCACCCTGGATTTTACAACGGGATCTTTTCGCTGGCCATGGCAGGCGGATTGCTGACGCCGGGGCTAATGGGTTACATCGCCTCCGTGTATGGCCTGCGCATGATCATGGTGCTGCCACTGGTTGGCTCGGTGATCGTGTTTGTTCTTCTGCTGTTGATCTGGCTGGAGTCGCGGCTGCGAGCATACAATTCGCCGCCAGCATCACCGGCACAGTCGGCCCCATAGCATTAGGTCTTGCTGTTGACGAATTCCCGTCCGCGCTTTTCCGGTCCCAAGCCGACTGTAACCGCCGCAAGCAGCAGCACCAGCGCCGCCATCACTCCCATCGCCGTCGAATAGCTGAAGGCTGCGGCGAAGCGAGCTTCGATATACGCCGAGCCGGACGCAACCAGCACGCCGATCTGGTAACCGAAGCCGGGGAAGAAACCTCGGGCTTCGGGCGGCGAGAGTTCGTTGATATGTGCGGGAATGGCTCCCCACGCCCCTTGCACCACCACCTGCATGAGGAACGCGCCCAGCATCAGCAGCGGCTTGGTAGGGGCCAGGATCCATAGGGGAATCACCAGTAGTCCGCACAGGGTCACGCTGGATATCATGCGCCGGCGACCCCAGGTACTGGAAAAATGGCCCAGTGTTACCCCGCCGATGATCGCGCCCAGAACGCCGATAAAGGTGACGATCGAAGTGTCCTGCGGGCTGAAGCCGCGCTGGCTTTGGAGAAAGGTCGGATACATGTCCTGGGTGCCATGCGAGATGAAGTTCATGGCCGACATGATCAGGCAAAGGTACAGGAACAACTTCCAGTTCGAGAGCAGAATCGCACGATAGGAAGCCGCATCCGTCTTTGATTCCTTCCACGCGCGGGATTCCTCGACGCTCAAGCACAGCAGAATGGTGATCAGTGCCGGGATCGCGCCGACGAAAAACATGGCACGCCAGCCGAAGTACGGAAAGATCGTGAAGTACGCGATTGCGGCCAGTCCATTGCCAACGGCATAGCCTTCCTGCAATATCCCTGAAGCAATGCCGCGCCACTTGACGGACACCGATTCGAGCGCGAGCGAGGCTCCCACGCCCCAGTTGCCTCCCATGCCGACGCCGTAGAGTAACCGCAGCATGAAGAACGCGGTCAAGCTGGGAGCGAGGCCGGACAGCACTTCCATCAACGTGTAGAACATGATATTGGCGATCAGAATCGGCCGGCGTCCATAGCGGTCGGCGAGCAGACCGAAGACGAATGCGCCGATGGGGCGCGTCATCAGGCTGGCGGTGATGGTGAGGGCGACGTCGGGCACGGAACGGCCGAAGTCTTTCGCGATGGCCGAGACACAGAACACCAGAACGAAGAAGTCGAAAGCGTCGATGGTCCACCCGAGGAAGCCGGTGGCGACTGCCTTGCGCATGTTTCTGGTTTCGGCAGTGCTGGTCCCGGCAGGCATCTGGACCTGTGTAACACATCCAGCCGTACGAGTGCTCTTAGGTGATCATCAAGCACTTACCGCCTCGTTAGCGCTGTATGTTGGGGTCGAGGTAGAATCGATTCGTGCGCGGCGCAGTAGTCCTTATCTGGGTGGTACTGGGCCCTCTTCAGATGTGGCCGCAGAAAGCGGACCCTCCGAACTCCCCGCGCTTCGAGGATTACCCTGTCACTGAGATGTTCACTGACACGCCGGCGGCACCGGTTCTCTCAATCCCCGAGACACGGCGATATCGAACCAGAATACAAAACGGTCTCAAAAAGGATTCTGACGTATGGATCGGGACTTCGAAGAATCCGAGTCGAGCGGCGGGCCCGAACTTCGCAGGAAAATATTTCGTTATCCGGTGGGGTTGTGGATCACAATGTGTAATGATGGCCACCGTAGACGCAAAAACCGGGACTATTTATGAGCCACCACTTGCGAACAAAGGTTCGCTGAACGTGCCGTTAGATAATCTGAGCGATATGGAGGTTGACTTCCGGTCGAATAGCAGTCTGCTGGTTCTTCGAAATGCGTGCAGGAACTTCAAGGACAGGAACTCATGCGGCGTTTACTACTTCGACTGGAAAAATAATAGCTTCGCTCTGGTGAAATTCGTAAGAGTAAATCCTCTCAAAGATCTGCAATAGCCTCGGGCGAGCGGCTATAGGGGCTACCTTGGATTTCGGATCTTACCGAAATTGAGGTGCTTATGCGGCGACTTCCACGTAATCGACGGAGGTGTGCGGTTCCGGGATCGGCTCACCCACCTCGCGCATGGCTTCGAAGTGCGCAACCAGGGCGTCCTGAAAATTCCGCCGCGTTTCTTCCTCTGTGTCACCGACAGCCGCACACCCATCAACATCCGGCGAATATGCGGAATACCCCGTCCCTGTTGGTTCGATGACGACTGGATAACGTTTCGCGCTCATTTCAGCCCTGCCCTCTTGAGTATACCCTTCAGCGTGCCCGGCGCCAGTTCCGAACCTTTGTTGCCCGGCACGGTGATCACGAGGGCTTGGTTGGGATGTTTGAATTGCCGATGACTTCCCCGGGATCGCATGTTCACCCATCCGTGTCTTTCAAGCAGGCGAATCACCTCGCGCACCTTCAGCGGCATCAGAGAAAAGTGCCGCCGAGCAGTTCCCAATCTCTAAGATCTTTTTACCCCGCTATTTCATTGACTTATCCTCCGAGTCGCCCCATCACAAATTCTCCCGGACCCTAAACTTTGAACTGGAGCCACTCCGCATGAATTTCCTTCCAGCAGAATCGCATTACAGAACCACTCGTTCCATTGGATTCATTCACTTCCTGGGTTCGTTTGTCGTTGCGTCTTCAGGACCCGAATGTGCGATTCTCGGGGCATGGGACGACTTTGGCCCGCGCTTCTACTAGCCGCCATCCCATGCGCCGCCGCGGACTTGCCGCATACCCTCGATGCCCTGATGGAGGCCAGTCCCGTCGCCCGC
>JAICXC010000006.1 GCA_025980665.1 Bryobacteraceae bacterium
TATTCCGGCTTCAGCACGACCACACTCAGCGGAGGCAAAGTAATCCGCCCACTCGCCGGCTGGCCGTGCGAGGCTTTGTCTTCAGCCTGCACCCATCCACTATTGCCCACGTTGCTGCCTCCGAACATCCCCGCGTCGCTGTTAAAAACTTCCCGATAGCGACACAGGCGCGGCAGGCCGATCCCGTAGCCAGCCCGCGGCACCGGGGTGAAGTTGCAGCAAAAAACCAAAAAGTCTTCGCGATCCTGTGCGAAACGCGCGAAACATATCACGCTGGCTTCCGCGTCGCGGAAGTCGATCCATTCAAACCCGCGAAAATCGTCATCCACCTCGTACAATGCCGGCTCCGCCCGATACAGACGGTTCAGCTCCCGCACCATGGTCTGAAGTTTATGGTGCACCGGAAACTGCAGCAACCACCACGGCAGACCTTCGGAGTGATTCCATTCCGCCGTCTGCCCGAATTCCGTGCCCATGAACAACAACTTCTTTCCGGGATGCCCGAACATGTACCCCAGAAACGCGCGCACATTGGCGAAGCGCTGCCATTCGTCGCCCGGCATCTTCGAAAGCAGCGAGCCCTTTCCGTGCACCACCTCGTCATGCGAAATCGGCAGCAGGAAATTTTCGGTGAACGCATACAACATGCTGAAGGTGATATTGTGCTGGTGAAATTTGCGGAAGACCGGCTCCTTGGAAAAGTAATCCAACATGTCGTGCATCCAGCCCATGTTCCACTTCATGGTGAAACCCAGGCCATTGAGGTAGGTGGGCTTCGAAACACCTCCCCAGGCCGTGGATTCCTCGGCCACCGTGATCGCGCCGGGAACCTGGTGCGCGAGTTCGTTGAAGCGCTTCAGGAAATCGATCGCCTCCAGGTTTTCGCGCCCGCCGTAACGATTGGGAATCCAGTCGCCCGGGTTACGCGAATAGTCCAGGTACAGCATGGACGCAACGGCGTCCACGCGCAGCCCGTCGATATGGAATTCCTTCAGCCAATACAATGCGTTCGACAGAAGAAACTCGCGGACCTCGTTGCGTCCGTAGTTGAAAATGAGCGTTCCCCAATCGCGATGCTCGCCCAGCCGCGGGTCGGCGTGCTCGTAGAGCGCCGTACCATCGAAGCGAGCCAAACCATGAGGATCCTTCGGAAAATGGCCGGGAACCCAATCGAGCATCACGCCCAGTCCCGCTTGGTGGCACCGGTCGATGAAGTACCGGAAATCGTCGGGCGTACCGAATCGCGACGTCGGCGCGAAATACCCGGTGACCTGGTAGCCCCACGATCCCGAAAACGGATGCTCCATGATGGGCAACAGCTCCAGATGCGTGAAGCCATTCTCCACCGCATACGCTGGCAGCCTGTCTGCCAGTTCGCGATATGTCAGCCATTCGTTGAGCGGGCCGCGCAGCCACGATTCCAGGTGCACTTCGTACATCGAGACCGGCTCGCGTAGCCAATTGCGCTTCGAGCGATCTTCCATCCATGCCGCATCGCCCCATTGATAATTTGTAAGCGGCCACACGATCGACGCGGTCTTGGGCGGCACTTCGGCGAAGAATCCGTACGGATCGCTATGATCCTGCTCGTGGCCGTTCGGCATCATCACGGAATATTTGTAGTGCGCGCCCGCCGCGAGTCCAGGAAGAAAAATCTCCCAGAGTCCGCCGTCGCGCAGACGCATCGGATGGCGCGTCCGATCCCAAGTGTTGTGATCGCCCGTCACGCTGACCACTTCGGCGTTGGGAGCCCAGACCGCAAAGCGAACGCCTTCTACCCCTTCGCAGGTAACCGCGTGCGCCCCCAAAGTGCCGTAGCTTTCGTAGTTGGTGCCTTCGCCGTGCAAGTGCAATTCAAAGGCGGTCAGAAGAGGAGGGAAGCGGTATGGGTCCTGCAAGTCCTCCGATTCGCCCGAGTAGAGCGTAATGCGAAAGCGGTAATCCGTGGCGTCAGACTTCGCGACAAAGAGTCCCGCTGGATGCGCGCGCTTCATCGGGATCACCTGGTCGCCCGCGAGCACGGCGGCCTCCTTCGCCTGCGGAAGCCAGGCGCGGATCTGCCCTTTGTGTGGACCCAGGTAAGAGAAAGGATCGCGATGGCGGCCTTGTACGATCAGCTCAGTCTGAGCTGCGGACATTTATCATGAGTTCCCTGGCCGCTATTATTACAGGAATGACTCGCGGGGAGCTGCATCTGCATCTGGAAGGTGCTATCGAGCGGGAAACGTTGAAGGAGCTGGATCCGGCTCTCACTGACGAGGAACTCCGGTCCTCGCTCGCGTATTCCGATTTCTTGGGATTCATCCACAGCTATGTGTGGGTCAACCGCAAGCTGCGCGGGCCAGCGGATTACGCGTTGATCGCCCGCCGGCTCTTTGAACGATTAGCGGCGCAAGACACTTGCTACGCCGAAGTGACCATCTCCGCCGGTGTGATCCTGTGGAAGAAGCAGGACCTGAGTGCGATCTTCGACGCGCTGGCGAATGAAGCCGCGCGAAGTCCTGTGCCGATCCGTTGGATCCTCGATGCCACGCGTCAATGGGGCGCCGAAGCTGCCGCGCCGGTGTTCGATTTCGCGGCCGCACACCTCACCGACGGCGTGGTAGCGATCGGCATTGGAGGCATTGAGGCGGAAGGTCCCGCCTTGTGGTTTCGCGACCTGTACGCCAAGGCGCGCGATCGCGGCCTGCGCCTGACATGTCATGCGGGGGAGACTACCGACGCGCGGAGTATCTGGGATGCGCTGGAGATTGGCGCGGAACGAATCGGCCACGGCATCCGGGCGGTTCACGACGCAAAGCTGCTTGCGCAGCTCCGGGATAAGAACATCCCGCTCGAAGTCTGCATCACCAGCAACGTGCGCACAGGCGCTGTGGCGTCGCTCGCCGAGCATCCAGTTCGTAAGTTGTTCGACGCCGGCGTGCCCATCCTCTTAAACACCGATGATCCCGCGCTGTTCAAGTGTACCCTCGAATCGGAGTACGATCTGGCGGCACGTGCTTTCGGGTTTACGCCTCAAGAACTGAGCGCCATTGCGGCGAACAGCCTCAAGTACGCTTTCAGCGACCCGCTTGCAGTGCCTTGACGGTTGCTTCCAGTTCCGCCACTCTCCGCGCCAGCTCATCGATCAACTGACCCTCGGGATCGGGAAGATTCCCATGCTCGAGCGCATCTGTGGGATCCATGCCGCTCACCACGCGTCCGGGAATTCCCACCACGGTCGATTGATCCGGCACAGGGCGCACCACCACCGAGCCAGCGCCGACTTTGGAATAGTCGCCGACGCGGATGTTGCCAAGAATCTTCGCGCCGGTGCCGACGACGACTCCGTTGCCGATCGTCGGATGCCGCTTGCCCGTGACCTTACCCGTGCCGCCCAATGTCACGCCCTGATAGAGCAGCACGTCGTCGCCGATATCGGCAGTCTCGCCGATCACAACGCCCATCCCATGATCGATGAAGAATCGCTTGCCGATGGTCGCGCCCGGGTGAATCTCGATGCCGGTCATGGCGCGCGAGAACTGGCTGACGACGCGCGCGGAGGTGTACCAACCGGCGTGATACAAGTGATGGGCGACGCGATGCAGCAGCACGGCGTGAAACCCGGGATAGCACAGCACGATTTCGAGCACGCTTCGCGCCGCAGGATCACGCCGGAAGACGGTATCGACCTGCTCGCGAATCGTTCGGAACACTAACAGTATTATGCTGGAGTGGTGCGTCCCACGTTAGTCGTCCTCATGCTTACGATCGTCCTTGCGCTCGGCGGCTGTTCCTCGCCTGCGCCGCAGGCTACGACCAAGCAAGGTCCCGTCGAAGTAACCGGGCCTGCCAGCACCACCAGCAAGCACCCGCTTGCTAAATATATCGAGTTGGCGGGCTTTCGCCTAGCCGAATCCAAACCCGGAGAGCTGGAAGTGAAGTTCGTCGCTATCAATCATTCGGAGGCTGACCTGGGTGACCTGGGGCTTACCATCCGCCTCAAGACCACTGCCGCCAAGCCCGACGATCCGCCCGTGGCTGAGTTTATGGCGAAGGTCCCATCGCTCGGCCCGCTCGAGATTCGCGACATCAGCGCGAAAGTATCGACGAAACTGCGGATCTATGAACTCCCGGACTGGCAGTTCATGCGCGCTGAGTTCGATATCACTTCTCCTGCCCCCTGACAGGCGACAAGATCGCCTCTCCTACCCTATGACTGAGCGTCTCTATTATCAGGATTGCTATCTTCGCGAGTTCCACGCCCGCGTCATTGAATCCGACGGTAATCGTGTGTACCTCGATCGCACGGCCTTCTATCCCACCTCCGGGGGACAACCCTTCGATCTTGGTTCGCTGAGAGGCGTGGCTGTGCGGGAAGTCATTGACGAAGAGCACCGGATTGCCCATGTCATGGAGTCACCGGTCACTGGTGACGTCCAGGGCATCCTCGATTGGCCCCGCCGTTACGACCATATGCAGCAGCACACTGGGCAACACTTGCTCTCCGCGGTGCTGGAAGAACTTTTCAAAATCCGCACGGTCAGCTTTCACCTTGGTGCCGAGGTCTCGACCATTGACGTGGACGCGCCCTCGATGGCACCTGAGCAACTCGAACGCGTTGAAGATCGTTGCGCGGAAGTTATTGCCGAAGCCCGGCCGGTACAGATCACCTTCGAAGACGCCTCGGCCATCCTGGAACTGCGCAAGGCCTCGGAGCGTATTGGAACCCTGCGGATCGTCACCATCGACAAACTCGACCGCAGTGCCTGCGGCGGGACACATGTAAGAACAACGGCGGAGATCGGCCTTGTCCTCACCGGCAAATCGGAAAAGATTCGCGGGATCACGCGGCTCGAATTCGTCTGCGGAAATCGCGCACTGCAGCGGGCACGGTCTGACAACCGGCTGGTGGCTTCTATTGGGCGCACGCTGTCCGCTCCGCCGGAACAGACTCCTGAGTTGCTTGCGGGGCTTATCGAAAAGAACAAAGCTCTCGAAAAGATCGGCCAGCGGCTGGCGGCGGAGCTCGCCCGGCGTGAAGGAAAGGAATTGTATCTGGCAGCCGAGCCCGGCTCGGACGGCATCCGCCGCCTGATCCAGCGCGGGCCTGTCGATGACGCGATGCGTGCTCGCGCCCAAGCGTTCATAGCCGGCGAGAAGGCCGTGTTCCTGGCGATCTGCGATCAGCCGCCTTCGCTGCTCCTGGCGGCGTCGGCCGATTCCGGGATCCACGCCGGCGATCGCATCAAAGCGGCGGTTGCGGCGGTTCACGGACGAGGTGGAGGAAATGCGCAACTGGGGCAGGGCAGCTTCCCGGACGCCGCAGCTCTCGCCAGCGCGGAGGCTTTGCTACGCTGAAGTTTATGCTTGAGAATACGAGGCGCTTTGAGGCCGGACCCGATCCTTTTGGACGCACATGGGAAGTGGAATTCCGGTGGCTGCAGACGGGCATCTCCATTCGCCACGCCGATACCGTCGACGTTAAGTTCGTTTTGTGGACGGAGGGTCCCGGTGAAAGAGAAGAGAAGCAGGAAAAAGTGATTGCCCTGCCGCACCCTCACCTGTTGACGCTCAGTGCGGAAACGGGCCATGCTCTCACCGATCCCTGGTGCATGCGGCTTGCGGCCCGGCACCTGAAATACATGATCGAATCCGGTGAGGATCTCGAGAAAACCCTGGTGACGCTTTCGCTTCCAGCCATGCAGCGAGTCGCCAGTGATTTGCAGCCTGTCTGAGCACCTTGGGGTATGGCCAGCACCTCCCGGATGCCGCCCTGCGTGGTAAAACAAAATTCATAAGATGCAAACGCGAGCGAGGGGAGATCGAAATGATCCACTGTCCGCTGTGTAATGCGGCGATTGACGTAGACGAAGAAGAACTGGACGAAGGCGATTCCCTCATATGCGAAGAGTGCGGGAAGAACCTTAACGTCAGCGGCGTTTCTCCGCTGGAGCTCACTCCAGATGAAGAAGACGATGACGACGACGATGACGACGAAGACGGCGAATACGACGACTACGACGACGATGACGAGGACGAAGACGAGGATGAGGAGGAAGCCTAAGCCTAGCTCCGTCCTTCTGCTTCCCGCGTTGTTTCTGGCGCAAGTCCTTTTCGCGCAGGGCAAACGGAAAGCTGAGCCTTATGCCGTGATCGCCGGAACCGTATTTCGCGACCCGGGATTCGCACAGCCGGGAGCGTCCGTGGTACTCGTGCTGAAGAGCGCGCCCACTAAGAAGCTACAGCGTCAGATCAGCTCGCCGAGAGGCGAATTCACGTTCCGAGTACCGGCCAGCCCCAATCGCTACGTGATAACCGCTACATTAAAGGGGTTTCAGACGGCTCGCGAAGAGATTGAAATTCAAGACCAGGAGCAGATCAATGCAACTCTGCTGCTGGTCCCCGAGTCTAAAAAAGAGAGGTGACCGATTTATGCAACGGCACATGCAAAGATCGTCGCGCGCCGGCTTTTCACGCACCATGCTGACGGTAGTTTTAGCCGTAGCATGCGCCCAACTCCTGCCAGCTCAGAAAAACAAGGATAAGGACGATCCCACGGTCCGCACCCTGCAAGGTCAAGTGAACGATCCGGACGACAAGCCGGTGGCCGGGGCCGTGGTCCAGTTGAAAGACACGAAAACCCTTCAGGTTCGTTCCTTCATTACGCAGGCTAATGGCGATTACCGTTTTTCCGGCCTGCGAGCCGACACGGATTATGAAATCAAAGCCGACTATAACGGCATGAGCAGCGACAACAAGCGGCTGAGCAATTTCGACACGCGCAAGATCGCCACTGTAAATCTGAAGTTGAATAAGAAATCTGATCAGGACAAGTCAAAATAGTCTGCCCTCGCGGCTGCTCGCTTTCGCCGGCGCCATCGCGGCGCTCTTGCCGGGCGCTGTAGCTCAAGACACCGCTCCGGATATTGTCTTCGAGCACGCCACGGTAATCGACGGAACCGGCACCCCTCCGCGCAAGAATGTGACCGTCGCAATCGGCGGCGGACGGATCATCTCAATTGGCCAGAGCGTGAAGCCGGCCCCTAATGCTCGGGTCATCGACGCCACCGGCGAATTTCTGATCCCCGGCTTGTGGGACATGCACTTCCATCTGGATCCACAGGGTAATGCCCTACACACGCTGGTCGCCTACGGCATCACCGGCATTCGCGAAATGTATTCCCGGATCCCGATCGCAACTCTGGAGGCGTGGCGCGCCCGTCCGGAGAATCCGCGGATCGCCGTCCCAGGATTTCTGGATGGACCGCTGATGCGTACTTCGGATTTAACGCCGGATGCCTTCGCGGTCGGAAAAGCGGATGAAGCTCGGCTGGCGGTGAACCTGCTTAGGGCAAGTGGCGCGGACTTTCTCAAGGTCTATAACAGCCTGCCGCGCGACGCCTACTTCGCAATCGCCCAGGAATCAAAAAGGCTGGGTATTCCGTTTGCCGGTCACGTGCCCGAAGCGGTCAGCGCAGCCGAGGCTTCGGAAGCTGGCCAGCGCAGCCAGGAACATTTGCTCAACATTCTGCTGGCCTGCTCCACGCGCGAAGAGGAATTGCGCGCCCAGCGGATCTTCACCATGAACGACCCGGCTATTTCTGCCGTGGATCGCGCACTCGAGCTCGGATTTCCCAATCCCCAGGGCTTGTTCGAGAGCTATGACGATACCAAAGCCGCGGCGTTGTTCAGGATTTTCGTGAAGAATGGCACCTGGCAGACGCCCACGCTCGCTCTGCTCCAGAGTTTTGTGGCGGATCGGGACCGCGCCCGCAGGACAGTGTACATGCAGGATCTGTCTCCGGAAGTATTCGACGGGTGGATGGCCCGCATCCAAGCATTGCTGGATCGTTATAAGAAACTGGTTCGGGACATGCATCGCGCCGGTGTCGAGTTTTTGGCGGGCACGGATACCGGACCGAACAACCCCGTGCCGGTGGGAATCGGCTTGCATGATGAGCTGGAGCTGCTGGTTGAATCAGGATTCACGCCCATCGAAGCGCTGCAAACGGCGACGCGCAATCCTGCCCGCTATTTCGGCACCTTGAAAGATATGGGCACCATCGAGCCGGGCAAACTCGCCGATATGGTGCTGCTATATGCCGATCCGCTGGACGACATCCGCAACACCCGGAAGATCAGCGCGGTGATACTGCGGGGACGAATTACTCAGTAACTAGTCGCCACAGCGCTCCACTTGAACCAGGCAATTGTAGAACGTCGGGCCGCCGCCCATGTCCGTAAGGCGATCGGAAGTGAGGACGTTCGCATTACGGGCATCCGACGCGCGCTTGAGCCAGCGAGTGGCGGGTGAGCGTACGACTCCCGGTTGCACTACGCCATCAACATGGGCTTTCAGGAGGAGGCTGCCACGATCGTTGAATGCGCGCACCCGGTCGCCCGTACGAATCGCCCGCGCCTCGGCATCGGACGGATGAAGGTGCAGGATGGACGTATCTTGGTCGACGGCCGTGCGATTGCCGAAGGTCGAGTTCATGCTGTCGTCGTTCTTGGAGGAAACTAGCTCTAGTGGATACTTGCCGCGAAGTGTTGCGTCGCCAAGGCGTGACTCCGCCGGGGGCGTGTATTCGAGCGTCTCGGCTCCGAATTCGCACTTGCCGGACGGTGTTCCAAACCCGCCTTGCGCAAAGGGCAGAAACGGGGCATTTTTGGACGAACTGCCGGGCGCCACATTGAGCCGAACGAAATGCTCGCGATCCAGGCGCTCCAGCGTGATCCCGTCCAGAAAGGGATGCCCGGAGTCTAACAGTGTCCGGATCATGTCGTCTTCGGTATCGCGGAAACAGGCGTCGTCGAAGCCCATGCGCAGCGCCAGTGCGCGGAAAGTTTCCACGTTCGAGCGAGCCTCGCCAGGAGCCGGAAGCGCGGGCCGGGCCAAGGGCAGGTAGTGATGCCCGTAGGCGAAATAGATGTCGGTGTGCTCCAGAAACGTGGTGGCGGGCAGCAGAATGTCGGCGTAGTCGGCCGTATCGGTCTGGAGCTGTTCGAGGACCACGGTGAACAGATCGTCGCGACATAGACCCCGAAGCACGATATTCTGATCCGGCGCGATCGCGGCCGGATTCGAGTTGTACACGACCAACGCCTTGACAGGCGGCCCATCCAACTCCGTCAGAGCCTTGCCGAGCAAGCTCATATTGACGATGCGCGCCTCGCGTCCCAGAGCCGAGCGATTCTGCAGCTCGGGCATCTCGAGACCCGCACGATTGAACTGAAACGCTTGTGAAGTGGAGAGATGCAATCCGCCACCCGCCTCGCGCCACGCTCCGGTAAGAGCTGGGAGAGCCGCGATTGCCTGGACCGCAGCGCCGCCCCGCTCGCTACGCTGGACGCCGTAGTTGACGCGGATGGCGGCAGGCCGGGTAGTCGCATAGTCGCGTGCCAGTTGCAGTATGTCTTGGGCCGCAAGGCCGGTCAGTGCGGCGACGCGGTCGGGTGGATAGTTGGCGACGCGGTCGCGCAGCGCGTCAAAGCCGTTGGTGTATCGATCCACATAATCGGCGTCGTAGAGTTTTTCGCCGATGATGACGTGCATCAAGCCTAGCGCCAAGGCGAGATCGCTGCCGGGGTTGATGGCGACGTGCTGATCGGCCAGCGCCGCGGTGCGCGTGCGGATAGGATCGATCACCACCAGCTTCGCGCCGTTGCGCCGCGCCTCGACGATAAACGGCCACAGGTGGATATTCGCACCGTGAATGTTGGCGCCCCACGCGATGATGAGCTTCGATAGCCGGAACTGCTCGGGTTCGGTGGCATAACGGAAGCCGTTCGCGGCCATCAGTCCCGCGCCCCCGGCGGTCGAGCAAATGGTCCGATCCAGCCGCGACGCGCCCAGGCGATGGAAGAAACGACGGTCCATTCCGGCACCGTTCAGCATCCCGAGCGTGCCGCCGTAGCTATAGGGCAGAATCGCTTCGGGGCCAAACTCACCGGCGATCTTGCCTAGCCGCGCTGCGATTGTATCGAGTGCTTCGTCCCAGGAGATCCTCTCGAATCGTCCTTCTCCCTTGGCGCCGACGCGCTTTTGCGGATAGAGCAAACGGTCGGGTGAGTATTCGCGTTCAAGATATTGCGCAACCTTGCCGCACAGGAAACCCTGAGTAACCGGATGATTCGGATCGCCCCGTAGCCGGGTGGCACGGCCGCTTTCGACCTGCACCAGCATGGAGCAGCAATCCGGGCAGTCGAGCGCGCAGACCGAATGGACCGTTTCCATACCTCAGAATAACTCGATTTGTTATGGGAAATTGGAGCGCAGCAGGTCGGCCAGCCGGTAGCCCGCGAGCGCGATGAGGCGGGTGGCAACTCGTTCGGCAGCGCCATGATAGCCGGGAGGGAGCGGAGTGCCGGCATTCTTATCGGTGCTGATTTTCAGCTTACCTTTGCGATATACCGCGGATACAGCGAGATCGAAGCTTTGGTGGGTCCACTTCTCGAAATGCGATTCGCGCGGCGCCTTGCGGGGGTCGCGTTCCTGCTGGGTCTCGAGCTTTGCAGCGAGGTCGCGAGCAGGATCGTAGCGGTCATCTGTCGACAGAATGTTGTCCCAGTAGGCGTGCAGGTTCTGGGTCATGGGATTCGAGAAATCAGGACGGATGAAGAATAGATTTCCTCCGCGGTCTCCCTCTGGAAATTGGGTTGTGAACAGAGATACTGTGTGCAGAGGTTGGTGCGAGTCGCCCGTGAGATGAAAAATCCAGCACAGAGCCAGGGCCTTCTGGTCGTCTGGCGCGGCGCCCTGGATAATCGCTACGTTCTGATTAAACGCCTCGACCATGTTTTCCCTGGGAGGAGCGGGCATTGGTACCGATTCGGGCTGTCCTTTGGGCTTGTAGGGATAGTCGATGTAATGCCACGCGGGATGATCGAATGTCTTATCGCCGCGAACATCGTCGGGCCAGCGCGCCGCGAGCATAAACAGAAACCGTTCCTGATCCGGCTCGTTCATCCCAACCAATTGCGGCTTCCAGCGCGATTCGTATTGGGGGTGCTGCCGGAGTATCGCGACGACGCGGGCTATGGTGGCGGGACTGGTCTTCAGGAGTTCGTCATACGCAATCGCGCCCGTCACCATGTGCCCGGCGCGGTTCCATCCGAGGCTTGGTCCGGCGACAAGTAATGCGGTCACAGCGACGATGACGAGCTTCCGCAACATGTCGAACTATTTTCACATGGCGTTTTCAGAAAGCTGGGCGTGATAGGGTGGAGGCATGACATCCCGTCCACCAGACGCACCGCTTCCAGCAGCGAAGAAGCCGGCGAAGGGGATGACGCGGAAGGCTTTTGGCGAACTTCTGAAGCGAGTAATTAAACCAGACGCTCCCAAGGCCCCGCCAAAATCGACTTAGGACCTGGTTTTTTACAGCGGGGACTGGTAATTATCCCGTCAGCACAAGTAAAGGGGTAAAATGGGGGTGGCGTGACAGGTCGGACGTTTGCTTTTAGAGGCTTTCCAGGAACTTCTGCCGATGTTCCTTCACCATATCGTAGAAGGCAACGGCGTCTGGATTTTTGGGATCGGGGAGTGTTGGTTCGCGGGGGATCATGGCCTCTGGAAATTGGACCTTCCCCATCCTTAGTTCATGCGCGCGGACGTTCACTGCGAGATAATAGGCTAGCAGTTTGGCCTGCGCCCACGGAATGGTCATTGAAGTATGCCATCCCACTGATTTAGTTTCTCCAGACCATTCGCCGAAGACAATCTTCAAATCCCAAACGCTCGCCTCAAGGAACGTATTGTTCGCGTAGTCAGTCGTTAAAGCCTCAGTATATTTATCAGTAGACTTGTCGGGTGTCTCGTCCATCTAGGCGACCTCTGCTGTCGGAATCCAGCGCTGATTAAGCTCACTGGGGGAAGGCTGAGCAATGTGTGCGCGCCTCTTTCGCCGTCGTAGTTTTATGCTATGCCCTGCTAGATATCCACTGACCAACACGGAACCATCTGATAGATATTGAACGTGAGTTATGACCGGCGCGTTGAGTAAGATTTTGCGAAGTTGTTCTTGTGGATTCCACGCTGGAGGTGCGGGTATCACCGCGCTATGCCAACGTAGGCCGCCATCGATCCAAAGCTGTTGCAGATTTTGAATGGAGGAGTTCACATCATGAAGTCCAAATTCCGTCCCGCATGAAGGACAGATGTTGTAGTCACGTGGGCCCTCTTCCATCTCATATCCACACACAGGGCAAAGTTTGTCGGCTACCATGATTTACACCGCACTTTGAAATAGCTAAGGTTGTCTGGCTCAGAATGGCATTTCCCAGCGCGCCGCATAGCTTCACGTTGTGGCATTGGGACGGCAGCACAAGGAACTGGCTTAAAAAACGTTCTGATGACTCCGCTGTTATCCTTGACGCAGTAAGCGTCGGTCATTGTATCGAATCTCACAGAATCTCCACGACTGCGTTTGCATTGTTCAACGTGATTGGGCTTTGGATCCGCCCAAAGATCATCTGCCATGACCTGATACTCATTAGCGTTAGCCGCCCCGAAGTCACTCCCGTGATCGGCGAAATGTTGAATCAACTCCAGTGCGCGAAACCCTTTCGTGTTCACCGTGGACCGTAAGGTTAAGGATATCAGCTATGTGGCTGCCCTATACCCAACCCGTGTATGCTGGAGTCATGAAGCCCGCCAGTGATGGTCCGACGAACCCGAAACCGCTCAAGCCACTGCCTGAGACTGAGCGGAAAATGAAGGGCATCACCCGCAAGGGATTCGGCGATCTGTTAAAGCGTGCGATTACTCCGCACGTTCCGAAACCTTCGCCAAAACAGACTTAAAGATCAGGTTGCCTTGATCGCGCCGATTGTACCGGAAGGTGTATTCGTCCAAGTAAGTCTGTAGGTACTTCTGCGAAACGGCGTGATAGACTCCGCCGATACCGCGCTTCAAGAGTGACCAGAAACCTTCAACGCTGTTGGTGTGAATGTCGCCCACCACGTAGACCTTGGAACTGTGATTGATTCGGCGATGCTGATATCCGGCGTTTCCTTTTCCGTCCTTGCGCTGAACGTTCTTTACGCCGTCGTAGCTGGACAACTCATCGGTATAGATGGTGCTCTCAGGCAGAACGCGTTCGCGCACCATGCCGAGCAGAGTATTGCCGCTCACGTCTGGAGTAGTCTTAGCGATCACGCGCCCCTTGCGTTCTACGATCCCGACAACGGGAGTTTTCTTTTTGTCGCCGCGCATCGGGCGACCGGTGCCGTACTTACGGACACCGCCAATGTAGGTTTCGTCCATCTCAACCGTCGGCCCCTCCAGTTGCAAATCCTCACCGAGTAAAGATCGGATCTGGCGAAACATGCGCCACGCTGTTTTGTAGGTGACGCCGGTTTCGCGCTGGATCTGCTTTGCGGAGATTCCGCAACGGGTAGAACTCATCAAGTACATCGCATAGAACCACAGGCGCAGACTTGTAGTGGTCTTCTCGAAGATGGTTCCGGCCAAAGGGTAGATGTGGTTCCCGCAGTGGTCGCAAGCGTAGGCGGTGCGTCCAGTCACGCGGTAGTGCCTGCGATCCACGGCGCACTTCTCACACTTCGCCATGCCTCCAGGAAAGCGGTCTTCTTTGATCTTTTCAAGACAGGCGTCATCGGTGGGGAAGTCGCGGTTAAAGTCAGCGATGGTGTAACGCAAGTGAGCCGGAATGCTCTGCTTTACTGCGATATCGACTCTCTTTGCCATCGTGAGTACATTATGGCATGAAGTATACTTGTTGTCAAGGGATAATTACCGCGGGGACTTGCATTTTCCCTTTTGTTCGCCTAGAATATCCGCATGGCTCTCACCAAACGCCAGAAGGAATTCCTGGATTTTCTCGCGGGCTTCCTCGAGAAAAATGGCTACTGCCCGAGCTATGAAGAGATCGCCGACGGCCTAAGTCTGGCGTCGCTTGCTACGGTACACAAGCACATCCTGGCACTCGAGTCCAAGCATTACTTAAAGCGGGGCTTTAACCAAAGCCGGTCGCTCGAAATCGCCACCAAGTACTACGACGAACAGCGTCAGCATCGCCAAGCGCTGCCCCCCCTCGAAATCCCTCTGCTGGGACGAATCGCCGCTGGTGTTCCCGTGGAGTCTCTGGCTGGCGATGACACCGTCAGCTTCGCCGACTTCACTGCCGACCCCAATACCTATGCTTTGCAAGTGCGCGGTGAGTCGATGGTCGAAGATCACATTTGCGACGGCGATTACGTGCTAGTGGAGCGCGCTGCTACCGCTCGCGACGGGGAGATCGTGGTGGCTTTGGTCGATGGCACCGAAACCACGCTTAAACGGTTCTACAAGGAGCAGGGCGACCGAGTCCGGTTGCAGCCTGCCAATGCGACGATGAAGCCGATTTACGTCGCTGCGTCGTCGGTCGCGATCCAGGGCAAAGTGCTCGCGGTTCTTCGAAGGTACTAGCGATCCGCGTCGTTACGCACGCTCTTCAAGGTGCCTGAGTCTGGCGTCCAGCACTTCTTCCACGCGGTGAAGCTCTGAGCGCCACGTGTCTTTCATGTCATCGAAGCGGCGATCGACCTCGTTAAACCGCGTATCCATGTGATGCCGAAGGTCGCCCAAACGGGCATTGTTGATCAGGATCCCGATCAGGACCGTAATCATGGTCGGCACTGATGCCAGGGCGATCGAGAGTACTTGTGAATCGGTCATGCGACCTAGTTCCAGCATAGCGGGTTTTGTCTCAGGGTTTTTCGTTGTAGCCTGAAGGTCTGTTGTCCTTAAAAACAACGCCGCTGAATGCGATTCACCGCCGTCTAGGGGCGAAGATGATCGACTTTGGCGGTTGGGACATGCCGGTGCAGTATGCCAGCCTCATCGAGGAACATCACGCGGTGCGCCAGCGTGTGGGCTTGTTCGATGTCAGCCACATGGGCGAGATCGAAATTCGCGGGGAGGAAGCCCTGAGGCTGGTGAACTACGTTACTACTAACGATGCCTCGCAGCTGAAGATTGGTCAAGCGCAGTACTCCGGGTTGCTGTACGAGCACGGAGGATTCGTCGACGACATCCTGGTACACAAGGTGGCGGACGACTACTACTTTCTCTGCGTGAATGCGTCTAACCAGGATAAGAACTTCGAACACATCCGCGGTCTCAACCAATTCGACGCGATTGTGGAGAACGCCGGAGCGGGCTATGCGCAGCTTGCCGTGCAGGGTCCGCGCGCACTCGATACTTTGCAGAAACTGACGCCGGTTCGACTCGCGTCTATCCGCTATTATCATTTTGTCGATGATGCAATATGCACTGTGCCGGCGCGCATCGCCCGCACGGGGTACACCGGAGAAGATGGTTTCGAGATCTATCTCCCGCCCGCCGACGCTGCGCGTATCTGGGATGAGATTCTAGCGGCAGGCGCCGAATTCGAGATCAGGCCGTGCGGTCTGGGAGCACGCAACACTTTGCGCCTGGAAGCCGCGATGGCTCTTTACGACCACGAGATTCACGCATCCATTACGCCGTGGGAAGCGGGGCTGGGCTGGGTCGTGAAGATGGACAAGGGCGAATTTGTCGGACGCCAAGCGCTCGCGCTGCAGAGAGACCGCGGCATCATGCGCAAACTGGTGGGGTTCGAAATGGCCGGACGCGGCATCGGTCGCGACGGATACGAAGTGTGCATCACGGGTATGGGTGCGGGCTGGGTGACCAGCGGAGGACCGTCTCCCACGCTAAAAAGAAATATTGGCCTGTGTTACCTGCCTTGCGCGAACGCCGAAACCGGCCGCTCGATCCAGATTATGGTTCGGGGCCAATTCGTCGACGCCGTCACCGTGCCGACTCCGTTTTACAAAAGGACGAAATAATGGACCCAGAGGATCTCCGCTATACCAAAGAGCATGAGTGGGTGCGCGTTGAAGGCGATACGGGAACCATAGGCATCACCTTTCACGCGCAAAAAGAATTGGGCGATATCGTGTATGTGGATCTTCCCAAGCCCGGCACACTGTTACAACAGCATAAGACCATTGGATCGGTGGAATCCGTCAAAGCGGTCAGCGATATCTACACACCGGTTTCGGGAGAAGTCGTGGAGGTGAACGGATCGCTGGCGGAGTCGCCTGAAATCCTCAATACAGATCCGTACGGCTCGGGATGGCTTGTTAAGATCAGATTGTCGGAGCCAGGCGAGGCCGGCAAGCTCCTCACGGCCGCCGAATACCACGCTTTCGTCGGAACGGAATCGTCCTAATTGCGCTACTTACCGAAGTCTGATATCGAGCGCCGCCAGATGCTCGATACCATCGGCCTGTCCACGCTTGAAGAGCTGTATGCGCACCTTCCGGAAGACGTGCGTTTCCACGGCGCGCTGAATATTCCTTCCGGCAAAAGCGAATACGAAATCATCGATTATTTTCGCGTCCGCGGCCATGAAAACGCGAACTCGCACGCGAATTTCCTGGGAGCGGGTGTTTATCATCATTACCGCCCGGTGCTGGTCGATACGGTCGTTTCTCGCGCCGAGTTTCTGACTTCTTACACGCCGTATCAGGCCGAGATCTCGCAAGGCACACTGACCGCGATCTTCGAATTCCAGACGATGATCTGCCAGTTGACGGGCATGGATGTGGCCAATGCATCGATGTATGACGGATCCACGGCCGTGCCTGAAGCCGCCATGATGGCCATGCGGATCACGGGGCGCGAGGGCATCGCCGTGGCTCGTACGGTCCATCCCGAATATCGCGAAGTGCTGGGAACCTACACTCGCCATCAGGGCGTGCCTGTGACCGAATTTGAATATGACCCTGAATCCGGCCAATTGGATCTCGAATCGATGGAGCAAGTCCTGAATGAAAATACCGCCGCGGTGATCATTCAATCGCCGAACTTCTTCGGTGTGATCGAAGACGCCAAGCGGATCGCGGAAATGGCACACGCCAAGGGCGCGCTGCTGGTGCTTGTGTTCACCGAGGCAGTGTCGTTAGGGCTGCTGGAGCCGCCGCGCGATGCCGATATCGTCGCGGGAGAATTGCAAAGCTTCGCGATTGCGCCTAGCTATGGCGGCCCGTTCGCAGGCATCATCGCTTGTAAGGAAAAATACGTGCGCCAGCTGCCCGGCCGTTTGGTAGGCGAAACCAAGGATGCCAGCGGAAACCGCGCCTTTTGCCTGACGCTTGCGACCCGCGAGCAACATATTCGAAGAGAGAAAGCTACATCGAATATCTGCACCAATCAGGCGCTGATCGCACTGATGGCGACGGTGTTCATGGCGCTTTATGGCAAGCAGGGCTTGCGCGAGCTGGCGGAACAGAATCTCGCCAAGGCGCACTACCTGGGTGAGAGGTTGTGGCGCAGATTCAAGGGTCCATACTTTAACGAATTCGTGGCGGCAACAGGCGTGCAGTCTCCCGACGAGATCAATCATCGTCTGCTAGGTTTTCAAATCGTCGGGGGCCTGCGGCTCGATCGCTTCTATCCCGAACTTGGGAACAGTGTGCTTTTGTGCTGCACGGAGATGGCCAGCCGCGCCGACATGGACGCTGTCGCTGAGGCGTTCGGGGCATGATCACGAAGGTCCGCCAACATCCCACCCAGAACGAATCGTTGCTATTTGAGACCAGTTCGCCTGGCAAGATCGGTTATCAGCTTCCTGCATTGGATGTGCCGCCCGTCGATCCTTCTGAAGTACTCGGCGCGGAATATGTTCGCGAGGAGATCCCGGACTTTCCCGAAGTTAGCGAAGTGGATGTGATCCGGCACTTCACGCGTCTTTCGACCTGGAACTATGCTATCGATCTGGGCCTCTACCCGCTGGGTTCTTGCACAATGAAATACAACCCCCGTGTGAATGAGGCTGTGGCGCGGACCGAAGGTCTGATGTGGATCCATCCCTACCAGCCCGACGCGCTGTCGCAAGGGGCGTTTGCGATCCTTGCCGAACTTGAGCGGGTGCTGGCCGAGATCACCGGGATGGATGCGGTGACGCTTCAGCCCGCCGCCGGTGCTCACGGCGAACTGACCGGGATCCTGCTGGTTCGCGCCCTGCTCGAAGCGCAAGGGAACCCTCGTAAGCGGGTCATCGTTCCAGATTCGGCGCACGGAACCAATCCCGCGTCCGTTCGAATGGCGGGGTATGAAGTGGTCAACGTGGCGTCGAACGATCGCGGAATGCTGGACACGGAAGCGCTGGCCCGAATGGTGGATGACGACGTGGCCGCCATCATGATCACCAATCCCAATACTCTGGGAGTGTTCGAGGAGCATATCATCGAGGTCGCGCGTATTCTGCATTCCAAGGGCGCACTGGTGTACATGGATGGCGCCAACCTGAACGCGCTGGCGGGCATCTCACGCCCGGGCGATTACGGCGTCGACCTCATGCATCTAAATCTGCACAAGACGTTTTCGACTCCCCATGGAGGGGGCGGACCCGGCTCGGGACCGGTCGCGGTGAAAAAGCCGCTCGAGCCGTTCCTGCCGTTGCCCAGGCTGCAGCATGCGTCTTCCGGATGGTCCTGGAATTATGATCGCCCCCATTCCATAGGCCGAGTGCGGGCATTTTATGGGAATTTTGGCGTTCTGGTGCGGGCGCTGGCCTACATCATGGCGCATGGCGGCAACGGGTTAAGGCGCGCCACGCTCGACGCTCTGCTCAACGCAAACTATCTGCGCAAATTGCTTGAGACTGACTATGAAATCGCCTATAGCGCGCCCAGCATGCACGAATGCGTGTTTCGCCACGCTGCCACCGGCGCAATCGCTAAGCGCCTGATCGACTACGGGTTTCACCCTTACACGGTCAGCTTCCCGCTGATCGTGCACGGTGCAATGATGATCGAGCCCACGGAGACGGAGAGCAAGCAAGAACTCGATCTATTTGTGGACGCTTTGATTTCAATCGCGCAGGAAGTGAAGGAGAGTCCGGAACTCGTTCAGACGGCGCCGCATTCCACGCGCACGAATAAAGTGGACGAGGTCGCGGCGGCCCGAAAGCCGATTTTGAAATGGACCCGCTGAGGGCGGGTTACTGACCGCCGGCCTTCTGATACGCGTCGATGACCTTCTTCACGTACCAGCGAGTCTCGTTGTAAGGCGGCATTCCCTGATACTTATCGACCGCGCCTTCGCCGGCGTTGTAAGCCGCCAGAGCCTTGATTACGTCGCCGTCGTATTTGAGGAGCAGCTCACGCAGCATTCGCGTGCCGGCATCGATGTTCTGGGCGGTATCGTACGGATCAGCTCCCAGCGTTTTGGCCGTTGCCGGCATCAGCTGCATCACTCCCAGCGCACCTTTCGGCGATACTACGCCGGGCCTGAATCCCGATTCCACTTGAGCCACGCTCTCGACGAATTCCGGAGGCAGGCCAGAACGGCGGGCGGCATCGCGGACCATTTCTCTCGGCCCCGAAGGGGCGGGCGTGGCCGTTTCCGGTTTGACCACGGGCGGAGTCACCTCGGCGACCGGGTCAGGCGCCACCACCTCATCCTCTTCGAATCCGGATATCAGTGTTGCTGGGAGCTCGGTGACTCCGCCGTTGTAGTACAGACGGATCAGATCGCCGGATTGCTCATGCCGGTCCGCGTGGAGTTTCAGACCGCTGGAAAACACCACGTATTCCCCGCCAAATGCAGGAAAGACTCCTGCGGTCAGCACGAGCAGGCAAAATGCACACCTCATCTCGTAAGAGATGACGCGCGCCAGGGACCGGCCGTGCAGCATCATTTTGGGAAAAGGGCGAAGGCCACCATGCCGAGCCCTGCCAGGAACAAAACCACCATCCCGGCCGCCAGCAGTTGCACGCGGTGGTCACTCCCGCGCAACTCCCGCCAGACCAGCACGCCCCAAGCGACAGCCACCAGGGGGGCGGCATTGCTCAGTGCGTATTGGATGAAGGCGCTGGGCTGCGCCGTACTTGGGGCGGCAGCCACGATGAGACTTGTCAGGACGCCAGCTCCCCAGATGATGCCTCCGGCCAGACCCAGCAAGTGCTGTTTTGCGCTACCCGCCAGGTATCCGGACGGCATGGCGCTAGTGCCGCTCACCGGGAACGTGGTGAAGAACAGCACGAAAAAAGGCGACGATAGGAACGCGGCCACCGAGATCAAGACTAAAGCCGGGTAAGGAGCGAGTCCGCCTTCTCCCGTGGCTCCGCCCAGAATTTTCGGGAACATACTCAATGCGATTCCGCCCACAACGGAAAGAGTGATTGCCAGCGCGGCCCCGGCGGACTTGGCACGCTTCGATTTTATTCGGGGATCTGGCGTCAGAGCTTTCTGTGCAGCTTCACGGCGGACCCGCAAAAGGCGGACGTAGGTCAAAGCGGCGACGACCACGGCTCCCAACAGAAGAGCTAGGGCAATGAATGTCAAGGGTATGTTCGCTTGTTGGATATTGACGAAATCCCACGCGACACCGATCACTAGCGCCACGCCTAGCGTTAACAGAAACCCAATGCTCATGCCCGCGACCGACACGGCTGCCAATAACAGCAACATGCCCAGGTTGACCACTACGCCGCTGGCCAGCGCAAAGGCCATTTTCCGGTATCCCACCAACAAAAGATTGTCCTGGAGTGTGAGCTCCTGCGGACGTCCCGATCCCAATACAAGCGCGGCTACTCCCGCGCAAATCACGATTCCGAACAAGAAATCGTAGTAGAAATACTCGAAGCGCCATTTGCCCGCTAGCTTGAGCATATTTGCCCAGCTGCCCAGGCATAGCAGCGATACGATCGCAAGGATCCACACCGCGAGTGCTGTGCTTGGCAGAACCATGGAGCGTCGGGAGCTGAGCGTCCTAGTGCCCTTCGGCAGGTTGGGAGGTGTCGGCTTTGAGCGGGAAGTGCGCCCCGGCGGGGATCGGAACCAGCATCTGCTCTTTGCGATAGATCAGCGTGGACGTGTTGTAGCTGGCGATCTCAAATCCGTGGCCATGGGTGATGGCGTCGGTGGGACAGGCTTCGACGCAGTACCCGCAGAAAATACAGCGGTTGTAATCGATGTTGTAGACCTTGGCGTAGCGCTCGCCGCCGCTGATGCGGAGCTCCTCGGTATTTTCGGCGGCTTCAATGTAGATGCATTCCGCCGGGCAGGCGGCCGCGCACAGGAAGCAGGCCACGCATTTCTCCAGGCCATTTTCGTCGCGTTGCAGCTCGTGCACGCCGCGGTAGCGTTCTTGAAACTTTGCAGGAGCTTCAGGATAGTCTTCCGTGAGCGTGGGATTCAACATTTCCCGGAACGTCACGGACATTCCTTTGGCAATGGCCGCAGCTCCACCCAGGACTTCCGAGATTTTCGCCATGTATTTCCTTCTTTAGTAGTGTATCGCAGGATCGTGGACTGCCAGGAATGCTCCTATGCTCCAATAGATAGTCCAGCATGCAACGTGCTTCGTTGTGGTTTTGGGTGTCACTAACCGGATTGCTACTGCTTTCCCGGCTGTGCCACGCCAACATTTTGTGGGCTGATGAGGACTACCATTTGGCGGCCGCCATCCAGACCTTGCATGGCAAGATGCTGTACCGTGATTTGTGGTACGACAAGCCTCCTTTGACCGCGATGGTAGCGGTGCTGTTCGGAGGATGGTGGGGATGGCCCCTTCGTATCGCCGGGACGGTGGTGGCCGCGGTATCCTGTGCCCTGGCTTTCCGTTTCGCGTCGGGGGTGTGGTGCCGGCGTGAAGGATATTGGGCGGCTGGATTGCTGGCGTTTTCGCTCATTTTTTACCTGCCCTCCGCCACCATTCCACTGGAACCGGATACCTTGATGATCCTGCCGCATTTGGCAGCGGTCTATCTGGCATGGAAGCATAGACCGGTGGCTGCAGGCTTCGTCGCGGGTCTCGCTTTCGCGATGAACATCAAGGGTGCGGCGGTGCTGCTCGTGTGCCTGATCTTCTCACCGGCCGCATGGCCTCTTCTGCTCGCGGGATTCCTGATCCCGAATGTGGTGCTTCTTGCGTGGCTCGTGTCGCAGCACGCGTTTTCGGCCTATCTGGAGAGTGTCTGGCGCTGGGGGTTCTTGTATGCGGGTGCGCCGCCCGGGGATTCTGCCGTGGAGAGCGCTCTGGTGCGCCTCCGCAACTGGTTGGGATTCCACGCGCCACTGGCCTTCGCGGCGGGTTGGTATTTCGTGCGCGCGAAAGACTCGAGCGGTCGCGTACGGATGCTGGCGTGGGCGACGATTTCTCTAGCTGCCGCCGGCGTGGGTTGGCGATTTTCGCCCCACTATCTTAACCAGCTGCTGCCGCCCCTGGTGATCGCAGGCGCCCGCGGCATTTGTCTCTTAGCCGGAGAAATGCGTGCGATGGTGCGGCGGGTGGCCGTGGTCGCGCTGATAGTCGCTGCTCTCGTCGCCACGATCCGGTTCGGCCCGCGCTACTTTCTTCTCGCCGCCGACGACATTGCTGGACGGCCTCACTCCTGGCGCGACGTGGCTCTCGATCAAGAGAGTCGTCAGGCGGCGGCTTTGGTTCGCACGCTGGCGAAGGAGGGCGACACGATCTTTATCTGGGGCTATCGTCCAAACCTGGTGGTCTACACAAGGCTGCCGGTGGCCTCGCGGATGTGGGAGTCGCAACCACTGACTGGCGTTCCGGCCGACCGCCACCTCCGGGACGCGAGCAGCGTCGATCCCGATTGGGCGCGCCAGAATCGGGCGGAGCTGGTCCGTAGTTCGCCTTCGATCATCGTCGATGGCCTGAGTGCCTACAATCCACGGCTAGACATCCGCGGCTACCCGGATCTTGCGGCTTGGTTCCAGCGTTATTGCCTGGCTGGGCGCGCCGGACTTACCTCGGTGTACCAGCTTTGTGCTCGCGCCGCTCCATAACCGGGTGGCTGATAAGATCGCTGATAAGATCATAGTGAAAGCCGTGCAGCGATTCTACTTCGATCACAACGCCACGACTCCGGTTTCGCCGGAGGTGCTGGACGCCATACTTCCGGTGATGACCGAAGTGTACGGCAACGCCTCCAGCATTCATCATTTTGGCCAAACGGCGCGGAAAATGCTTGACGCCGCGCGCAAGCAAGTGGCCGGGATGCTGGGTGCGGAACCGCAGGAAATTGTCTTCACCAGTGGCGGAACCGAAGCGGATAATCTGGCGATTTTCGGGGTCGGATCGCGCAGGGGATGTCACGTGGTGACGACGACCTTCGAGCATCCGGCGGTGCTGGGGGCGGCGGGACAACTGGATCACACGCTCGTCCCGGTGGATGGCAGCGGCATTGTGGATCCCGATGCAATCCGGCGGGCGTTGCGCCCCGAGACCAAAGTCATCAGCGTGATGCATGCGAATAACGAATTGGGGACGATTCAGCCGATCGCCGAGATCGCGCGCATAGCGGCGGAAGCGGGTGTCGCGCTGCACTCCGATGGTGTGCAGTCGGCTGGCAAGATTCCGGTAAACGTAGCTGAATTGGGCGTCGGGCTCTATACAATCAGCGGGCACAAAATCGGCGCACCCAAGGGCGTGGGGGCGTTGTACGTCCGCAAAAGAATTGCACTCAAGCCAATGATGTTCGGCGGACGCCATGAGCGTGAGCGTCGTGCGGGAACCGAGAATGTCGCTGGGATCGTCGCGCTGGGACGAGCGGCTGAATGGGCCTTGGAACAAATGGGCGAGCATGCTGATGCCGAGAATCGCCGCCAGGGGGCCTTGCGCGATCACCTGGAGCAAAGCATCCTCGACCGCATTCCGGATACGCGCGTGAATGGCGCTGGGTCGCCGCGCGTGCCGAACACGACGAACATACGTTTTGACGGGATCGATAGTGACGCCTTGCTGATTGCGTTGGATCTCAAGGGATTCGCGGTGTCGAGCGGTGCTGCGTGCTCCAGCGGCGCACCCGAGCCGTCGCACGTTTTGCTGGCCATGGGATTGAGTCGCCTCGAAGCCCGATCAAGCATACGGTTTTCACTGGGGCGATCGAACACCATCGGACAAGTGGATGCACTAGTCGAGGCACTGGTCGATTCCGTCGTACATCTGCGAAAGCTTGCACCCGCCTATGCCTGAGAATCCGTTAGCCGTTGCGATGTCCGGGGGCGTCGACAGCTCCGTCGTCGCGGGAATGCTGCAGGCGCGCGGGGAAAACGTCATCGGCTTGACCATGCAGCTTTGGAACCAGCGCCGGTTGCCGGAGATCCACAGCGACAAGGCCACGGGACGCTGCTGTTCGCTCGACGATGTTTACGATGCTCGCGCGGTGGCCCAGATCCTTGGAATTCCTTACTACGTGGTCAACTTCGAGCGTGATTTCGAGGACCAGGTCGTGAAACCTTTTGTCGACGAATATCTGGCCGGGCGTACGCCCATCCCCTGTACGCTGTGCAACAACTTCATCAAGTTTGACCGGTTTCTCGAAATGGCCGCGGGCGTGGGCGCCGACCGCATCGCCACGGGTCACTATGCGCAGATCCACTGGAATCCGGATAACGGCCGTTGGGAAATGTTGCGCAGCGTGGATCGCGCCAAGGACCAGACCTATTTTCTCTTCGGTTTGAAGCAGGACCAACTCGCGCGGTCGATGTTCCCGCTAGGGGCCATGGAGAAAAGTGCGGTGCGCGAGCTAGCCTGCGAACTAGGAATTCCTACCGCCGCCAAACCCGATAGCCAGGAGATTTGCTTCGTCCCTAATGGGGATTACGCGGCGTTTATCGACGCCTATTTCCGGGAGCAGGGAATTGCGCCGCAAGAAGTCGCAGGTGAGTTAATCACGGCCGATGGCCAGGTAGTCGGCGAGCATGCGGGTGTTCACCATTTCACCGTTGGCCAACGGCGTGGTCTCCGCGTCGCGGCGGGCGAACCGCTTTACGTGATCTCGACCGATCCAGCCAGCCGGCGGGTGACCATAGGACGCGATCGGGAATTGTTGAGCGATCAGGCGCATGCCAGAGAGTTGAATTGGATCTCGATGGCGGCTCCACTGGAACCGGTGCGTGCCGAGGTGAAGATCCGCAATAAGCACGCCGCCGCGCCTGCCACGCTTTTGCCAACATCCGATCCTGATCGCGTAGAGATCCGCTTCGACGATGCACAGCGCGCCGTAACTCCCGGCCAAGCCGCCGTGTTCTATTCCGGCGACCTGGTGCTAGGCGGCGGCTGGATCGAGTGACCGCTTTCGAGCTCAAGGCGCGCGCCTATGCCAAGGCGCTCGACTGGGGCGTGCCGCGGCTACGGCGCGTGGCGATCCGAAACTTGGAACTTGCCGGCTTCACGAACGCCGATGATCCGGATCGCATTGCCGACGGCGTGTTCCTGTCCGTGGGCCGCATCATGGCAAGCGTCGCCAAGTTCCCGTCGATCACGCGTGCCAATGTTCACGAGTGGATCCGCTATGACGGCCTGGAAAATTTCGTGGCCGCGCAAGCCAAGGGCCGGGGCGTGCTGGTGGCGACGGCTCATCTCGGGAACTGGGAGCTGAGCGCGTTTTCGCACGCGCTGATGACTGCACCCATGCACATCGTGGTTCGTCCGCTCGATAATCTCCGCTTGGACGCGTTCGTCGAAAGGCGGCGCGCCCTGTCGGGGAACCACATCATCCAAAAGACGGAAGCGGCGCGCAAAATCCTTAAAGCTCTGGCGGCCGGCGATGCCGTCGGCATCCTGATCGACCAGAACACCACGCCTGCGGAAGGTGTTTTCATCGACTTCTTCGGAAGAAAAGCCTGCGCGGGAACCGCCTTCGTCAAGTTCGCGCATCACACCGGAGCCGCCGTTGTGCCTGGCTACGCTCTTTGGTCAGAGCATGAAAAGAAGTACGTTCTTCGCTTCGATCCGGAAATTCCAATGACCGCCGACGTCGAATCCGACACGCAGCACGTGCACGCCGCCCTCGAACATGTGATTCGGGCGCATCCCGATCAGTGGTTGTGGATTCACCGGCGATGGAAGACGCGTCCGCCCGGTGAGCCCGGTTTATATTGAGCTAGAATTTCCGCATGGGACCTGCGAATAGAAGCGAGATCGTCGACATTCTTGAAAAGAGCAAGGAAGACTTTCACGCCGCCGCCACCGGTCTTCCGGAATCGCTGGCGAACATCCGGCATGAGGAGAATCGTTGGTCGGTGCTCGAATGCGTCGAGCATGTGGCTACCGTCGAGGAGATCTTTCTGAAGCGGCTTGCAGGCGGAGAATACACGGATGCCCCGCCGGAAGACAAAGAGAAAGAGGCCGCGCTGGCTGCACGGGTCGTGGATCGCTCCTCGCGGAGGCAAGCTCCGGAGACGGTTTTGCCGAAGGGCAGATTCACAAGCGCGGCAGAAGGGTTGGAACGGTTTCACGTTGCTCGCGCGCGTTCCATCGAATTCGCACGGGAACGGGGCACTGGCTTATATACGCTCGCCTCGGCTCATCCTGTCTTTGGACCGCTGAACGGCGTGGAAGCGCTGATCGTCATCGCGTTCCACTCGCGGAGGCATGCGGAGCAAATCCGCGAGGTTCGCGCAGCGCTCGAAAAACGCTAGAAGCCGTCTTTCGCGCAGCGGAAGCCCACGTTTCTCGCGGAAAAACGTTCCGGAATACTCGACGCATCGTAGCTGAAACCGGCCTCCAGTACTCGATCGAAGGAACCTCCGCGCATGGTAATCCAGGGTTCCTGCGCGGTCGCCGGCGGCGTCATCACCGTGGCGAACATGGCGATGGCGGTCGCGCTGGGTGTAACCGGGTCATCCACCATCTCCCAGGCGTTGCCGATCATGTTAAAGGGTGGTCCGGCAAACGAGCGCACCGGCATCAATTCATGCGTGGCTGCCGGGTTATCGCTGACATTGGCCTTGGAGGCATCCAACTGATCCCCCCATGGAAATAACGCGCCCTGGGTTCCGCGCAACGCGCGCTCCCATTCGAGCGATGTCGGTAGGCGCTTGCCGATCTTCGTGGCGTACGCGCGGGCGTCTGCAACCGTGATCCCGACCTTGGGAAGACTCTCCTTCCCCGGCTCGATGCTGCATCCCATGGTCTTGCAGAAGTCGGCATTGGAGACTTCGGTTTCGTCGATAAAGAACGCTCTGAGCTTGGTGGGCTTCTTCTCTAAGCCTGCCAGGAACGTACCCGCCGGGATGTAGACCATTCCGGGAGCGGCTGGTGCGGGTCCGGGGCGCAACATCCAGAAAGCGAGTCCAGCAACGATGACCACTGCGGCTGCGATACCGATCCATAGCGGGGTCTTGCTCTTCTTCTCGACCACCTGGGCTGCGGGTGCGGCCTGAACAGGCGCAGGCCGCGCGGCTTTAGGAAGGGACTGCGTGGCCGATTTCGAATCACCCGCCAGAAGGCCGCGAAGTTCTTCGACGATCGCTCCAAAGCTTTGAGGCCGCTCTTCGGGTTTCTTGGCGGTGCAGCGCACCACCAGATCCCGCACGGCTGGAGGAACGCCCGCATTTTCCATTGCGGCGACGTCCACGGGGTAGTTCAGAATCTGAAAAAAGACCTGCTCCATGGTTTCGCCGCGCACGCTTCGAATTCCCGTTAGGATCTCGAAGAGCAGCAGCCCGTATGCGTAGATATCGACCAGGTGCGATATTCCGCTCCCTGAGATTTGCTCCGGCGACATGTAGTACGGCGTACCCATGGCCATCCCCGTACGCGTGAGCGAGAGATCGGGCGCCTTGGCAATACCGAAATCCATCAGCTTCACCTTGCCGTTGGAGGCGATGTGAATGTTCTCAGGCTTGACATCGCGATGCACAATGGCGCGGCCATGCACGTAATCCAGGGCTTGGGCGATGTTCAGGGCGATGCGGAGCCGGTCATTCATGCCGCCCAGATGGCCATTGCGTATGGCGTCGCGGAGATCCTCGCCCTGGAGGTACTCCATTACGATAAAAGGCTTGCCATCGAATTCGCCGTAGTCGAAAACGCTGACGATATTCTCGTGCTGGAAACCACCCGCCAGCTTAGCTTCCTGCAGGAAACGGGCCTTAGCATCGGCATCCTGGCAGGAGCTATCGGTCAGGATCTTCACCACTACGGTGCGGTCGATCATTGTGTCGCGCGCGCGATACACGTGCGACATGCCGCCACCCAGGAACTCAAGCAGCTCATATTTTCCGAGAGCGGCGGGAAGTTCCATCGTTATAGCGTCGGCAGGGCTTCGGAAGTGACTTTAGAGTTATTCACCCGGACCCCCAAATTCAACTATCAGAAAGCGCGCTGCCGTTTTCCCGTTATTCTGAATCTCGGTGACTTGATCGGCGGGGGAACGCAATACATCCGCAGCCTTGAGACTACGCCGCGGAAAACTGCCAGCCGATGCTCCATTGGCACGGCTGACGGCCTCGGCTTCGGTTCCCTCGAGTGCAATCAGCAGGGGCGCCACATCCGCCGGGGGCACCGCCAGCTTGGCATTGGGCGCGATCTGCAAAATGCCAAACCGGGTTTGGTCGGTCTCAAATTGCATTTGCAGGTTTGCGCCGAGCCATTCGGATCCAGGGTCGTGGCAGTGCAAATATTCGCCAAGAAGAATTTCACCGCACACATTGCGGGGACCCGTCTGCGGCTGCAACAGCTCAACGATGACTTCGCGGAATTCGCGGTCGTTTTCACTCAGCTCGACTTGAGTCATGCCGCCTGGCGAGAAGCGGATACCGGGCGGGGCCTCGCCTAGCGTCACGCCCACGTAGTCGGTATCGTGGCGATGTAGCAGCGTCGATCCGCGCGGTTCGATTCGGACGTCGAGAATACGGACGCGTCCATCCTCGTAAATAACGTGATGATGAGGCTCGCGCGCGGCCGGCACGGCCTGCTGCGCCAAGCAGCTTACGGCGATGAGTCCGGGCAGCACGAGCTTCATGTCAACGCTTGTATCCAATTTTCCGGAGGAATCCATGGCGCCATTCGAGGCCCGCTACGTCCTCTACGCCCCGGGGAGAGCTGCCATCGACCACGCCCAAAACGCCGCATCCCTGTTCCGTTTCCGCCAGGATCATCTCGACCGGATTTGCAGTGGCGCAGAAAATGGAGCAAATCTCCGGGATCTCCCGAATCCGCCCCAGCACGTTGATTGGAAACCCATCGCGCATGGCGACCACGAACACATGACCCGCGGCAATCAACAGCGCGTTCTGGGTGGCATTCGCCTTCAGCCCGTCGTCGTTGCCGTCCACACGGGTCAGGCAGGCTCCCGAAGCTTCGTTGAAGGCGATTCCGAACTTGATTCCAGGCACCGTGTTCACCATGGCCTCGTACAAATCCTCGACGGTTTTGACGAAATGGCTCTGGCCAACGATTATGTTGCCGTTCTCGGGAATCTCGAGTCGAACAGCCTTGATTTCCATCTCCACCAATATAATGGATCGTGGCGCTGTCACTGATCGAGCACATTCGCAAGCTGCCCCACGGCCGTGCGACGCTCAAGCATCTTCTGCGGGAGCGGTCGCGTGACGGGGTCACGCGCGAGCAGCTGGAAACAGAACTGGCTCGCCTGGCCCAGCGCGGCGACATTATCGAAACGCGCTCCGGGCACTACACTGCTACCGGCGTCAGCCGCGAATTTGCTGTGGGACGGCTGAACGTCCACCGTGACGGGTACGGCTTCGTGATTCCCGAAGTGCCGGTTCCTGGCCTGCGCGGCGACGTCTATATTCCTAAGGAGTCCGCCTCACGCGCGATGCATGGCGACCGTGTGATCGCCAAGATCAGCCGCATCGAGCGCGATGGAAAGGCGGATGGCGAGATCGTGCGTGTATTGCGCCGTGCTCATCCCACGGTGGTCGGTGAGTTCCGCATCCGCCGTCAGGGTAATTTCGTGGTTCCCCACGACGAGCGGCTACGCCAGTGGGTCGAGATTCCTGAAGACATGGCTCTGCCTTCGCGCCAGGCGACCGTCGATCGCGTGGGTGCTGCAGCGATTACGGTGAACACCATCGAAGAACTCGATGGCATGATCGTCACCGCGGAAATCATGGATTTCGGCGAAGACGGCGACCGTCCCGTGGGCCGGATCGTCGAGATCCTGGGACTGCCCGGCGATTTCGGGATCGATGTCGAGATTCTCATTCGCGCCCATCATATTCCGCATCACTTTCCTGACGAGGTTCTCCAGCAGGCGCGAGCCATTCCCGGAGCGATTCCTCCGGAGGAACTGGCGCGCCGCCGCGATTTTCGCGAGTTGGACATCGTCACTATCGACGGCGAGACGGCGCGCGATTTCGACGATGCCGTGTGGGTCGAGCCTTTAAGTAATGGACACTGGGCGCTGCAAGTACACATCGCCGATGTGAGCTATTACGTGCGGCCCGGCTCGCCCATCGATCGGGAGGCAGCCTTGCGCGGCACCAGCGTCTACTTCCCCGATCGCGCCGTTCCCATGCTGCCTGTCGAACTATCCACCGACCAGTGCTCGCTGCGGCCGCATGAGGATCGTCTGGTGCTCTCCGCGCTGCTGGAGATCGATGCCCAAGGTGATGTCGTATCGCAGGAATTTACTCGCGGCGTCATCCGCAGCGCCGAACGGATGACCTACACGGCCGTCCACGGCGTGCTGGAAGGCGATCCGGCGTTAGTCGAACGCTACGCCCGCCTCGTCCAAAGATTCAAATGGATGCAGGAGCTGGCGCTGATCCTGAACCGCAAGCGCGTCCGCCGCGGTTCCATCGATTTCGATCTGCCCGAGCCTTTACTCGAGTTCAACGAGTTTGGCGAGATGACCGGTGTCACGCGCGCACCGCGTAACATCGCGCATCGCCTGATCGAGGAATTTATGCTGGCGGCGAACGAAGCTGTCGCCTCGCACCTCGAAGCCCTGGAAGTTCCGACCATTTTCCGCATTCATGAGCGCCCCGATCCCAAACGCGTGCTCGAATTCGAGGAGATCGCGACGCACTTCGGCTACTCGCTGCGCGGCGGTGCGGCGCCCGTCAAGAAATTCCGCGATCAGGTAATCGCGCTGGACGACGTCAATTTTACCTCGCGTAACTATCAGCGGCTGGTCAAGAAAATCGAAGGTAAACCCGAAGAGCGCATCTTGAGTTACCTGATGCTACGGTCGCTCAAGCAAGCCCGCTACAGCGATCGCAATCAAGGCCATTTCGCGCTGGCCGCGCCCAGCTATACGCACTTCACCTCACCCATTCGCCGTTATCCCGATCTGATCGTGCACCGCGTGCTCGGGGCGCATCTCGACGCGAGCCGCCACGATGCCGATATGCGCAGCATCGCGGAATCTTCTTCCGATAGCGAACGCCGGGCCGCCGAAGCCGAGCGCGAACTGGTCGAGTGGAAGAAGGTGAAGTTCATGATCGACAAGGTGGGCGACGAGTTTTCCGCGTTGATCATCTCCACCACCCGCTTCGGCTTTTTCGTCGAGCTGGAGGATCTGTTCATTGAGGGCCTGGTCCCGCTCGATACCCTTCCGGGCGATCGCTATACGTATCACGAGAACGTCCGCAAGATCATCGGCGAACGCAGCCGGCGACAGTATTCGATCGGCGACAAAGTGCGAGTTAGGCTCGATCGCGTGGATGGGGTGGAGAAGAAACTTCAATTCTCTGTAGTTGGGCCCGCCGGGTCACACGCTGGACCACCAAACCCGCGATCGCGAGTATCGCCCGCTGGAAAAACAAAAAAGCGCGAGCGCAAGCGAACCGGTCGCAAGCGCCCCCGCTGAGATTAGCCGAGCTTACTCGCTAGACGTTGTACGTCGGTGGCACCACGCCCTTGATGCGCAGGTACATTTCGCCGTAGCCGCGCGTGTGCGCCGTGTGGATCATCGCTTGGTATAGCAGTTCCAAGCCGGTCGCCGCCTGCTTGCCCTGACCGAAGGTCTTGGTCAGATCCGCCGACGTCAGTTGCCCCACTACGCCGATCGACCAGTCAAAAAGCGCGGTCAGGTATTTCACGGTCGTCGCTTTGGTGACGTCGTCTTTAGGGGCTGCGGGAGCCGCGCCTTTCCCTAGCCTGCCCAGGTAAAAGCCTTCCGCCTGGCCCAAGTGCTGCTGCTCCGCGCCAAACGCGCGGGCTTCCGGGAACGGCTTGAAATCGTAGAACTCCGCCGGCATGGCCTCGGCGGTCTTCAGCGACAAATCCTTCGACTTCTTCCAGTGCTCCGCCAAAATCTCGATTTCCGTATCGGCGGCGCTCGCTACACGCACCGTCGCGGCCGTGGCTGCTGCCCCTACGACCATAGATCCAATTGCTTTGCGTCGATTCATCCAGTTCTCCTCGTTCTGGACCATTCTACAGGTCTGCTAGGCTCAAAGTATGGGGTCGCCTCCTTCCTTCTTGACATCTTTTTTTGCTGGGAAATTCGGTATCACGGAGCGTGATCTGGAATCCTACCTGAGCGAAGCGCTCTCGGCGGGAGGGGAGTACGCGGATCTGTATTTCGAATACCTCTCGAACACCTCTATTGGAATCGACGAAGGCATCGTCAAGAGCGCCAGTGAAAGCGTGACGCTGGGTGTCGGCATTCGCGTCATAGCCGGGGAGCGCACCGGTTACGCTTACAGCGACGACCTCAGCCCGGAGAAGATCCGCAAAGCCGCCCGTGTCGCGGCATTGATCGCGCGCGGCCCGGCGAGCGTCGTGAAAACCGGCTTCCAGGAAGCCTCCAAGCACAATCTGTATCCCATGATCACGTCGCCCCACGAAGTGGGGTTGGCCGAGCGCGTGGACCTGGTCAAGCGTGCCGACGCGGCCGCTCGCGCCTACGACAGCCGCGTGTTTCAGGTGATTGCGAACTATGCGGATAGCGTGCGCGAGGTTTTGGTCGCATCGAGCGATGGCCGCCTCAGTTTCGACCGCCAACCCATGGCGCGCATGGGCGTCGCGGCGCTGGCTCGCGAAACCGACGGCGTTCCGCAGCAGGGTTATTCGGGCGGCGGCGGCCGCGTAACGCTCGATTTTTTCTTAAACGAAAAGACGCCCGAGCATTTCGCCAAAGAGGCGGCGCGGCAGGCAATCGTCCAGCTCTCGGCTGTCGATGCTCCCGCGGGCGAATCGATCGTCGTGCTGGGGCCGGGGTGGCCGGGAATCCTGCTGCATGAAGCCGTCGGCCATGGCCTCGAAGCCGATTTCAACCGCAAAGGTGTTTCCGCCTTCAGCGGCCGTATAGGCCAGCAGGTCGCGAGCCCTTTGTGCACGGTGATTGACGATGGCACCATCGGCAGCCGCCGCGGATCGCTAAACGTGGACGACGAAGGCGTTCCAACCCAGAAGAACGTGCTGATCGAAAACGGTATCCTGCGCGGGTACTTGCAAGACACTCTCTCGGCGCGATTGCTCAAATCCGCTTCCACCGGCAGCGGCCGGCGGGAAAGTTATCAGCACATCCCCATGCCGCGCATGACCAACACCTACATGTTGGCGGGGCAGAGCGATCCGGAAGATATCATTCGCAGCGTGCCCAAAGGCATTTATTGCGCAACATTTGGGGGAGGGCAGGTGGATATCACCAGCGGGAACTTCGTCTTCCAGGCCACCGAGAGCTACCTGATCGAAAACGGCAAGCTGACACGGCCGGTGAAGGGCGCAACCTTGATCGGCAACGGTCCCGAGGCGTTGAAGTACGTCAGCATGGTGGGTCACGATTTACAACTGGACGAAGGTATCGGCATCTGTGGCAAGGAAGGGCAGAGCGTCCCGGTGGGCGTCGGCATTCCGACAGTGAAGATCGACAAGATGACGGTCGGCGGAACAGCCGCATGAGCGAAAGTCTTATTGATATCGCGCGCTCTGCGGTGCGCCGAGCTTTAGACGCTGGGGCGACCGGTGCCGAGTGCACCATCTCGGAAGGCGAGGAATTCTCCGCCGGTGTTCGCATGCGCGAGGTCGAAAACCTGAAGCAAGCCGGTTCGCGAGGCGCGGGAATTCGTGTACTCGTAGGGAACCTGACCGGTTCATCCAGAACATCCGATTTGTCGGCACAAGGTATTGAATCTATGGTGTCTGGGGCGCTGGATCTTGCGCGAATTACGACTCCTGATCCGCACGCAGGCTTGCCAGATCCTGCCGATCTGGGGCGTTTTGCGGGAGACCTGAAACTCTACGACGATTCGGTTGCGCGACTCGAAACCGAGTTTAAAATCGCCCAGGCATTGAAAGCCGAAGAGGTAGCCTTGTCGGCCGACGCGCGTATTACCAACTCGGAAGGCGCGTCGTTCGATTCCTACCTCGGCTCGCGCGTGTTCGCCAATTCGCTGGGCTTCGCGGGCGAGTATCGGACCTCAAGCTGCGGCCTGAGCGTGGTCCCAGTTGCCAAACAGAACGGCTCCATGGAACGCGATTACTGGCAGTCGTCGGCCCGCGAGGCGGCACGTCTTGAGAGTCCGGAGGAGGTCGGGAGGCGAGCTGCGGAACGAGCTCTGCGGCGGCTGAATCCGCGCAAGGTTCCCACCCAGAAAGTGCCGGTGATTTTCGAACCTCGCACCGCTCGGATGCTTTTGGGTGATCTGTTTGATGCGGTCGACGGTGGCTCGATTTATCGCCACGCGTCATTCCTCACCGGGAAACTCGGAGAAAAGATTGCCTCCGAAGCGCTGACCATCATCGACGATGCCACCATGCCCGGCTTGTTCGGCAGCTCGCCCTTTGATGATGAAGGGGTGAGTTCGCGGCGAACCGTCGTGATCGAGCGCGGCGTGCTCAAGAGTTACCTGCTGAATACCTACACGGCGCTGAAGTTGGGTTTGAAGACTACCGGAAACGCTTCTCGCGGGTTGGCTGGTGCGGCCGGCGTCGGCCCGGGGAATTTCTATATCGAAGCCGGGACCAGCTCTGAGCAGGATCTGATTGCCGGAGTCCAACGGGGCCTCTACGTCACGGAGTTGATCGGTGCATCCGCCAATACAGTGACTGGCGATTATTCGTCGGGCGCCGCCGGACTGTGGATTGAGAACGGCGAACTGGCGTATCCTGTTTCCGAGATCACGATTGCTGGAAACCTGAAGCAGATGCTGATGAGCCTGGAGCAGGTGGGAGCGAACCTCGAGTTTCGCAGCTCGATCGCTTCTCCGTCGCTTCTGATAGGAGAGATGACTATTAGTGGGCAGTAACTTTCCACTATCGGCTGCCGCACCGCCTAAGCGCCAGACGCTTGGGTTGTCCCAGATTGTACTGGTCGCGCTGGTCCTGGCCGGAGCGGGCGTGGTGGCATATCTCGAGCTTGCTCCGCGCAAGGCGGCCATCGAAGCGCCTCTGACGCCCGAAGCGCGCGCGTACATCGGGAATCTCAAGCTCAGCGACGTGGGGATGAAAGCCGCCAAGAATTACTTCAGCCAAGTGGTAGTGGAAATCGCGGGCAACATCACCAACGCCGGCAATCGCAATCTCGACACGGTAGAGATCTACTGCGTGTTCTACGATTACTACAACCAGGTGACTCTGCGCCAGCGCGTGGCCATTGTGAGCCCTAAAATGGGCGGCCTAAAACCAGGCGAAACGAAAAGTTTCCGTCTTCCGTTCGATAACACCCCGCAGAGCTGGAATCAGAACATGCCGCAACTGGTGATTGCCGCGGTGAAGTTTAACTGATGGCCAACGTTCTACTTGTCGACGACGACCCGGGCGGTCTGGAACTCCGGAAAATGCTTTTGGAGCGCGACGGACACCATGTGTCGACCGCAACCGACGCCGCTAGAGCCCGGGAGAGGTTTCGCGAACTCCCACCCGACTGTGTGATTCTGGATCTTCGTTTGCCATCCCCAGAGGACGGCCTCGCTTTAGTGCGGGAGTTTCGCGAAGATGCGCCGGGCGTGCGGATCGTCGTGCTGGCGGGCTGGGGCGCCGATCTCGACGATCGTCCCGAGAAGGCTCTGGTGGACGAAGTCCTCGCTAAGCCGGTTCGCTCGGAGCGCCTGATTACGGCAGTGCGAAAACGGGCCTAGCCGGGAACGTCATTTGGATCGATCGCGCCACAACGCACCGCTCTCTCGAAGAAATTAACCAGCCCTCGTCCTGTGGCCGCATCGTCGAAGATGGCACCAACGCGTGTAGCCTGCTCCGATTGCTCCCTAAAATTGCGTAACCTTTGCGATGCGTCCGGCAGACCCTCCAGGAAAAAGTTGTACACCGCCACCAAGCGAGCCGGAATTTGGGCAGGGTGCAGATCCCAACTCTGATAAAAGCCGTTGTAGAGAGAATGGCGAATGTTGTCGTAGTGCAGTTTCCACGCTCGATGGACCTCGGGCGGGAAGGGAAGCAGGTTGGTTGCTCCGTCCGCCAGCCACACGCCGGTCTCCGCGAGCGATGCCAGCATCATCGATCTGGCAAACTCACAAGCGGGATGATGCAAATCCTGATTCGCGGCGGTGATGCCGAGGCTCGCCATGTAGTCGTACGCTCCGAAATGCGCCGCCACGCATTTGCCTCCGGCTGCTTCGAGCAACTGGGGCAGTATAAATATCGATCCCGGCGTCTCGATCATGATCTCGATGCGCACGTTGAGGTAGGGCTGAAGAGCACGCACTAACTCAGAGACCTGCTCAGGCGCGGTGACCTTAGGCAGCGTGACGACGAAGTTTGGTGGCAATGTCGCCTGCGAAAGAAAACGATCCAGTGTGCGCAGCCCCCGGGCTCTTGTCGCCTTCGAGTGAAAGGACTTCACGCGGATCCCGAACATCGCCGGCAGCGCATTTGCCTCAACGGCGGTGCTGACTTCCCGGGCGGCATTGTCGGCCGCTGAGTCCTCCTCGGCATCGGACCGAACGCCAAATCCGTCCTCGAAGTCTATCCGGTAATCCTCGATGGGGTCGCGAATCAACTTCTCAGTTACCCGCGCATGGACCCGAGTCTCGATGCCGTTGATGCCGAAAATCTTCGCCATCGTCTTGGCGTCGGGAGCGTATTCGTGAAACGCTTTTTGGGCCAGCGCGCTCAATCTAATGCAAGTGGTTGATTTAAATAAGTGTGCGCCGCCGTAGAGGGTGTGAATGGGCTGATGAGGCGATGAGGTCACAAAAACCTAATTCTACGCGCTAAACTAGAGATGTACCAATCGTTGTTTCCTAACCCAATGAAAAACCCCTGGCTGCACCGATACGCGACCCTGGTCGCCGTGTGCACTCTGTTCCTGGTTATCGCCGGAGCGTCGGTCACCAGCAAAGAAGCCGGGCTTTCAGTGCCCGACTGGCCGTTGTCTTACGGGCAGGTGATCCCCGAGATGACCGGCGGCGTACTCTTCGAAACCGGTCACCGGATGATTGCCACCGTAGTCGGGACTCTGACCATTATCTTGGCGATTTGGATCGCGCGCGTCGAAAAACGTGCGTGGATGAAAAAGCTCGGCTGGCTCGCGCTGGGTGGAGTCGTTGCTCAGGGTCTGCTCGGGGGGGCGACCGTGCTTCTGCTGCAGCCCGCGCCGATCAGTATCGCCCACGCGTGTCTCGCGCAGCTTTTCTTTTCGGTGACGGTTGCGATCGCTGTCTTCACGTCGCGAAACTGGCAGCAAGGGCCCGATCCAGTCGAGGATTATGGCTGGCCGTCTTTGCGATCGCTCGCCGTCGTCACTCCTGTTTTGATTCTGTTGCAGATCGGGCTCGGCGCAGGCTTCCGCCATCGGGCATTCGGGCTCATGCCGCACGTCATCGGCGCGATGCTCGTACCGCTGGTGATTCTGCTAACCGCGATCTTCGTCTTGAATCAGTTTCCCAAGCATCGTGCACTACGGCCCGCGGCGGTTGGACTCTTAACGATTACCTTGATCCAGATCTTTCTGGGTATCGCCGCATACGTGGCACGTCTCAACGCTGCAGAGTATCCGCTGGCGATGGTGTTGACTACGGTGGCTCATGTCGCTACCGGCGGCCTGACGCTGGCCGCCAGCGTCGTCCTGGCGATCCAAATCCGGCGCAACGTCCACGCGCGCGCATCTGAAACGGCGGATTCGCACCATCAGGCGGTCACCTCATGAACCGCTATCTCGAGCTCACCAAGCCACGGATCACGCTGTTCATTCTGATGAGCACCGCGATCGGATTCCTATTTGGTACGCATCTTGGAAAGCCCTGGACCTGGATGGAGCTGCTTCACACGCTGCTCGGGACCATGCTGATCGCCGGTGGAACGGCGGCCCTGAATCAGTGGTACGAGCGTGAAGGTGACGGCCTCATGAACCGGACCAAAGCTCGTCCGATTCCATCGGGCCGGATCACCGCGGTGCGGGCGCTGAGGTTCGGCACGGCTCTTTCCGCAGCGGGATTCGCGGAGTTGTGGCTCGGCGTTAATTTATTGACTGCTCTGCTGGCGCTGTTCACGCTGGCCAGTTACCTCTTCGTTTACACGCCTCTGAAGCGCGTGTCGCCTATATCGACCACGATTGGTGCGATTCCCGGAGCCATGCCTCCCCTGATCGGCTATGCGGCCGCCACGGGCCATCTGAATTACGAGGCGGGGATCCTCTTCGCCATCCTGTTCCTGTGGCAGTTCCCGCACTTCTATGCGATCGCTTGGATGTACCGCGAGGATTACGCGCGCGCCGGCATACGCATGCTTCCCGTCGTCGAGCCGACGGTCGATTCTACCTCCCGGCGCATCGTCTGGTTCTCTATGGCGCTCATCCCGATGAGTCTGGCGCCGAAGTTCTTCGACATGGCCGGCAACTTCTATCTGTTTGGCGCGTCCGTGTTGGGAACCATCATGCTGTACGCCGGCTTCCAGGCGAATTCGACGCAGACCCGCCTCAAGGCCCGCCGTGTGCTGCTCGCCAGCGTGTTGTATCTTCCTTTGCTGTATGGCCTCATGGCGCTGGACAGTTAGTCTTGTTGCTCTAGGTCTGGTTGGCTGCGCCGCGCATGCCAACCTGCCCGCGTTGGGCGCCGTTTCCGATTTCACACTGACCGACCAGACTGGAGCCAGCTTCAAAAGCGAATCCCTCGCCGGCCACGTCTGGGTGGCGAATTTCATGTTCACCAACTGCCCTGGTCCGTGCCCTCGCATGAGTTCGCAAATGCACGAAGTCCAATCTGCTCTAGCCGGACAGGACGTGAAGTTGGTCTCGATGACCGTGGATCCCGATCGCGACACTCCGCAAGTGCTTGCAAAGTACGCCGCATTCTACAGCGCCACACCTGGAGTCTGGTATTTCCTGACAGGCCCACGCGAAACGTTGAACCACCTGGGGCAGGACGTGTTCAAGCTAAATCCGGTGGATGGAAGCTTCGATCATTCCACGCGCTTCGTGCTGGTCGATCGGAATATGCAGATGCGGGGATACTACCTGACGTCGGAACCCGACGCGATCCAGCGTGTGATCGCCGATGCCAAGGCGCTGCTGAGGCAGCGTTCCTGATGGACGTCCATGAATTGCCTGCGGTCAACGCGATTCTGAACGGAACAGCCGCGATTCTCCTCGTCCGCGGATACTTCCTGATCCGTGCGCGGAAGCGCAACCAGCATAAGAAGACCATGATTGCGGCGTTCTCTGTGTCCGTCGTTTTCCTGGTCTCCTACCTCATCTATCACGCGAATTCCGGCATCGTCTATTACCACAAGACTGGATTCATTCGCTACGTCTACTTCGCCATTCTGTATACGCATACGCCCCTGGCTGCTGCGGTGCCGGTCCTGGCGATCATCACCCTACGCCGCGCGCTCAAGGCCGAGAAGACCGGCGACTTCAGCCGCCACCGGCGCATTGCTCGCTGGACGCTCCCCATCTGGCTGTATGTGAGCGTTACAGGGGTCGTGGTTTACCTTATGCTCTATTAGGCTCAACGCCGCGCGCTTCCAAAGCGTCTAAAATACGTCTAAGATTCAGATAGGAGGCGACTCCGATGAAGTTCCCGGCTTTACTATTGCTGCTGGCCGCGACAGCGTGGGGCCAGCGCGCTGCCGATCCCACTGGTTTTGGCCGGATTTCCAATCCTGGTGGGGCTGTCGGCAGCACCGGCGGAGCTGGATTTGGCCGCCTGATTTATCCCGGTACCGGAGCTCCCGTGGCCGTACGAAATCCTCGCCTTCCGGGTTCGCCGCTGGTCGCGGCACCGGTTCCTCAAGTACCGCACCGGTCGCATGGCATCGCTGTCGCTGTTCCGTATCCGGTGTTCTATGGTGGGAATTACTACGACTACGATGCGCCGTCGGCGCCTATGGCTGGCTATTCACAGTATCAGGGCGCGGGCTATGACCAGACGACGCAGCCACCCGTGGTGATCATCAACCAGTATTTCAGGCCGGATACCGCCAATCCGGTGTTGCGCGACTACTCGAATGCGCCTCCTGCGCCCCAGCAAGCACCCGACGACCAGGCCGCGTCGACCGCCGAGCAGCAGGTAATGTTCCTGATCGCTTTGAAGGACCACACCATCTTCCCGGCCATTGCGTACTGGGTGGAAGGCGACACCCTCAACTACATTACCGTTCAGGGAGCCAAGAACAGCGTCTCGCTTGACTTGGTGGATCGCGATTTCAGCAAGCAGATCAACAAGGAACGGAAAGTCGAGTTCGGTCTGCCTTCCAAGTGATACTCTATCTCTGAGCAGGTAGAGCCTCGTGGCCCGGTCTAAGAAAAGTGCCCTAAACCGACGCAATTTCCTTCAAAGTGCCACCGTCGGCGCTGCTACTTTGGCTGCCGGCGGCACTGGGCGCGCACAGCAAATCCAGCCCGGCACTCCGCGAGTCGCCGCTCCTAACGCCGCGGCTCGCGAGGCCGAAACCGGAATACCAGCTACCAACGTCGAAGTTCTCACCAACGAACGACCTGGGTCCGACTTCATGGTCGACGTCCTCAAATCCCTGGGCATCGAGTACATCTGTTCCAATCCCGGCTCCAGCTTCCGCGCGCTGCACGAATCGGTGATCAACTACGGAGGCAATCGCAACCCCGAGTTGCTCACCTGTTGCCACGAGGAATCGGCCGTCGGGATGGCTCACGGCTACTCCAAGATCGAAGGCAAGCCGCTGGCGGTATTCGCGCACGGAACCGTCGGCCTGCAGCACGCCGCCATGGCGATTTATAACGCCTACTGCGATCGAGTGCCGGTATATGTGATCTTTGGTAATATCGCCAACGCGGAAAATCGACGGCCCGGTGTGGAGTGGGCGCATAGCGTCCAGGATGGTGCGTCCCTGGTGCGCGATTTCACGAAGTGGGATGATGCTCCGGCTTCGCTGACGCATTTCGCCGAATCCGCCGTGCGTGCTTACAAGATCGCAATGACGCCGCCCATGATGCCGATTGTGCTGGTGGCGGATGGCGACCTGCAAGAGGATGCGATCGCCTCCGATGCCCGGCTGAGCATCCCCAAGCTAACGCTGGCCGCGCCGCCGCAAGGCGAATCCGGCGCTGTGGCCGAATGCGCCAGAATGCTGGTAGCCGCCGACAACCCGGTCATCATCGCGGATCGTGCTGCCCGCACGCCGACTGGGATGGCGTTACTGGTGGAACTGGCAGAAGTGTTGCAAGCTCCGGTGATCGATCAGGGTGGGCGCATGAATTTCCCCACGCGTCATCCGCTGAATCATACCGAGCGTAGCCGCGTACTGGTGCCCGCCGCCGACGTGGTCCTCGGTCTCGAGCTTACCGATTTCTGGGGAACCGTGCATTCCTACCGTGATCAGCTCCAGCGAACTTCGCAGCCTCTCACCAAGCCCGGAGCCAAGCTGATCAGCATCACCGCAGGCGACCTGTTCCTGCGTAGCAACTATCAGGATTTCGAGCGTTATCCCGAAGTCGATTTAGCGATCGCGGCTGACACCGAGGCGACGCTGCCGTCGTTGATCGAAGCCGTCAAGCGCATGATCACGGCCTATCGTAAACGCGCGCTCGACGATCGCGGCGCCAAGCTTGCCGCGGCGGCAAGAGACGCTTTGGATCGCGCGCGGACGGAAGCCACGTATGCTTGGGATGCGAGCCCCATCAGCACCGCGCGCCTCTCCGCCGAGCTGTGGGCCCAGATCAAGAACGATGACTGGTCGCTGGTATCCGACGTGCCCTTTGTCAGCCGTTGGCCGCTGCGCCTGTGGAATTTCGACAAGCACTATCAGTATCTCGGTGGATCCGGCGGTGCGGGTGTTGGCTATGGTGCGCCGGCGGCGGTGGGTGCGGCTCTCGCCAATCGCAAGCGCGGCCGCTTGAGCGTCAGCATCCAGAACGACGGCGACCTGATGTACGCCCCGGCAGTTCTATGGACCGCGGCTCACCACAAGATCCCGCTGCTGAGCGTAATGCACAACAATCGCGCCTATCATCAGGAGCTCATGCACGTCCAGCGCATGGCGAATCGGCACAACCGCGGCATTGATCGAGCCGTGATCGGCACGACTCTCGAAGATCCGGACATCGATTATTCGAAGGTCGCCCAAGGTTTGGGAGTTCACGCCGAGGGACCGATCACCGATCCCAAGGATTTAGGCCCGGCTATCCGGCGGGCCGTCGAGATTGTCCGGCGCGGCGAGCCCGCGCTGGTAGACGTGGTAACTCAACCACGATAAGGAGAGAAATATGAAGCAGACGGTTTTTATCGCCATAATGACGGCCGCAATCGCAGCCGGGCAGGGCACGCCGGTTCCAAAATTCAATGGGCCGATTCCCGTAACCGCGGATTCCTATCCATTCATGGACGCCGCGCATAGCCTGGTGCCGTTCGACCTGGCGAAGTACGGTTATGTGGAACAGGAGTTCATCGTCAGCGGCAACGCCAACGTGTACGACTGGGCTGCGGATGGTTCACTCACCGTGAAGACCGAGAAAGCGCCCTATGCGGCCCGGATTCTCGTTCGCCGCCCCGCCACCGCCTCGAAGTTCAGCGGAGCTGTCGTGCTCGAGCCTTTGGGCGCGGTGCGCCGGTTCGATTGGGCGATCATGTACGGTTACTTGAACGAGCACATGATGGAGCGCGGCGATGCATGGGTCGGGATTACGATGCCGGCGGCAACCGATGGGCTCAAGAAGTTCAATCCCACTCGGTACGCCAGCCTTTCCTTCGCGAACCCGAATCCGGGCGTAGCGTGTCCCGGAGCCAAGGGCGGTCCCTCGCCGATGGAAGAAGGCTTGCGCTTCGACCTGATCAGCCAGGTAGGTGCGTTACTCAAGGCCGCGCCAGCGGGCAGCCCGTTCGCGGGATTCCGCGTGGAAGGCATCTACATGACCAGCCAGTTCCCTGACGTCGTGACCTACCTTGACGCGATCCATTCGCACGCGCGGCTAGCCAATGGCAAGCCGGTGATCGATGGGTATCTGCTTCGCAACCCCGGAGCTCCCAGCCGCCTTAGCAATTGTGGCGCCGCGACCGCGCGAAACGACCCGCGCAGTATCGTCGCGAAAGTAGATGTTCCTGTGATTGAAGTTGTGGCGCAAGGAGAGGTGCCCGATTCGATAGCGCAACGGCGTCCCGATAGCGACGACGCTGACAACCGCTTCCGCCGTTACGAGGTCGCGGGCGCTTCGCACATCGACCGCTGGGCCTACGACCGCGGCTTCCCCACCTTCGCGGATCAGACTGCGTCCGGCGGGACCGCGCAGGGGACTCCCGAATTTCCATTAAATGCCAAGTGCGATCCTCCCTTTACGTTCAGCACGGATACCAGACTGAAGTACGTCTATGACTCCACGCTCGCGAATCTGGATAAGTGGGCGCGGAAAGGGAAACCCGCGCCGCGTGCCAGCCTGATCGAAGTCAAGGATGGCGCTGTTGTGCTCGATCAGGCCGGTAATGGCATCGGAGGCGTTCGGAGCCCGTGGGTGGACGTTCCGGCAGCGACCTATTTCACCGGCAGTACACCCGCCGCCTGCCGCGAGTTCGGCCACACCGTCGCGTTCGACAAAGCTCGTATGGATTCCCTATACGGAAGCGAGAAGAACTACCAGACTAAGTTCGATAAATCCGTCGATGAGTTGGTGAAAGCGGGCTGGTATACCGAGTCGGATGGAAAGAAGATGAAGGCGGAGGCCGCCCGGCGTTAATGATGCCCTGCGGCGCGAATGATGGTCGAGGTCTTCGGAGCCTCGACCTTCGGCCGCCGCGGCATGCTTAGCTCAGTCAATCGCTCCCGCCGCTCGGCCGTCGCTCGCGCGCGTTTGTGATCGCGTTCTTTAAATTCGGGCAACACTTCTCTGCTGAACAGCTCGATCGACGAGCTCAGCATGTCGTGGGAGATGTTGGCGGCTTGCGACAGGCAGATCACCTGATCGATTCCGGCATCCTCGAAGTCGCGCAGCCGCTGGCGGAGTTGCTCCGGCGTCCCAACGCAGTCCAGCGGGCGTCCTTCCGGCATCGCGAAGTCTTTGGGATGATTTTTGAACTCATCCCAGATATCGGTTTTCGCAGGTTCATGCTCGCCGAAAAAGCTGTAGTGCCCCAGGGCGTAAATGAAGAAACCATAGCTCTCCGCGGCGATTTGCCCGAGTCTCCCTTCATTGCGGTCGCACAGGAACGGGCACGTGATTGCGATATTCGGATTCACCGCATACCCCAGCGGCACGCACTCCTTCTCGAAGGTCTCGTAATAGTCGGCGACCCACTGCCGAGCTTGGCCGGGATCGATGAACGAGAACGTCAGCGCCCCCAAACCGAGCCGCGCAGCTTGTAGAATCGACGGCCGGTTCGAACACGCCAGCCACATCGGCGGATGCGGTTTCTGTAGTGGCTTCGGAACCACATTCCGCGCCGGCATCTTCACATACTTGCCATCGATACCTGGGAAAGGTTCCTGCGTGAGCATCTCGACCACCGCCCGCGCGCCCTCCAGCATCATGTCCTTCTTGACGGCCTGCGGTACGTTGTAACCGCCTAGCTCAGTTTCCGACGCGCCGGCGCCGATGCCGTACTCGACACGACCATCGCTCAGCAGATCGAGCGTGGCGATGCGTTCGGCTACCCTCGCAGGGTGGTTGATGTAGGGAGGCATCTGCACGATGCCATGGCCGATCCGAACGTTCTTCGTCCGCTGGCTGCACGCGGCCAGGAACACTTCGGGTGCGGACGAGTGCGCGTACTCTTCTAAGAAATGATGCTCGGTGGCCCAGATATAGTCGAATCCGCTGCGATCGGACAGTTCGACTTCGTCCAGCGCGTGCTTGAGCAACGTGTGTTCGGATTCCCGCGTCCACGGCCGGGGAAGCTGATGTTCGTAAAACCCGCCAAACTTCATTCTTACGAGTTTAACAGCCAGCTGAGTGGCCTCAGAGCGAGTTTAAGAATCTCTTGACCTCGTCGTGATTGCCTAGAAAAAGAAAGATGGCCTCGTCTTTGTCGAGCCGGAAGATTGCCCGCAGGGATAGACCCGCTCGCATTTCCCAAAGGCCGGCCGGATGCAGCTTCCGCGAGCCCAAGCCTGTATGTTCTTGCGGATTCGCGAGAACGATTTCCAAATCCAAGATTAGTTTCAGGATGGCTGCGCGATCCTGGGAAGAAGCGGCTCGGCATTGACGCCTGAACCTATCCACAAATTTAAGGTTCAACGTTTGCTCGACATATCCTTCTTCAGGAAACGCACCGCCGCTGCGGCCGATCGAAACGTCTTGCCGCGCTCGGATTCACTGATATCCAGTAAGCGGCGGGCTTGCCTGTCTGTGAGTGTGGTCGCTAACTCAAGGTCGGCGGCGTCAATACGCCGAATCGCCGCAACGGGACGGGAGTCTTTGATGATCACGACTTCCTCGCCTTTGCGGGCTTGCTCAATCAACTCGCTGAGCTTTCGGCGGGTTTCCGACACAGATGCCGTAATCATAAGATGATCTTAACATGATCTTAATGATCACAGCGGCCTCAGTACTTCGGAACCGTTGGGTCGACCTTATCGCTCCATGCCAAAATGCCGCCCCTCATATTCTTGACCTTCTTGAAGCCGGCCTGCTTAAGGAAGTCGACCGCCTTGGCGCTGCGCACGCCGCTCTTGCAGTGGGCTACGATCTCCGTCGCCGTATCGAGCTCATTCACGCGTTTGGGCAGATCGCCCAGCGGGATCAGTTTCGAGGTCGGGATGCTGCAGATGAGGTATTCGTGCGGCTCGCGCACGTCGAGCAGCAGGAATGGCTCGCCCTGATCCATCTTGCGCTTCACTTCAATGGGATCGATCTCGCCTTCCTTGACACCTGGCGCCGGAGGCGGCTCGTGTTGCGGAATCCCGCAGAACTCCTGATAGTCGATCAGCTTCGTGATGGTCGGATGATCGCCGCAGGCGGGGCATTCCGGATTCTTGCGCAGCTTCAGCTCGCGAAAGCGCATCGCCAGAGCGTCGTATAACACCAAGCGCCCTACCAGTGTTTCGCCCACGCCCAAAATCAGTTTCACCGCCTCGGTTGCCTGAATCAGTCCAATAATGCCCGGCAAAATCCCCAACACGCCGCCCTCGGCGCAGCTCGGGACAAGGCCGGGAGGTGGCGGTTCGGGATACAAGCATCGATAGCAAGGTCCGCCCGGAAAAGCGAAAATCGTTGCCTGACCCTCGAAGCGGAAAATCGATCCGTACACGTTCGGTTTCTTGAGCAGCACGCACGCGTCGTTCACTAGATACCGCGTCGGGAAGTTGTCCGTCCCGTCGATGATCATGTCGTACTTAGCGCCGATCTCCAGAGCGTTTTCGCTCGTTAGCCATGTATCGTAGCGCTCGATCTTGACATTGGGATTGATGTCCGAAATCGTGTCGGCTGCCGAATCCAGCTTCTTCCGACCGACATCCTTGGTGCCATGAATGATCTGGCGATGAAGATTGGTAAAGTCGACTACGTCGGAATCAACCAATCCAATCCGCCCGACTCCCGCAGCCGCCAAATACATGCCTAGAGGCGCGCCTAGCCCGCCGGCGCCCACCAGCAGCACACTCGCGTTCTTCAACCGAAGCTGCCCCTCCATGCCGACCTCGGGCATGATCAGGTGCCGCGAATATCGTAGAATTTCATCGTTCGAAAGCGAGGCCAGCGGAGGGGGCGCAACTCCAGCAGAACCTCCGGCAATACTAGGGACGATCGATAACGTATCGGCCGGAGCGACTGCCGTAGCGTCTTTTTTCAAATACCGAATGTCTTCATCGTTCAGATAGACGTTGACGAAGCTGCGCAGCTTGCCTTCATCGTTGAAGAGTTGCTTGCGCAGGTCTGGAAACTTAGCGGTCAGCGCCCCCAGCACTTCGCCTACGGTTGCTCCCGTGAGATCCACGGAGTCATGTTTCTCCGTGTATTGCCGCAGCGGTGTAGGAATCAGGACTTTGGCCATATCAAATCTTCTTTCTCGGCGGCGGTTTGTTCAGCGTTCGGCAGGAAGCTGTTCGCATGGTCGAACTTGCCGCCCTTGATTGATAGTACGACGAATGAATACCACGGACAGGAGTTCTCCAGATCGGTTTTGGAGAAGTACGCGTCGCAATCCGGATGCGAATGGAAAATACCGATCAGGTCCAGCCCCGCGGCCCGCGCCCGCTTGTCCGCCTCGAGCAAATCCTCGGGACGCAGCTCATAGCGTGCACCCTGTGCGCCGGCGTAGGCGTTTTCCATAGGCTCTGCGCTAGTCACCTGCTTAACATCGCCGTCGATCTTGCCAATCATCGCGCCGCAACATTCGTTCGGAAACTTGGCTTCGGCATGGGCGACCATTACGGCCCACGCCTGCGAATCCACCTTAATCATTGAGATCAATCATTCCAAAACGGCTCGCTCAAGTACTTGGTCGCGCCGTCAGCCACGATCGTGACGATCACCCCGCCACGGCCTTCCTTAGCCAGCTTCTTGGCGACTTCACGGGCCGCATGAAGATTCGCGCCCGAGCTCATGCCGGCCAGCAGGCCCTCATTGCGGCCCAGCCACCGCGTCATCGCGTACGCATCCTCGGTTTCGATCCACAGGTTGTCATCCGCCAGCGTCGGGTCGTAAATGCCGGGCACGATGTTGGTGGGCATGTGCTTCAGCCCTTCAAGACCATGGAATCCCGACGACGGTTGAGCCGAGATGCACTGCACATTGGGCATGTCGCGCTTGAACCGCTTCGAATTCCCCATGAACGTCCCGCTGGTGCCCATGCAAGCGACAAAGTGCGTGATCGCGCCTTTGGTCTGCTCCATGATCTCGACTGCCGTGCCCTCGAAATGAGCTTTCCAGTTGGCGGGATTGTTGTATTGGTCCGGATAAAAATAAGCGTCCGGATCGGCTTCGTAGATCTTTTTGCAGAGTCGGATCGCTCCGTCGGAACCTTCGCCAGGGTCGGAAAAGACCATCTCGGCGCCGTAATTCTTCATGATCTGCTTGCGTTCGTGGGACGCGTTTTCCGGCAGGCAGAGTTTTACCCGATAGCCTTTGACAGCGGAGATCATCGCATAGGCAATGCCGGTATTGCCGCTGGTGGCGTCCAGCAGAATACGGTCTTTGGTCAGGCGGCCGGTGCGCTCACCGTCGAGGATCATATTCAGTCCAGCTCGATCCTTGACCGATCCGCCCGGATTGAAAAACTCAGCTTTAGCGTAGATTTCAACGCCCGGAAACTCGACGTCCAACTTCGCCAGGCGCAGTAAGGGCGTGTTGCCGATTTGCTCTAGAAGGGAGGAGGCAGGCCGGATGGCCGTGCTGGGCTTGGGGAAGGCTAGTGGCATTAAAGGCTCTTCCGATTGTATATTAATCTCCCCAATCCCTGTCAACATTAGGGGGGATGGCAACTCTTCTTCTAGGTTGGATGCAGGAATTGCGTTTAAGTCGCAGGAAGGGGGGGGAAAATGAGAACAACCGCCGGTCCGTTCCCCGGCGGTTGTTCTCATAGGTAATGGCAGATAGGCTTACGGAGTCATCTCTTTGGCCGTTTGGTAGGCCTTCTTTCCAGCGTCCACGGCGGCTCCAAGGTTCTCAGCATGGTGCCGAACGGCCTTGATCCCGCGATTCGCGGCATCAGTCACCGTATCGCTAAGATTGTCGACGCTTTCCTTGACGGTCTTAGTTCCCTCGTCCGCCTTGCTGCGGAGATATTTCACCGTGTCGCGGCCAGACTTCGAGGTGAACAACATTCCCGCCGCCACGCCCGTTGCGCAGCCCATGCAGAAATACATAATTCCTCGATTGTTATCCATTTGGCGTTTCCCTCCCTGATCGGATCATTTCATCTGGACCGGGAAGCCTCGCGGATTCCCGGTAGCACGCGCTATAGCCGGGACGTCCGAGTCTTGGCCGCGGGATAGTCTGCACTTCCTTCACCCGAGGACGCAATATCTTCCGCTCCGGTCTGTTTCAGGATGTCCTTCGCCCGCGTAATTTCCTCGGACGTGTCGCAGTGAGCGGACAGCAGGATACCGCCCTCTTTGATCCGGCCTTCATACCGTTTGGCTTCGTATTCTGGGATACCCATGCCGACCAGCGCGCCAATTATCCCACCGACTGCGCCGCCGACACCCAAACCAGAGAGTGCACCAATGATCGGACCCGCGGCGATCAGAGGGCCAACCCCTGGGATCGCAAGCGCTCCGATCCCCGCCAGCAATCCGAGAGTGCCGCCGATGGCCCCGCCAGCCACGACCCCAGTTGTGGTGCCTTCGGGCGCTTTGGTGTCTTTCTCGTGAGCAAACTTTCTGGTGCTTTCGTTATCGGGCAGCAGAACGGAGATGTCGTCATTCGAGAAGCCCGCCCCCGTTAGCCGAGTTACTGCATCTTCTGCTTGACCTACGGTTTTGTATAGGCCAAATACTGCTTTATTTTTTCCTGCCATGCGAATATAGATCTCCTTTGGGATTTTGAAAATTGCGCCTGACGATAGCTTACGGCTTAACAGTCAACTGGTTATCTACCTTGTACGAACTGCCTGCAACTTCTGTCGCTTTAGCTACAATCGATTGGACCTCAGCGTCGGAATGGACGGGACCTTTTAGGGTCACGGTTCCGTTTTGACTGACGATCTTGATATTGTGGGCGTATGTGGACAACGACTTATCCGCAACAATTGCTTTGCGAATTTTGGCGGTAAGATCGCGATCCGAAACATTGGCTTTCTGCTGGTCGGCGGTGACCGCACCCGGAGCTCGGTCCCGTTTGTTCACCTTGCTGTTGTCGGGTTGTACCTGCGCGTGGGCCGGAACCCAGGACGCGCTTAACAAGAAGGCCAGCGCAAGAGCGCTCGTCTTCGGAATTAAGTAGGTCTTCATGACAGAAGACTGTGCAAGTGGGCTACCAATCGTTAGCGCGCCTCGGAAAACGCCGAAGATCGATAAAGTTGGAGCAAACACAGTCTGTTAGACTGATCGAATCGTCATGCAGCCTGAGATGTTTCGTAAGCTTGCCGGTCACTGGCTCACGGGCGTTTCCGTTGTGACCACACTCGACCAGACCGGAAAGCCGGTAGGAATGACCATGAGCGCAGTAACGTCACTATCGCTCGATCCACCGCAGTTTCTGATCTGCGTAGACAATCGCGCGCACACTCTCGCTGCGATCGTCGCCACCGGTCACTTCTGTATCAACTACTTGCGTCAGGATCAGGAACATCTTGCCAGCGCATTCGCCCGCCGCGGCGAGGACCGATTCGCGGCTCTAGCCCATCGCGTTGAAAATACGGGATCCCCTGTGCTCGAAGGAGCTATCGCCTTCATCGAGTGCACCGTAAAAGCCGTGCATCCGGGGGGCGATCACACGATCATTGTGGGGAACGCCGTTCATGGGGATGCGCCCGGCGGCGAGCCGTTGGCTTACTTTCGAGGCAGTTACCGCCGCTTGGAGGGTCTTACCGATCCGCAGCAGGTTTGGTGGTGATCAAGTGCTGCAGGTCCTTATTGTTCTCTTCGCAGGAATACTCGATTAATTCCGGCAAGCCGTGAGCGGCCGGCGGTAGCGGCCGGATAATCCGCTGCTGTACCCATGGCTTCGAGTACATCTTAGGATCATCGACCGTATATTCCAACGTGATCGTCGTCGGAGTACGCTGCATGCGTTCCGTCAAGTGCATTTCGTCCGTATGCTGATGGCCGGCGGTATCGAGCCAGGTCTGGTCGTTCAATCCAATGGTGTCGATCACGAAGGTATCGCCATCCCATTTTCCGACGGAGTCGCCCATGAACGAGGGAGGAAGGTTTTCGGGATGTTTACGTCCGTCGGTCGGAATGGCCCGCCACTGCCGCATGTATTCGAACAAGATGACGACGTATTCTTGTGTCTGTATGATCTGCATCGGATACGGCGACTGCATTATGCGCGGCATGCCCGGATACAGGCAGCGCGATGTCGGATCGTCCTTGGAGTCGTGATTCTTGAATGCCGCTCGTCCGGCATCGGTGTAAGGAATCGCCGCTTCCCCATCCTTGGCGGCCATGTTGGGAGTGTAGGGCAGGTTCCAGTAGCCGACGAAGCTTGGTTTGCCATCCGGCATGCGCGGGATTGCAGGACCGCCGGCGGTCTGTCCCCACGCCCCGGCAGCGAAGAAGACAGCCGCGCTAAGTCCAGCGAGTCGAGATCTTGCGGATCCTGTTAAGAGCTTCTTGAATATTTTCGAGCGAATTTGCATAACTGAACCGTAGGTAGCCGTTGCCGTGCGATCCGAAGCAGCCGCCATCCAGGCATGCCACTCCAGCGTCATTGAGCAGCATATCGGCTACCTGCTTGGAAGGCAACCCTGTACCGGTCACATTCGGGAATGCGTAAAACGCGCCCGCAGGTACGGAGCAGCGTATTCCCGGGATCTCGTTCAATCCCTTCACGATTACATCCCGCCGCTTGCGGAACTCCGCGACCATTTTGTCGACGTCGTCCTGGGGACCATCCAGCGCCGCGATACCCGCCCGCTGCGTGAAACTGGCGGTGCAGGAGTTCGAATTGACCATCAGTTTGACGATAGCGTCCGCCAGGCATTCCGGCATCACACCGTAGCCCAGGCGCCAGCCGGTCATCGAATAAGTTTTCGAGAAGCCGTCGAGGATGATGGTTTTCTCCTGCATTCCGGGGAAACTGGCGATCGAAACCGGCTCGCCTGAGTAGACAATGCGCGAGTAGATCTCGTCGCTCAAGACCATGATGTCCCGGTCGCGCAGAATATCCGCCAACCGTTTAACGTCTTCGGCCGGCATGATTCCGCCCGTCGGATTCGCCGGGGAATTCAGGATCACCAACTTGGTCTTGTTGGTCAGGCTGCGCTCGAGCAGATCCAGGTCGAACGAAAACCCGCGGCTTTCCTCCAGAGGAATGGGCACAGGCTTGGCCCCCTGGAACTTGATCATCGATTCGTAGATTGGAAAACCAGGATTGGGATATATCGCTTCATCGCCCGCTTCCAGCAGCGCGACCATCGCGAAGTACATCACCGGCTTGCCGCCCGGAACCACGCATACGTGCTGCGGACCGGCCTTAATGTTTCGCGTGCGCGAAATATACGCGGCGATGGACTCGCGCAGTTCGGGCAGCCCCTGCGTGGGACCGTACTTGGTCCAGCCTTCATCCAGCGCGTGTTTTCCGGCTTCTACGACATGCTTCGGGGTAGGGAAGTCGGGTTCGCCAATCTCTAGGTGGATAACGCTCTTACCTTGCTTTTCGAGCGCCCTGGCCTTGACCAGGACCTCGAAGGCAGACTCCACCCCTATGCGGGACATCGCTTCGACAAGTCGCATGTTGACGCTACGAGTTTTTACATCAGCGCAGTCGGCCGGCGGCTCCAGGCGGCGCCTTTGTCCTTGGAAACGGCCTCAACATCTTTCACATAGGCGGTGGCCTGCGTCAGGATGTGGTGCAGGTCGTTACCCAGGCTGATGAAGGGGAAGCCCTTGTCCAGGAACTCGCCAACGCGTGCGGTTCCGAACAGGAACAGCCCCAGAATCACATTATTCTTCTTGGCGGCAGCGCGAAGCTTGTCGGTCGCAGCCGCTAGTTCCGGCGATGTGTACATATCCGGGAACTTGTACTTTTCAAATAAGCCCATCGACATGCACAGATCGTTTTGACCCAGGAACAGGAGGTCGACTCCCGGGACAGCCGCGATTTCATCCATGTTCTTGATGCAATCGGCCGTTTCCACTTGTAGCGCAACGATAGTGTTATCGTTGGCGGCGCCCGCGTAACCCAGCAATCCCTTTTTGTTCATGCTGCGCTGAGGGAAATACACCGAACGCGTTCCCGCCGTGGGATAGCGCGCGCAGCTCACGGCCTGCCGAGCTTCTTCCGCGGTGTTGATATATGGGATCAACACTCCATCCGCGCCCATGTCGAGGGTCTGCTGAATGCCCGCGCGATCCTGATATCCCGCGACGCGCACGAAAGACTTCGCCCCGCCGTGCGCGATTCCCGCGAGCATCGCGGAAAGCGTTTCATGCCCCATGGGCCCGTGCTGCGTATCCACCAGCAGCCAATCGTAGCCGCTATGCGCCAGTTGTTCGGCGACGGTCGGGCTATGCGAGTTTACGAAAAGCCCCAGCTTGGGCTTTCCCTCCCGCAATTCCTTCTTAAACTCAGCTCCACTGAGAACTTCGCTCATTTCGGTTTTTCTCCTGATTTCGGACAGACCCCCGGCGCATCACGCGGCCTCACGGTCTCAAGAAAGTATAACAACGTGTGGGGCAGGTTGGTATCTGGACCCGCGTTTGTAACTCGTGCTTTTATCTAGCCGAGCACGCCTCGGGCTTCCATGGTGCATTATCCGGCAGCTTCTTGAAATGCGTGCTGGTGATAAAGGGCACCGTCAGATACTGCGGATCTTTCACCTCGGTGCTCACCACCAGCCAGACACCGCTCGCATCATTGTGGCGGTCGTACCATTCCGTGACGACGGCATTCTCGCTATAGGGCACCCCGTTCTTGCGAAGGTATCCGGGCCGCAGCTTGGTGGTGATCACTTTCAGGTCGCCGTTGCGCGGCTCGCCTCGACCCACCGCCGCCTGCTCCCATTCGGCGATCGAATATCCTTGCCAGGATGCCGGGCTACTTTGTGCCGTCTTTAGCGCGTCACTCCCCGGCGCGTCACTGCCGAAGTGGAAAAGCCGTGTCTGCTCGCCCGCTTCCGTCTCAATCTTCAACGTCGTGTCGTTGTCCCAGGTGATGTGCAGGCGTCCGGGGACACGCATCACCGCCGCGGCTCCATAGGACTTGCACTGCTCCCCGGCGGCTTCATCTTTCGCCGGATCCCACGCATCGGCCACCCGCCGAGCCGCGGCATTAAGGGGAACGCCCAGATACTGGCCCTTGGGCGGCGTCACCATGCGGAACATCCAGTCTTCGGTTACCACCGAGACCCAATAGCCGGTCATGTCGATTGCGGCAGTGGCTTTGGGAGTTGGAGCTACGCCGCGCCCGCCCGCGCCCCCACGCCCGCCCCCACGTCCGCCGCCACGGCCCTGAGGATACGCCGCAGGGACGAGTAGCAGCGCCAGTAGGACAACCGTAACTTCCTTCATTAGTCGATCGTTTCGCCGGGCTTGGTACCCCAGCCGAACCCGTCAGCTGTGCGATGCAGCGTCTTCAGAGCGCCCCGGTTATCCCCTTTGGTGCGTGAGGGGTTGACGGTAACGACAACCTCGTCGCCCGCCTTTAACGTGTCGCGTTTGATACCCGCTTGGCCGAGCTGGCCCGAGCTGCGCCATTCGAGCGACCAGCGCTGCATGGTCCCATCCTTTTCCGGAACATCGATTTGCAGGAAGGAATGAGGATTCCGCAACAGCAGCTGGACGATCTTGCCTTCCAGCTTCACTTCCTTGTCGCCCTCATAGGTCGCTCCCAGAGAGTGATGTGCGAATGCCGCGATGCTAAATATAAGAATGCCGGCCAGGCCGAGAAACAATTTTCGTGTCATGGAGCCTTCCCCCTATAAAACTTTACCTAAGAGCATTGTACCTAGTGCTTCGCGCTCAAGCTTTTATAAACCGCCTCGACGAACATATCGGTGGTCCACGGTCCCGATGTCGCGCCGTACAGGCCGTCGTACTCAAGCGTCGGCTTCGAGGCTATAACCTGCTGCAACGTCATACCTTTTTTGATCGAATCGGCGACCCGATCCTTGATGATCGACACCATATTCCGGTAGTTCGCCACATCTCCGGTGTCGCAGACGCGCCCGTGCCCGGGGATGACCAACGTCCCGCCCTGCGAGCGAAACTCCGGAATCGCGATATCGAGAATATGGTTGAGGCCATCGAGCGCGCCTTGAATCGTCCCGCCCTTGGCAAGATCGATCACCGGGTAGCTCGTAGTCGAAAGAATGTCGCCCGCAGCGATCACATCCGAGTAGCGGAAATAAACCATGCTGTCGCCGTCGGTATGCGCCGCAGGCTCGTGATAGAGCAGCACGCCCTCGCCGTTGAAAAATTCGCTGAGCTTGTAGGACCTCCCGCGATAGGTATCCGTAGGCCACAAGCCGGAGGCGACCGCCGGCTTACCATTAATCTCCGCGCTCATCCGGCCGAGGACGTTTTCGTGCGCGATCACCGTCGCCGTCGGCGCGACACCTACCGGCGGGAATGTCACGCCGAGGATCTTCGAATCGGCCGGCAGAGCGGAGAGCGCCTCGTTGCCGCCGGTGTGATCCGGATCGATGCTGGTGTTGATAATGTAGCGGATCGGTTTCGGCGGAGCTGGTGAAGCGATGATCGCGTTCAGGGACGGGCTCGACCAGCGGTACGGGCTTTCAGGACAGTGCAGGCCAACGCAACGGTTGGGAGCCGGGGACGCCGCTACTGCCGTCACCAGTTGCAGAACCGTCGCCAGCACCTTGGGGCTCATCTGGCTGGTGCCAGCATCCACGAGCAAAACCCCATCCTGCCCAATGGAGGCGGCGATATTACCGCCTGCTCCGACCAACATATAGATGTTGCCCTGCACCGGCAGAACATGGATATCGTTGCTTTTGGGTTGCGCGAAAGCCGCCGCCGCCATCAAGAAAATCAATCCGAGCCGCTTCATCATTTCGCCGCCTGCTTCAGCTTCTGCCGGTAATCGGGATAAGTACTCTCGGCGCCGCCACGAGTGGCTTCGACAGGAATCCAACCAGCCGCGTCCTTCAATTGCTCGGTCGTTCCCGGAAGGAAATGCGGAACAGCGGTCGAAATATTCTCTTCGCTGACCGTGCACGGATAGTAGGTCAGTGCAGTATGGGTATCCAGCGCATAGTTGGTGGTCTGGATGAAGGGCTCTTCCAGCCATACCGGATCCGTCAGGATCATGGTGATCACTAGGTACTCGCCATGCCGGTCGATATATTCCCGCATCGTCGCTTTATCGCTAAAGCTCGCGCCATTGCGCCGCAGATAGCTGCCTTTAATGTGGTCGGTGTCGACCACCAATGTATTTCCCTGCCACTTGCCGGTGGAGAATCCCGACCAACTATAAGGAGCATATTCGGGCGGATGCGGACGGCCATCCATATAGATCACGCGATCGAGCGACCGCAGATATTCGACGTGGATAGCGCGCAAGTCGCGCCCGATGGGATCCACTTCGTTCCAGAACCGCACGCTGCCCAGGGCGCGCCATTGATAAGGAGCCGAGTGCGGGCGGCACTGAAACTCGGGCAGGCTCCACTCGGAATGGTCGTGGCTGTCGGCTTTTCTGCGGCCGGCGTCATTGAGGGGAATACCCTGATAATCGCCCAGGGGCGGACCGCCGGATCGCTCGTAACTATCTTCGTGAACGCGCTCGGCCCAGACGCCGGAAAAGTCGGTTAGCTCCAGGACGGGAGCGCCTTGGGCGAAGACCGTCCGGCCGGCCAGCAACACGAGCAAAAGAGGAAGGAATCGCATGGCATCCCCTAATCTACAACATCGCGGGGCAGGCTTTCCGCTCTTGACTCAAAGCCGTTGCGGCTCGACTGCGGCCGGATGTTCCTCGCTTACCGCAATCCCCGTGGGAGTCTCCGCCGGCAGATGGATTGTGAATCGGGTCCCCGCACCCACGCTGCTGGTGACATCGATTTGTCCCCCATGCGCCTTCACAATCCATGCAACGAAGCTCAAGCCCAGCCCCAGTCCCTGAATGAGGTTGGTTTCGGCGTTGCGAACGCGATAGAAACGGTCGAAGATATGCGGCAGGTTTTCCGCGGAGATGCCCACGCCCGTGTCTTCGATTTCGATACGCGCCCAATTTTGTTTCTCATCCCGGCGGACGCGCACTTGCACCGTGCCGCCCTCGGGAGTGTACTTGATGGCGTTCGAAAGCAGGTTCGAAAACAGCCGTTCGATCTGGACGCGGTCGGCGAGAATCTTCATGCCCGGTTCGATCCGCGCGGTGAGTCGCACGTGCTTCTCCTCGGCGGGAATCTGGAATTGGTCCACCACGTCCTCGGTCACATCCCCCAGATCGAGACTGCTTTTTTGCAGCACTAGCTGGCCCGATTCAGCCTGCGACAGCAGCAGCAGTGCGCGTACGATACTGGACAATTGCTCCACGTCCTCTAAGGCGTTCACCATGGCGTCGCGGTATTGCTCCGCCGTTTCGGCGGTGAACAAGGCAACCTCGAGTTGGCCCCGAATCGCGGTGAGCGGGGTGCGCAGCTCGTGCGATACATCGGTTGAAAAACGGCGAATTTGCTCGAACGAGTCCTCCAGCCGCGTGGTCATCCGGTTGAAGCTGCCAATCAGATGATCCAGTTCGTCTCCCGAACCCCGCAGCGGGATCTGCAGGGAGAGGTTCGAGCCGGTGATCTTCTGTGCTGCCTGCGCGACCTCATTGACAGGCTGAATCGCGCGCCCGGCCAGCGCCCATCCGAGCAACCCAGTCAACGGAATAATCGCCAGCAGCGACAGGAAATAATCCCGTGTGAATGTCTTGACCGTGCGAACGCTGTCCGCAAGTGAGCGGCCGATTGCGAAGAAATACCTTTGGCCGTGGTCGTCGAGCATGTACCAGGCCTTGATGATATACGGAGTACCGGCGGCGTCCGTTCGGATATGAACTTCGGGCTCCTTGAGTGCCATGATTCGCCGGATCTCGTCCGGAGAGTCAATCCCAATCGAGTCGTACGTGGGCGAATCGATTAAGACGTTACCGTTGGAATCCGTAAGCAGAAGTACCAAGCTCAGACGATCTTTGATGTGCGCGTCTTCCGGATCGTCCGGGTCGGCCGTCCACAAGGGCCGCGCATTTTCGATGCGCAGATAGCCCTTAGCTTCGCCCCACACCTCCTCCAGGACAGCGCGCACGTCGCCTTCGGTCTGAACCTGAAGGTTGTGGCGGAAATACAGTCCGATGACCACCAGCAGCGCCGAGAACAACAGCAGATAACTGAAGGTGAGCCGGAACCGCAGTCCTCGAAAGAGACCTATGCGGGGACGCATGGTTATCCGTTCTTATCCACTCTTTTCTGTTGCGCGGTCGGGAGTGTCCAGCATGTACCCGATGCCGCGCACCGTCTGGATCATCTTTTGCTGCCACTTGTCGTCGATCTTGCTGCGCAGATGGCGAATGTATACGTCCACGATATTGGTGAGCCCGTCGTAGTCCATGTCCCAGACGTGTTCGACGATCATGGTGCGGCTCAGCGGGCGGCCGCGGTTGCGCATCAGGTATTCGAGGATGCTGAACTCCTTGGGCGCCAGCTCAATATTCTCTCCATCGCGCGAAACTTTGCGCCGGATGCAGTCAAGCGACAGATCGCCGACTTGTAACTTCTCGGGTGTGGGTTGGCCGCGCCTCAGCAGAACCCGCACGCGAGCGAGAAGTTCGACGAAGGCGAAGGGTTTGACCAGATAATCGTCGGCGCCGCCTTCCAGGCCCTTGACGCGATCGTCCACGGCATCGCGCGCGCTCAGGATCAGCACCGGCGGGCTAACTTTGCGATTGCGGATCTTCTGCAACACCGTGAGGCCGTCCACGTCCGGCAGGCCCAGATCCAGGATCACCAGGTCATAGTCGGTGGAATGGATCATGTCAATCGCCGACCCACCCGTAGCCGCCACATCCACCGCATATCCCCCGCTCACTAGCCCGCGCGAGAGAAAGTCGGCTATCCGACTTTCGTCTTCCACCACCAGAATGCGCATATATCTCCAGTTTAGATCGGTTTACGCTGCCATCTGAGCCGGGCTCGCCATCTGGCTACTTTGCGTACTTGGCGCGATAATCTTCGACTCCAAAAAGGTTTACCTCGCGGCACATTTCGAGAAGCCGAGAAGAGGCGCGAGCGCCGATCACTTCGGGCAGACTCTTCTTCGATACCTGCGTACCACCTTCGGTCTTATAACCGACGGCCCCCTTTGGATCGAGGTTGGTGGTCACAATCAGAGTTTTCTTGTGGTTGTAGCGGTAGGTAATGATCGACGTAACGATATCTTCGACCCATTCAGTGACGCGATGCGAACCGAGGTCATCGAGAAGCAGCACATCGCACTCCATGGCTGAATTGTAGGCCTCTCGATCCCCCGAGCCAGATGTCTTGTCGTAACTCGATCGAATCCGATCCAGCAGGTTCTGGTAGTCAAAAAAAATTCCCTGGTGACCTTTGTTGATGATAGCCTTCAGAGCGGCCACCGCGAGATGCGTTTTGCCGCTGCCTGTATCGCCTGCTAGCAATAACCCTGGATGGTCGGCGGCCGGGAACTCTCGCAAAAAACCATGCATTAGTATTTTGGCTCTGCCCAATCTGGCAGCCGCGATCGGATTATCGTGCGGGATCACGAAATTTTCCAGAGTGGCCCTAACAAAGTTGGGTGGAATGCACGAACCTTCTTGCAGCGCTTCCGCCCGGGCTGTTCCCACGCACTGGCATGGCTCTGCGCCCGATAGGCCGGCGCGCTCGATGATTTTCCAGCCGGTTCCTCCGCAAATGGGACATACTGCCGTGGCTGCCATGCGAACTCCTGCTCAACACATTTATTCAACGACTACTAAAATCTCGCCTGCTCCCACCGTAGCATCCGGCCGCGCCCGAACTTCCACCACGCGTCCCGACTTGGGCGACTTCATTTCATTCTGCATCTTCATCGCCTCCACGACAATGAGGCCTTGCCCTTCTTCCACCGTGTCACCGGCCGCCACCAATATGCGGATGACTTTCCCCGGCATTGACGCTGCGATTTCCTGCCGTCCGTGGTTCGCGGCCATACCTTGTCCCGGCCGCAGATCGCGCGGATCGAACACGTCCATCGAGAGCTGGCGGCCGTTGACCCAAATTTCCGTTCCTGCTCCCTTGCTCACACGGTAACTGCGTCCGTTCAATAGGACGGAAGTGCCTTCCAGCGAAAACTCACCTTCGATCAAGACTCCGTCTTCGCGGTCATACCGCAGCCGCGAGCCTTCGATCTCAATCGTGCCCGAGCGGCCGTTCACTATGACACGCCGCTTCATCGGAGCAACTCGTCGCGCCCGGAGTCGAGCCACCTGGACACATTTGTTGACACTTTTGTTAACGGTGGACTCCCCGAGCCGTTGGACTCGAGCGTCAGCACCAATGCTGCCGCGGCCTCGGATTCGGGATCCGCTTCGGTTTTCTTCCTTGTTTTGAAAAACCGTTCTACGAACGATGTTGACAGCCTACCTTCGCGAAACTCCGCATCGGCCAGCACCTCGCGGAAAAACCTGATGTTGTTACGAACGCCCGTGAGCACATACTCCGCGAGCGCCCGATCCAGCCGGTGGATCGCAGTCTCCCTGGTCGATCCCCACGCTGCGAGCTTGGCCAGCAAAGGATCGTATTCCAGCGGCACGTTCCAACCCTGGAAGATGCCCGAATCCAGCCGGACTCCCGGTCCCGACGGCTCACTTAAATGCACGATCGTTCCCGGCGCCGGCATAAAATCGTGATCCGGATCCTCGGCGTAGATCCGGCACTCGATCGCCGAACCACGCCACGTCACGTCCTCCTGTCGAAGCGTCAGCCGTTCGCCGGCGGCGATCTTCAGTTGCCATTCCACCAAGTCGAGTCCGGTTGCGAGCTCCGTCACCGGATGCTCCACCTGGAGCCGCGTGTTCACTTCCAGAAAATAGAAATTCGCATCTCGATCTACCAGAAACTCAACCGTCCCTGCGTTGGTGTATCCGGCCGCGCGGGCCACTTTCAGAGCAGCTTGGCCCATGTGCTCGCGCAGATCCGGATGAGATGACATGAGAGGTGACGGGCACTCCTCGATCACCTTTTGATGGCGCCGCTGTATGGAACACTCGCGTTCGCCCAGGTGAATCAAGTTGCCGTGATGATCGCCTAGGATTTGAATCTCGATGTGCCGCGGCTCGATTACCAGTTTTTCGACATAGACTTCACTGTTGCCGAACGCACGCCCGGCTTCGCTCGCGGCATCCCGCAGCGCAGATTGCAGTTCGGATTCGCGGTCGACCCGGCGCATCCCCTTGCCACCCCCGCCTGCCGACGCTTTGAGCAACACCGGATAACCGAGGGAATTCGCAGCCGCGCGGGCCTGCTCCCAGCCCGTCAGGGCGCGCTCTGTACCGGGAACCACCGGCGCGCCCGCGGCAATCGCCAGTTGCCTGGCAGCTGTTTTCGATCCCAGCTTGCGAATCGCCTCCGCGGGCGGGCCGATGAACATGATTCCGGCTGTCGCGCACGCCTCCGCGAACTCCGCATTCTCGCTCAGGAATCCATACCCGGGATGAATCGCCTCCGCCCCGTGGCGCTTAGCCGCATCGATAACGCGGTCGATTCGCAGGTAGCTTTCTGAAGATGGCGACGGCCCAAGGTAAGCAGCTTCATCCGCCAGGCGAACCGCCAAGGATCCCCGGTCCGCATCCGAGTATGCGGCCACGCTTGCGATTCCCATCTCACGGAGCGCCCGCACCACGCGCACGGCGATCTCCCCGCGGTTCGCTACTAGTACTTTATGGAACATCACCGCGGAGTAACCCGTAGTGTCACGAGGGTAGCGCCCCATCCGCCTGCTTCCGCTGGAGCGTCGCCAAAAGATTCAACAAACGATGTCCGTGCCAGAATTTCGCGAACCATTTCCCGCTGAACACCGATGCCCCTGCCATGGATGATTCGCAAGGCCTTGTAGCCGTGGCGCTGGGCTTCGACCAGGTATTCCTCCACCGCCCCCCTCACATCCTTGGCTGGAACACTATGTAAGTCAAATACATCCGCAATGGGCAATTCGACAGGTTCCGTATCGAATGGTTCGCTAAAGGTCTCGTCAGCCATGGGCGATTTTACCAGTATGCGATCGCCTCAATGGTACACCTTAGATTCGGGCTAGAGAACACGGGTGACCCCTACGCTTTCTTCTCTTAGGACTGCTGAAGACCGAGTGCCAGCTGTTAGAATCGGGCTGACAAGATTATTGGCGCGGCTGTAGGACCAGACTCGAATACGCAATGCTTTGCTTTTTGTGCGGTAAAAAGATCGGCCTGTGGCGGAGGTTAGTGGACCAGCAATATTGCTGTGCCGCGCATCGCACCGAAGCCAAGCTCGCTTCTGCTCAGGCGTATCGCGAAGAAGATGAGCTGGAACACTGGTCCGTGATGCGGTCCAAGGGCAAAAAGAAGCCTTCGGCCCGTCCCGCCACTACGGGACAAACTGCCTCGGTCTTTGCTTTCCTAACGGTGGGCGGCCTGCTGGTGGCCGCACTGCTGCTTCCCGGACCGGGACCGGGCGCCGCGTTCCCCCAGGTTTCGCTGGATCCTACCATCAAGCGCAGTCTGCCGGCTCGCGCTTGGGATGCAGTGGGAGAAGTGGTGCGGAGCCAGGCTCCCGTAACCTTGCATCATGAGTTTGGATCGGACTCCGCAGACTGGGTTACGGTGAGCTCGCGCGCGCTGACAGGCACTGATGATCGGGAATGGGCCAGCGCGTCTCGCCCGGCGTTGTCCCATCCGATCTCTCTCCGTCTATGGGAGCGTTCTGCGTCCCTGCAGAATTATCAGATGGAGTTCCAAGGCCAGATGACCGGCCGCAGCCTGAGCTGGGCGTTTCGCGCGGCTAACGGGAACAACTACTATGCCACCAAGCTGGTGATTGCCAAGCCGGGTGCGGAACACAATGCCGGGCTGGTGCGCTACACCGTAATCGATGGGCACGAATCAGCAGCGGTTCGGCTGCCTTTGCCGTTGAGCCTCAGGCACGGTGTGGACTATCGCGTTCGCATGACCGTGCAGGACGATCACTTCATTACTTATCTGAACGGCCAGATTATCAGCACATGGACCGATACGGTACTGAAGCGCGGCGGAGTAGGTTTTTTCGAGGACCAGAGCGATCCGCAAAAGGTCGCCTGGATCAATGTGTCGGAACGCGACAGCTTCATGGGGCGCATGTTGGCCCACTTCTCGCTATTCGTCATCCCCGTTCCGCCCGACGCCCGCTGATCGCCGCGTCGCCTCAGGCTTTCTTCAGCACGAACTCAAAAGGCATCCCGGCGGCGTCGCCCTTCACTTTCAGCTCATTTCCCGACACCACTCCGGTATAGGTTAGTTTGAGCGGCATACCGAAATCGAGGTTAACGGTGAACGAGATGTTATCGCCGTCGACCTTTCCTTCGGTGATCGGGATCGCCATTCCCGGCATGAACTCCAGGGACCCGCTTAGCATAGCGCCATCGGCCTTGAAGGTGAACGCCTGGGGAAAGTCCCCGTTAGGCGTGGAGATGGTGCCCGTCCACTTACCATCGACGTCGGCTGCGAAGGCCGAGATCGCCAGCAGAAGGAATCCTAGTACGATTTTGGGAAGTCGCATATCAAGAGTCTATACCTGGAGAGCCTTGGGGGCATCTGCTGGTAGTGTCCTTATAGGTGCGTTGCGAGGGTTTGAAAGAAGAAGTACCGCCAGTGGATGGCTTCCTGGCGATCCAAGTACAGCCCCAGGCAATCCGCCTGCGAGTGGCGAAAGTCGTTCACGCGGCGGCGGCGGGAAACCTCAATGAGCGGCGGGTCCGAGACGCAAGCCAGGTATTCGTTGCGTGCGACTCTCAGTGCCGCATTGCCAAACCTGGGAACATAAAGTCCTTCTATCAGGGCGCAGGCCGCCAACCCGCAAACTACGATAATGAGAGCCTTTCTCACGGCTTTAATGACACCAAGTTTACGCCAAAAGTTCCGCAATCATCCAAACGTGGTCGGTGATGTTCGACTCCATTGCGGGCGTAACCCGTAGCGTCCGATGGATTCGGCAGAAGTTGTAATAGGCGAAATGGAGCGCGATTGCGAGCCATAGGTTTTCCCACTTCTTGGAGAAACTCAGGGTCAGCGGCGCCAGCCGTTTAATTGGAGTCCGCATGGTCAGATTCGACCGTTCGATAGCAAGATCAACGATTTTGCCGCAACGCAGATGTTAGGACACTACCCAAAGCCGCGATCGTGAAGCCTGGGTTTTTCACAAGCATGCGCACGGAATGCTTGAGGTCTTCGATGAAGGATTCCATCGCCGAACTCCTTCCTAGAGTCTAGATCCAGCGAGCGCTCGCATATTCAGAGTTTATATAAAGAGGTGCTGAAGCAGGGATCACCTTAGACCGCGGGATGCCAGCAAGGTTTCACCGGTCAGCTGAATCTTGCGACGCTAAGAACACGCGATCGGAGCAATATCGTCTGGCCGCCCTGCCGCCGGTTTTCGCGAAAACCACCGGTGTCCGAGCAGGACTTTCGATGATCACGACTCGAGCGCAACTGGGAATAGGAGCGCTTCAATCTTCGATCTGCCGCATCAATCGTTCGACTTGGCGCACGTATTGCGGATAAGGATTATAAGTGAACAGTTTTTCCTTCACCGTTTTGCCCTTGTAGCGAGGATTTTCGGCTAGTTGTTCAGTGATGTAATCGATGCCGGCGGGAACGGACACGAAACCGCTCTGCACCGAATCCCACCCCCAACGGTTGTTCATCCTCTCGAAGGCGCCGCAGGTGCTCTCTACCAGCGATATCGCCGGCAGAAGCCGGTAATCCAGGGCGTGCGAATCGGCGGCCTGCAAATACTCGTGTACGTGGAAAGGACCTGGACAATCGTAGGTCTTGAAAAACGCTTCCAGGCGCACCACCCGAGGATCTTCCAGAGGAAGAGTACTATCGCTGGCTACGGCCGCGCATGCCACCAAGCCGAACACAATGGCTCGTGTAATGCGTCCGGCAGTGGGGGTAAAGCTATTCATTAAGCCACTTAAGCCAATGAGAGTAGTCTGGCTACCGCTTCTTCCGTCTCCAGGGATCAGATGCGGCCCGGCAGATTTATGTTTCCCATGAAACCCCGTACGTTACAAGTCCATAAAATCCTGGGACTTATAGTACTTTTGGCGGCGATCTCAGTCTTCTGACTCGCCGGCGGGCTGGGAGGATGCTTTCAACTCCATTATGATCAGTTGGTCGCCATTGGGCAACTGGAGGGCGATGCCGAATTCGTACCGAGCCGTTTCCGATTCGCGCACACTGGCTAGAGCGATCTCGCGTGGATCGGAGAACGAGAAACTCACGCCTTCAAGCGGTATGCTGAATTTCCAGGATTCGCCGCCCAGCTCCAACGACTTAGGGGTGAAATCGGCGACGGTTCCAATGGCGTCGAAGAGTAAAGAGGAAGCCCACAAGCGCAACTTGAGGGAAGGCCGATCCTCTTTCCATCGGTCAAAGAACAGGCGAGCGTCTTCGGGGGTAGCGATCATGACTCAGCGCCTATTATGCAGTAATTGCCTTCCAGTTTTTGATCAGGTGCTCGGCTGTGCGCCAAGCCAGGGCTTGCACCGTCAACGTGGGATTGCGGGCGCCCATGGTACCCATCACCGATCCGCCCAGAATACCTAGATTCGGAGCCTCATGCGAGAAGCCCCACTTGTCGACGACGTTGGTCTCGGGATTATTGCCCATGCGCGTTCCGCCCGTCGCGTGAGTCGAAAGTCCGCTACCGAATCCTGCTCCTCCGGTCACTTCGATTGCGCCCGCCGCGCGAAACCATTCCTGCGTTTTCGCCGCCGCGTAATTTGTCGCGCGATTTTCATTTTCGCGCGGACCGGCGGTGATGCGGATTACCGGGTCGCCAAGGGGATCTTTCACCTGTGGGTCCAGATCCAGGAATTGGTCCTCGTAAGGGAGGCTAGTGGTCTGGAGATAGGCCGGAGCGGCACGCCCGGCATTTTCACGAATGAACTCCTTCCACTTCGAGCCCCACTGTGGCGCGCGCCCGAATGTGCCCATCGCCGCGGCCGCGATAGGATGCTTCTCGTGATAAACGTGCAGGCTGGAGCCGCCGATGAATCCCAGGCCGGTGTGATCGAAATTATCGTCGGCCCACTCGTCGATCACCACGCCCTGAGCGATGGCTCCGTACCAGATGTTGATATCGAACGGAAATAGTGCGGTAAGTGCGCTATTCCAGTGTCCGAAGTGATGCTTCCCTACCTGGCCGTGATTGTTCGATAAGCCCTTGGGATATGCCTTGGATTTCGACAACAGCAGCAAGCGCGCGTTCTCGTAAGCATAGGAGGCGACCAGCACGACCTTGGAAGGCTGAAAATATTCCTTGCCATCGCGAATGTACAGCACGCCTGTGGTTTTTCCGCTTTTATTTACTCGGTCGTCGACCTGAATGCGCGTGACCTGCGCGTTATCGAAGATCGAAAAATTCTTGAACTTCTGAGCCGCGGGGATGGTCGTCACAGCGGTCGAGTTCTTGGCGTTCACGTGGCAGCCGCCGCGGTCGCAATAGCCGTGATAGGCGCAGGCGGGGCGCCCGCGATACTCCTGGGAGTTAATCGCTGCCGGACCACGAAACGGATTCCATCCCAGCGATTTTCCGGCCTTGGTCATGAGGTCGGTGAAATCGGTGTCGCGCAGCGGCGGCATGGGATACTCGCGCTGGCGAGCTCCTTCGAAGTTGCTGCCTCGGCCGGTCAGCTTGCCTTGGATGTTCCCGGCGCGGCCGGAGACGCCTACTTCATGTTCGATGATGTCGTAGAACGGTTCCAGATCTTCGTAAGCAATAGGCCAGTCCTCGACCGTCGATCTCTTAGGGATGGAATTGGAACCGTAGCGTCGGATCGACGACGAGCGCACCTTAAAATCCCAAGGATTGAAGCGCCAGCTTTGCACGTGGTAGTGGATCGACGTGCCGCCGATCGCATTCATCATCGGATGGGTAGTTCCCCGTGTTGCTGGCGCGGTAAGTGTGTTTCGGACCGTGGGGATCTCGCCGTGCACTTTATTGCCGGTGGTGACCAAGCCGCGGACGTTGTTATAGATCTCGTCGGCGTGAAAGAACTTGCCCGGCTCCTTGGTCATCCAGGTGCCGGCTTCGATGCCGGCGACTTTAAGCCCAGCTCGCGCTAATGGCAACACTGCAACGCCGCCCGCAGCGCCCAGGCCGACCACGACCACATCTACAGGCTTGAGGTTGATGGCCATGGATACGAATTTTAGACTGCGGGAGAAGGCCTATCGGGGATTGCCGCTTCGCCGCCGAGTGTCACCTTGTCGTAGATATCTTTCACCGCAATGGTGCAGGTCACGCTCTCGAACCGGCAAACTGCATCCATATCAGCCGATTCGGAAAGTAGCCAGTCTCCGCTCGACTGGCGCCGGAAGACTTCTACACGCGGTTCGGATTGCGATACGAGTGCGTATTCCTGAAGGGATTCGAGCGCCCGGTATTGAGCAAACTTGAAGCCACGGTCGTACGCTTCCGTCGAAGGTGACAGCACTTCGATAATCAAGGTCGGATTTAGGACAGTGTCGTGACGGCCGTCCCCATACTGTGGCGGGTCGCATACCACGACAAGGTCAGGATAGGTGTAAAGTCCCGTTTTATTCACGCGCACCCGCATATCACTGGTGGTCACCACGCGCGGGCGTTTCTCTAGGCCATTGCCCAGATGGCGGGCCAGATTGCCAATGATAATGGCATGCGGATACGTGCCGCCCGACATCGCGTACATGCGGCCGTTGTAGTACTCGCTGCGAACATCTCGCGCGGCCCGTTCGAGCTCTAGATATTGCTCGGGCGTTAGGCGCGCCTGCGATTGCGCGGACATGGTCCTATTCTAGTGCTACGGGAGCACCGGCTCGACCAGCATCCCGTCTTTAAACGGTTTTTCCGAAGGCAGCGCCACGGCGTCGGTATCCTTCAATCCATTGACCTGCGTGCGCGTGGTGTTGTTGACGCCCTGCGTAATGGTGCGCCACCGGATGCGATCGCCTTCCAGGACGTACACGCCGGTCTTGCCCTGCTCGCGGTGCACGGCTTCCTTCGGGATAGTGATCGCGTTCTGGACCGTCTCCGACAGA
>JAICXC010000119.1 GCA_025980665.1 Bryobacteraceae bacterium
CTGATCAACTGAAAGGCCGAGGACATTACTGAACTGGCGTACGGCTGCACCCTGGTTAAGGTTTTGGAGGCAAACAGCGTGAACCGTTCGTGCCCGGTGAGCGGGATCACTGGGTCAGGAGGCGTCTGGAACGAGCTAAACGACCGCTTCAGGTTTTCAAACATCTGGTCCTGATCGTTGGTCCGAAGCGTGAGCTTGTGATATAAGAACTCGCCGAAATGGACCATCCGGCTGCCGGAAGTCTGAGAACCGTGCCCATCGAGGTGCACCCAGGTCTGCAAGGGTTCATCAGGCACTTTCAGGAAGACGGCATGCATTGAGGGGGAACTGTTTTCGCGGCAACTTTGAATCTCCGTGGCATGGGTGTGCGCCAGACGGAACATGAGCGGGTCTTTGGACCATGTCGTGGTGTCGCTGAGGCAGCGTTTTAATAGGTCTTCGCCGCCCCCGACCACTTCGACATTTTTCGGCTTTTCAATACCGAATGACAGTTTCGGCAGGTCACCGCGGGAGAGCCTGTACTCAATGTTCGATTTGATGGTGTGCGGATCGGGCGCCGGTTCCGGCTCTTGTGCAAGACCGGACAAGCCGCACACTACACCCAACGAAACTGCCGCCGAGTACCGCATGTATAGGTGGTTTAAAAGGTCTTAATTATAGACCCCCGCCCGGAATCCTGTCTGTACAAAACTGCTCACTTTTGATGGATTGTTAGAGGTTCGTCGTGAAGGATGACATTCAGGAGGGAACTGTGAACTTCCAGGCCGCCATCATACTCGACGAAGCCCAACTTACGGAATTTGTTCATGAAGAAGCTGACTCTGGCCCGGGTGGTACCCACCATCTCCGCCAGGGTTTCCTGGCTGATCTTGGGGATCACTTGTTCTGGTTTACCCTCCTTGCCAAAATTGGCCAGTAAGAGCAATATCCGCGCCAGCCGCTTTTCACTGGAATTGAAAAGCATGTCGACCAGATCTTCCTCAATCCGAATGTTACGGGAGAGTAAATAGGACATGAGGAACTCGGAGAAACGCGGCTCTTCACGGATCACTTTCATCGCTGCCGATTTTTCTATCCGTACGACCGTGCAATCAGACAGTGTCGCGGCGGTGGAGATCCGCTTCGATTGACCCGCCAAGCACGCTTCGCCGAAGAAGTCGGCAGGCCCCAGGACAGCCACGATGGCTTCCTTACCATGCCTCGAAACAACGGTGAGCTTGACCTTGCCTTTTTGGATGTAAAAGAGGGCATCGGCGGAGTCGCCCTGCGCGAAAATCGGTTTATTCTTGCCGTACGCGGTGAGGGTCCTTCCCTTGCCGACCTTGGCCAGAAAGCTCTTGGGATCGAAGGGAGTTGGTTTGGCTTTCAGAAGGCTGTCCTCCTTGCGGTCAGTATAAACGTCGGCAAGGGGCTATTGGCGCTTGGCTTTCTCGATCTCCTCAGCGGCCTGAGGCTCGACGTTCAATTTGGTCTTCGAATGCCGGAGTTGGTAGAGACCGTAGGCCACAAGTACGAGGCCGGCGATAATGAACAGCCACAAAGTCGTCTGTTTCACGAGGCCAAGCGTTTTTCCACCGGATCGAGCATCCTCGGCGGGTTAAGCGCGCCGCAGGAAATCAGCCACGGGCTTGCTTTCGACATGGATTCATAGATCGCGGCGACTGCGATAAGTCATGGCGATTACCTTTGACATAGGCTATCATCTAAAACGTTATGTCCACATGGATGCTACTAGCGGCGCTGGGCGTTTCGCTGCCGATGGAGCTGGCCGCGCAGGGGGGCATCGGCGGCCGGCTGAACGATGTTCCTCGAGCGCAAGCCGCCAATCCCAAACCGACGCCGCGCCTTGCCGACGGCAAGCCGGATCTGGGAAACGGTAAGGGCGCCTGGAATCCCCGGACCATCGTGAATCTGTCTGGAACCGGCACCGGCGGACCGAACCGGTCGCCTGTGGAGAAGCCGATCGAGATCCCGTTCAAGCCGGCGGCGAAAGCGGAATACGACCGGCGGCTGGCAACGCTTTCGAAAGACGATCCTGAGTCGCTGTGCCTGCCTCCGGGGATTCCGCGCATGTACGCGACGCCGTTCCCGTTTCAGATTTTCCAGCAGCCCGACCGCGTCCTCTTCGTCTTCGAAGGCGCGGCGCACGTGTGGCGCGAAATCTACACCGACGGTCGTCCGCATTCGAAGGACCCCAACCCCGCATATCTAGGCGAGTCGATCGGTCACTGGGAAGGCGACACGCTGGTGACGGACGTGATCGGGTTCAATAACCGGACGTGGCTCGACCAGGACGGCCATCCGCATGGCGAACAGTTACACATCATGGAGAAGTTCACGCGCCTGAATGAGCTGTCGATGCGTTACGAAGTGACGGTCGACGATCCCGAGATGTATGAGAAGCCGTGGACCACCAGTTACCTGATTCCGTTCGTCCCCGGTGGGGAACTATACGAGTACATCTGCCAGGAAAATAATGTCGACGTTAAGCATTTGGTAGGCAAGTAAGACTTATTTCTTATTTAGGAGAACGATCATGAACATCCTTGGTTTTGCTCTCACGCTGGCCGCGGCATGCGCACCCATATTCGCGGCGGTGCCCGTAGTCCCGGGCAAGAATCAGGCCGCTATGCTCAAGAGCAGCGATCCCAAGCTCGCGGCGAACAAGAAGCTGGTGTACGATTTTTTCCGCATCGTGCTGCGCGGATTCCGCGTGGATGAAGCGGACAAGTACATGGCTGTCGATTACATTCAGCACAACCCCAATGCCGAAACCGGAATCGCCGGCTTCAAAGCGTACTTCAACGCGATCAAGCCGAAACAGCTTCCGCCCATTCCGGCGACGCTCGACGATCTGGTGGCGATCCAGGCCGAAGGCGACTACGTGACGCTATCGTTCGTGAAAGAGTATGACGATCCGTCGGTGCCGGGTAAGAAGTACACGACGACTTGGTTCGACATGCTGCGGGTCGTGAACGGGAAGCTGGTGGAGCATTGGGATTCGGCGACCAAGGGCGCAGTGGGTCCCGCGGCGGCGAGCGTGTCGAAGAAGTAGCGCGGCGTTATGCGGGTAAGCGCTTGTTGTTGGGCCCAGGCGCGGGCCGCATAGTCTTGCGTTTGGCGAGCGATTCGATCTCGGAAGCTGCGACGATGTGATAGTCGCGCGTGTAGGTCTCGTGATTCTTCTCGAGATCCGCGAGGCGATAGAAGTAGTTCACCATGATGCCGGCGGACCGCTGCATTCCGATGGCGGATATGTCTCCGAGCCAGTTGATCCGCTCGAGCCGGGCTCCGTTGCGAAGATGAAAACGGGCAACTGGATCGAGCGGCTCGCGGCGATGCTTCGCGTGAAGAAGGTAGCGCGCGCACAAAGGAATAAGTTCCTGGCGAAGTTCTTCGGAAAGCCGCTCACTCTCCCACCAAAGGGGTTGTGCCAGCTTGACCTGCAGAGGGGCGAGTTCGGGATTCGCCGCCAACCACTCGCGAAAGCCCGGAACCGGCGAAACCGTCGCGAATTTGCGGATGCGAGGGAATTCGCGGCCCAAGTCTTCCACGACCTGCTTGATGAGGAAGCTGCCGAAAGGCACGCCGCGCAGACCTTCCTGGCAATTCGTAATGGAATAGAACATCGCGAAGTCGGCCGACTCGGGTGGCAACACGGCCGAGCCGGGATCGAGCAAAGGCTGGACCCGGTCGGTCATGCCGTGGGTGAGCGCCGCTTCGATGAAGATGATTGGTTCATCGGGCAGGGCCGGATGAAAAAACGCATAACAGCGGCGATCGACCTCCAGACGGCGGTGCAGATCGTTCCACCCCTGGATTTCATGAACCGCCTCATAGCGGATAAGTTTCTCGAGCACCAGTGCCGAAGTGCGCCAATCGATCCGGCGCAGTTCCAGAAATCCGCGATTGAACCAGGCGATCAGCAGGCGCTCCAGATCCGCCACGATCGGTTCCCAGTGCGGATTCAGATCCAGCTTGCGCAACAGGCCGCCCCGCAATTCAACTAGGATTCGCGTACCGCCAGGCGCGAGGTTCAGACGCCGGAAAAGCTCCTCGCGAGGCGATTCCACGGCGGCTTGCAAACGGGCCAGATTCTCAGGGGACGGATCGGCGCGATAGGCGTCCCCAGCGCTTAAGACTTGTTTGGAATCCGGAGAGAACTCCTCGATGAGCAGATCGAAGAACCCGGCGCGCGAGTTTTCGTCCAGTGCCTGATAAGCAGCTAATGCTTCGGCGGCAAGAAGCGTACCGGAAACTTCACCGCGTTCGGACAAGAGATTGCGGCACAGCAGGATGGCCCTACGCGCGGCACGCGATGGTGTGCGCGGTCCCGACCCGTTCAGCCGGGTCGGCCAGCCAAAAAAGCCCGCCAGATTCACAGAAGCTCCCTCACCTCTATTGTGATCTACCTAGATGTCGGACGGGCTTCTATCGGATGAAAACCCGGTTTTGTACAGATTAGTATAGTCTGGTCGTCGGGAGGTGAAGAATGCGACCCTTGGCATCGACAATTCTCCTGATTTCGAGCGTTCTGGCGCAAGCCCCGCAGCCGCCAAAACAAGCTCCCGAGGTACCCTATGTTCCCACTACTCAGGTGGCGGTGGAGGCGATGTTGAAGCTGGCGGGAGTCACCGGCGACGACGTCGTTTATGACCTGGGCTGCGGGGATGGCCGCATCGTGATCACCGCAGCAAGGTTGTACGGCGCGCGCGGCATGGGGATCGATATCGACCCGCAGCGTATCCGGGAAGCCACTGATAACGCCAAGAAAGCCGGTGTGGAAAAACTAGTCCGGTTTGAGGAGAACGACCTGTTCAAGGCCAACATCCGGGAGGCCAGCGTAGTGACGCTGTTCCTCTTGACCAGCGTGAACGCACGGCTCCGCCCCAAGCTGTTGCAGGAACTCCGGCCGGGTACTCGCGTCGTTTCGAACACTTTCGATATGGGCGACTGGAAGCCGGAGAAAGAATTCAACGTGGATACCGGCGATGACGGCTTCTTTAGCCGGAAGTTGTATCTTTGGACGATTCCTCCGCGCAACTGATGCTCAGACTATTCATCGGGCTTTTGTTGGCCGCGACGCGCCTCGCTGATTCCTGCTCGCTGATTCCTGGTAGATAGCTACTGGTTCAGTAGAGGAATGTTTTTCGCGGGCGGCGGTTCCGGAATGGACGCGAGATAAGCGCGGATATCGGCAAGTTCGGCATCGGAAACAACTTTGGCGGTATAGGGGGGCATCTGTCCTTTGGGCTGACGCATGTAAGCGATCAGCGCGGCGAGCGGGATCGGTTTCGGAGCCAGACGAGCGCCTGCCGTGGTCCCCTGCCCCTGGCTGCCGTGGCATTCATAGCATCCGTATTTAGCGAATAGCTTTTTGCCGTTGGCAGCATCCTGGCCTGGAAGCTGAGCGGCGCATGCCAGACTCAAAGCCGCAGCCAAATATGGGATACGCACCCTCCAATGTTACCCTGGAAAAATGCGTGCATTCCTGATCCTTTTTCCGGCCATCCTGATGGCGCAAACTCCGCCTCCGGCGACCAAAGCCGCCCCCGCGGCCAAGAGCGCTACTCCGGCATCGACGGCGGCTAAGACCGCGGCGAAGTCCGCTAAAAGTAAGTCGGCAACACCGGCCGCGGCTCCCGGAGCCTTGACCACGGACGACCAGAAAACCATTTACGCGCTGGGGCTTAGCATGGCTCAGCAGCTTTCGCAGATGGGCATTACGCCCGCCGAATACGCCATCATAAAGCAGGCTCTCAACGACTCCGCAGCGGGGAAACCCGCTCTAGAATTGAACGCTTGGCAACCGAAGTTCCCTGCGTTTGCACAGGCCCGATCGGCCAAAATGGCGGCTGCGGAGAAGGTTAAAGCCAAGGCCTTTTTGGATGCGGCTTCGGCCGAGCCTGGAGCCACTCGCGCCTCCAGCGGCCTGGTGTACCGCGAACTGGCGGCAGGCACGGGGCCCTCACCGAAATCAACGGACAGAGTCCGAGTGAACTACCGCGGCACGCTCATCAACGGTACCGAGTTCGACAGCTCCTACAAGCGAAATATGCCGGCGGAATTCCCGCTGAACGGTGTGATCCCGTGCTGGACTGAGGGCGTTCAGAAGATGAAGGTCGGGGGTAAATCGAAGCTCGTGTGCCCGTCGGGAATTGCTTACGGAGACCAAGGCCGCCCGTCGATTCCTCCGGGAGCGACACTGGTTTTCGAGATCGAACTGCTGGCGATTCTTCCGTAGCTGGTATTCTGAGCGAATGCGTCGCGTCCTGATCTGCTTATTGCCGGTTGTACTGATTTCGTGCTCTTCCAAACAAGAATCATCGAATGAACCGTCCGAGAAAACCACTGTGAGCTCAAGCCCTGATTCAAAAGCTTTCCTCGACACAGCCGCCGCCGAACCCGGGGCGCAGAGAACCGCCAGCGGTCTGGTGTACCGCGTGATTACAGCCGGCACGGGGGCATCGCCCAAGGCAACAGATACCGTGAAGGTTCACTACCGCGGGACGCTAACCAACGGCAAGGAGTTCGATAGCTCTTATGGACACGCGCCCGCGGAGTTTCAGCTGAATATGGTGATTCCCTGCTGGACCGAGGGTGTCCAGATGATGAAAGTCGGCGGCAAATCGCGCCTGGTTTGTCCCGCGAGCATCGCGTATGGCGAGCGCGGCGCTCCCCCCGATATTCCCGGCGGCGCGACCCTGGTCTTCGAGATCGAGCTGCTGGGGATTTCGTAGTCGAGGCAAGCCATGCGAGCCGGGACGATCGCCTGTGCGTTGGCGATCTGTCTCTCCCTTTCCGCCTGCGGGGAGAAGAAGATCGTCGTCCCGGAAGTCTTCCGGGTGAAGTTCGAAACCTCCAAAGGGGACGTTATTGTGGAAGCGACGCGTTCTTGGGCGCCGCACGGAGTGGACCGGTTCCATGAGCTGGTGCGCATGGGCTACTTCACAGAGAGCCGCTTTTTCCGCGTGGTTCCCCAATTCATCGTGCAGTTCGGCGTGCATCGCGATTACGACGTTCACACGGTCTGGCGGAATCTGTTTATCGTCGACGACCCGCCGCAGCAGAAGAACCTGGTGGGCACGCTGGCGTTCGCCCAATCCGGACCGAATACGCGAGCCACTGAGATCTTCATCAACTTGAACAATAACGCAGTCCTGGACGAGCAGCGCTTCGTGCCATTCGCCAAAGTTGTCGAGGGCCTGGATGTAGTGGATAAGTTCTATTCAGGCTATGGCGAACTGCGGCCGACCGGCAAGTTCATCGATCCGGGCGCAGTGGAAGAAGGCGCCAATGCGTATCTGGTTCCGCGGTTCCCCAAGCTCGACTACATCAAGCGGGCGAGTATCCTGAAATAAATCGTTATTGCCGGAGCGCGCCTTTTTCCTTGGCTTTGCCGCCCACACCCTCTGTGTAGTGCACCAGATCCTGGTTGCCTTCCACACAGGCGAATTCCATTAGCTCCATATTCTGATCAGGATGCCGCCCGAGCTGCCCCGCGATCTTCCAAGGCTGCGTGTAGATCGTAGAATCGTCCACAACTGCTTCATAGTTGATGTTGTTGGTATCGACGGGTGTGATGCGCTCGACCACATGGATGGCCGGGGTCGTGAAGTTGCCCGCCATGTCAAACCAGGTTTTGCCGTTCTGATTCGTGGTGTCGATCACCAGAGTACCGCCCTCCCACTTGCCCACGGAATCGCCACGAAATAGCTTGATGTTGGGCGAAATGTGCGGGCGCCCGTCGGTGGGAATCGCACGATAGGTGTGCGCGTACTCGGTCAGAAAGAGAACATATCCGGTCGGCTGAACGATCTGATAACCGAACTGCTGGTACGCCGCGTGAGGTACGCCCGACACGTAACAATGCGCCTCGGGTTCAAGATAAATTTGCTTGGAGAGCATTTCCTTGGCTTTGGCTGCGGCCTCGGGTTTGTAGGGGATGCGCCCGTCAGCCGGATCGACGATTGCACCCTTGCCGGGGCCGATTCCGGGCTGCGCAGTGGGATGATTCTGAACTTCGAAAATCGCCTGATTGAAGCGCGGCGTCCAGAAACCCTGCATGTCGGGTTGCCCATCGGGAGTGCGCCCCACGGGTTCGCCCGCCTTTGCGGGTGCGGCATAGTAGGGCCCGTATTGTTCGGCGCCGGGAGGGCCGCCTTTCCCTTTGCCGCCGCCTCGTCCGCCTTTTTGTTTGTCTTGACCCGCACCGGGAATCGGCGCGAACGTCATCAGTGCGGCGGCAGTGACGGACGCCACCACCAGGTTCAGCGTATTCAGTTTTCTCATTTGTTCTCCTTCTCGGCGTCCTCTAAATACGCGTTGCACTCGTACTCGAGCAGCTTGAAGTTCGGCTCTTTATGCCGGTACAGCAACATCCGGATGGTCCAGGGCCGAGTGAACACCTGGGGATCCTCTAGCGTTGCTTCGTAGGTGAGAATATCGGGTTCCGTACGCGTGATGCGCTCGACTATGTGAAGCGCGTCACTGTGGAAGTTTCCAGATCGGTCAAACCACGTATCGGGAAGATTATTCGCCACGTCGACGACCAGCGTCTCGCCTTCCCAATGCCCGCGCGAATCGCCGATCCAAAACAGGGCGACGTCGGGATGCTTGGTGCCGTTCATATAAACCATGCGGAGAGTATGGGCGAATTCCGAAGCCATCAGCACATACTTGGGGGTCTCCACGATCTGGATTGGGAACGGCAGGTACATCACGCGCGGAACGCCTGGGATGTAACAAATGTTCAGAGGATCGGCTTTGGCCCGGTTCTTGAAATTTTCTTTCTGCTTTTGCGCGGCTGCCGGCGTGTACGGGATCTTGCCGTCGGCAGGATCGACGATGACGCTGCGGCCGGCGGGCATGCCTAGCACTGCGATGTGATCTTCAAGGTTTACGGCGGCGGTGTTCATCACCTGCCAGATGCCTTGCAGATCGGGCTTGCCGTCGGCGGTGCGGGGCGCCTTGTACGACTGCGCCGCAAGAGGAACGGCGGCGATCAACGAAACCAGCAGTGCGTTGGGATATCGCATCGTTAGACGCCTTGCAGAACCTTGGCGGGTTTCAGAAATTTTAGCGCGTTGCCGCGGTAGATCTGCTCGCGTTGCACGTTGGTGATGTCGAGACCGTCAATAATGCGGATGGTTTCGCGAATGTACAAGCCGGGAGACGGTTCGAAAGGCACGTCGGACGCGAACAAGACTTTATCGAAACCAAAGAACTCGATGCCGCAACGCGTGGCTCCATCCGCGCCGAACAGTGCAGTATCGGCATAAAACATGTGGAAGTAGTCGACTGGACGCTTCTTCATCGATTTGAGTAACGACACGTAATCCTGGTCGGAAGTGCGCGTGCCAAGCTGGTCCCAGCCATGGCCGACGCGGCCCTCAAAATAAGGAATCATGCCGCCGAGGTGGTGGGTCAGGATCCGGATTCCGGGATTGCGGTCGAGCAGGCCGGAGAAGACCATCCGCGCCATTGCTGCGCTGGTTTCATAAGGCCAACCCAATGTCCACCAGATCTCATATTTCGACTTCTTCTCGGTGACATAATCCGGAAAGTTGGCGCCACGCGCCGGATGCATCCAGATGCCGATATCGCGCTTGGCCATCTCATCGAAGAACGGCTGGTACTTGGGTTCATCGAGTGGCTCGCCAGTGACGTTGGTGAAGATCTGGACACCGCCCGCACCTAGTTCGGTAACAGCGCGGATGGCTTCCTTGGTGGCTTCCTCGGGATTGTTCATCGCCAGCGACGCGATGAAGGTCGGGAAACGCTTGGGATGCTTGCGGCACAGCTCGGCCATTCCGTCGTTCGCGAACCGCGCGATGGCGGGAGTCTCATTGGGACCCCCGAACGCCTCGATGGCGGGGGCCGGTAGGGAGATGACCTGGCAGTAATCGCCGAACTCGTCCATCACCTTGAAACGCGCGTCGAGGTTCACGATGGTCGGCATGTTGCGCACGCGTTTGCCGATATCGGGGAGCGCCTTGGGACCGGCGATGTACTCGTCGAAATAGTTCTGGGGGAAGATGTGGTTGAAGATATCGATTTTCATGTCTGATCTACGGTGAACGTCCCATTATAAGTTACTTGGTCTCGATGACCAGCAACTCAAGGGGCTGGCTGCCGAGGTTCTTCTCAGAGCGAGTATCGGCGTAGAGCCAGCGGGATTCCCCGGCTTGCATGTGGATGTCCTGGCTGCGGCCGCCGGGGCGGGTCAGCCTTAAGTGACACGCCTTCTCTGATCCAGCGGCGATGCAGACGAACAGGGCGTCGCGATCGTCGTGGACGGGCGAAACCTCGTCAGCTTTGAGGATCAGGCGCAAGACGCGCATGTGATCGTTCTCAAGCTCCAGCTTGTAGTGTTGGGGGTCCGCGGTGAGGGCGTCTTTGCCCTTTAGAACCTCGGGCGGAACGATGTCAGGCGGGAATTCCCGGGAGCGAACCTGGGCACAGAGGGTCGTTGCCAGGAAGCAAATCACGATGAGCCACAACGCGCTCATATGACAATGTTATCTCGACAATCGCCTAGTGGGAACCCGCCAGCTCTTTCACGATGCCGGCTACGAAGTTCTTCGCGTCCCCGAACAGCATGAGGGTATTGTTCATGTAGTACAGCTCGTTATCGATGCCCGCAAAACCCGGACTCATGCTGCGCTTGATCACCATGACGGTGCGGGCGCGGTCGGCATCCAGGATCGGCGTGCCGTAGATGGGACTGGTTTTATCCGTGCGCGCCAGGGGGTTCACCACGTCATTCGCGCCGATTACCAAAGCGACGTCGGTATTGGGAAAATCGCCGTTGATCTCGTCCATCTCAAGCAGTTTGTCGTAGGGGATATCGGCTTCGGCCAGAAGCACGTTCATGTGGCCGGGCATGCGTCCCGCCACCGGGTGGATCGCGAACTTCACCTCAATTCCGCGCTTGGTGAGTGCGTCGTACAGCTCGCGGATCTTGTGCTGGGCCTGCGCCACGGCCATGCCGTAGCCCGGAATCACGATGACGGTGCGCGCGGAATCCAGAATCGACGCCGCTTCGTCAGGGGTGGCCGAACGGACGGGCCGCTGCGCCGTGGTCCCCGCCACCGCGGCCGTCAGTTGCCCGAACGCCCCAAACAAAACATTGGTAAATGACCGGTTCATGGCCTTGCACATGATAATCGAAAGGATCAAACCGGCCGATCCGTTGAGCGCGCCCGCGATGATCAGCAGGCGGTTGTTCAGCACGAAACCCATCGCGGCCGCCGCCACACCGGCATAAGAATTGAGCAGCGCGATGACGGTGGGCATGTCGGCCCCGCCGATCGGCATCACCAGCATGATGCCAAACAGCAACGCGAGCCCGACGAACACCGGAAACGCCCACACAGGCGCGGGTGCGGCCACCATCCAGCCGCCGATCACAACGGCCGCAGTTAGCATGCTGAGGCTGACCACGTTCTGGCCCTTAAACGTCAGCGGGCGCGTGGGCATCAGTTCCTGCAGCTTGGCGAAGGCGATAATACTCGCCGTGGTGGTCAGGAACCCCAGCAGGGTTTCGAGCACCAGGGCGCCCATGGGGAAGCCCAGTGGGATTACACCTTTATAGAATTCCGCCGTGCCGATCAGCGCCGATGCCAGCGCGCCGAATGCGTGCGATAGCGCGATGAGCTGCGGAACGGCGGTCATCGGCATCAGATATGCCAGCGGCGCGCCGATGGCGGACCCGATCGCGATTCCGACCAGGACCCAGCGGTATTCGGCTACCTCGGGCTGCAGCAGTGTTCCGATTACGGCCAGCAGCATGCCGATCTCGCCGATGATGACGCCGCGGCGCGCCGTAGCCGGGTGGCTCATCCACTTGACGGCGAGAATGAAGCCGGCCGAGGCGAGCAGGTAGATCGCAGGAAGAACGTTTTCTATCATTTCTTGAATATTTCTTAACTACTTCTTCTCTGGCTCCCGCTTACGGAACATCCTGAGCATGCGGTCGGTGATCAGGTAGCCCGCGACCACGTTAAGGCTCGCGCAGACCACCGCGATAAATCCGAGCACGCGCGTCAGGGTGGTGGCATCTTTCTCGCTCGTGATGAGAATCGCCCCGACCACCGCAATCGCGGAAATCGCGTTCGACAGCGACATCAGCGGCGTGTGCAGGAGCGGGGAAACGCGCTTCACCAGCTCGAAGCCGAGGAACGCAGCGAGCATGAAGACGTACAAGCCAAATTCGTAGGACTGCATTGTCTTAGGAAACCTTCCCGGAGGAAACAGGTTCAGCGGCGGGTAATCCCAGCGCTTCGCGCACCCGCGAATTGGTCACTTCACCGGCATGCGTGACCAGGGTGTCCGTGACGATATCGTCGGTCACCTCGTTGGTCAGCGGCAGGAACCCAATCAGATGTTTCAGGAACGTGATTGCGTTAGCCGAGAACATCTGGCTGGCGTGGTAGGGGGCCATCGACGCGAAATTCGTCGGGCCCAGAATGGTGACGCCGTTGTGGATGACGGTCTCTCCAGGACGCGTGAGCTCGCAGTTGCCGCCGCGCACTGCAGCGACGTCCATGATCACCGACCCTGGCGCCATGGCCTCCACCATTTCCCTGGTGATTAGAATGGGAGCCTTTTTCCCGGGCACGGCGGCGGTCGAGATCACCACATCCTGTTCGCGAACCACCTCCAGCATCAGTTCGCGCTGGCGGCGATAGAACGCTTCATCCATGACTTTGGCATAGCCGCCCTTGTCCTCGGCGGCGGTGGCTTCCACGTCCAGGCTGATGAATTTCGCGCCGACGCTGACGATCTGGTCTTTCACCGCGGGACGGACGTCGTAGGCGCTGACGACCGAGCCCAAACGGCGTGCAGTCGCGATAGCCTGTAATCCTGCGACACCCGCTCCGATCACGAATACCTTCGCCGGGGTGATGGTGCCGGCGGCGGTCATCAGCATCGGGAAGATTTTCGGCAGCGCTCGAGCGGATAGCAGAACGGCTTCGTAACCGGAAATGGTCGCGAGCGAAGACAACACGTCCATGCTCTGGGCGCGCGTGGTGCGCGGGATCAGCTCGAGGGCGAAGTACGATACGCCGGCAGCCGCGAGATCCGCTGCTTCGCGAACCGCCGTCAGGGGTTCTCCGAGTCCCATCACGATCTGGCCTGCCCGCAGAGAGCGAAGATCGGCGCGGCCAGCTTCGGGATTCGCGCCCAGACTGCGGAACTGGATCAGGATGTCGGCCTGCGCGAAAATCTCTTCGCGCGACGCCGTGGTCGCGCCCTTGGCGATGTACTGATCGTCAGTGTACCCAGCCTCGACGCCGGCCGACGGTTCGACGATCACCGCGATGTCAGATTTTTTGAGAGGTTCCACCGACCGCGGGACAATCGCCACACACCGCTCACCGGGGAAGGTCTCTTTGAGGACCCCAACTGTTCTTGCCACTTATATGATTCCGTTCACTTCAAGGAAAAGATAATGATAGCCGTTCCGAGTAACAGGTGACAAGATCACCTGTCCTACTTTAGCCAACGACGCATTGCGGCGGTTACGTCATCCGGACGTTCCATGGTCGACATATGCCCGCACTTGGGGACCAGGACCAGTTCGCTCTTGGGGATCAATTGAGCCATATCCAAGTGACGCGCTGGAGGGCTCCAGGCATCGTCGCGGCCCGTCAGGACCAGCGCCGGACACTGAATCTCCGCGAGCAAAGGGGTCGCATTCGGGCGGCCCAACAGCGCCAACATCTGGATCTCAAACAGATCCGGAGACTTGCGTTCGAACATCTGGATGATTTCTTCAACCAGCGGGATATCGTCCTGGCGATAGGGAGGCAGCATGCCTTTGAGCCACTCGACTGCCATTGTCCGCATGCCCTGAGATCGGGCCATGGAGAGTAACTTGCGGCGGCCTGTTTCTTCAGCGACCCCTGCGTCGCCCCCGGGCCTTGCATCGGAGCCTGTGTTCAATACGGCAATTTTGGTTACTCGTTCAGGGGCCAGGCGATAGACCTGAAATGCGACGCGTCCACCCATGGAATGCCCTGCCAATGCGAACTTCGGGGGGGCCCAGCGTAGCACCGCCTCCGCCATGGCGAGGATCGAATTGTGTTCGGGAGTCCACTCCATGCATACAGCATTCGCTACGTCGGCTAGCGACGCTATCTGCTGTTTCCAGACGGTTTGGTCGCAGAGGAACCCGGGAAGAAGGACTAGGGAGTTCACAGGTGTATGAAATTGTCGCCCATAAGTTGTTGTAAAATCAAATCTCAGGGGAAAGATTCTGAAGACTAGCGACGTTCGCAACCCTGATTACTTCCACCAAGTAGTCGATTGCCAGTGGGCGTGCCCTGCGCACACGAATGTACCGCAGTACATCCGTCTTATCGCACAGGGTAAGTATACCGACGCCTACATGGTGAACCGGGAATCCAATGTTTTCCCGGCGATTCTAGGCCGCACCTGCGATCGGCCGTGCGAGCCCGCTTGCCGCCGCGGACGGCTGGACGGTGCTCCTGTGGCGATCTGCCGCCTGAAACGCGTAGCCGCCGATTTGAAGGGCGATATCTCGCACTTACTCCCCAAAATTCCTAACGAATCGAACGGCAAAAGAGTGGCGCTGATTGGAGCCGGGCCGGCGTCGCTCACGGTTGCGAACGATTTGCGTCCGCTGGGCTACGAAGTCACCATTTTCGAAAAGCAGAACAAGCCTGGCGGGCTGATGCGGACGAATATCCCGTCATTCCGGTTGCCGGAAAAAGTGCTGGAGGACGAAGTCGGCACGATTCTCGACATGGGTGTAGACATTCGCTACAACTCGCCCGTGCGCAGCCTTCAAACACTCTTAAAGGACGGTTACGATGCGGTTTTCATCGGAACCGGCGCGCCGCGCGGCAAGGAACTGGATCTGCCGGGCCGCAAGGATACGGATCGCATCCACATCGGCATCGACTGGCTGGAATCGGTCGCGTTTGGGCATATCGATAAGATTGGCGAGCGCGTTCTGATCATCGGCGTGGGCAACACTGCGATGGATTGCTGCCGGTCGTCGCGAAGAATGGGCGGAAAAGACGTTAAGGTGATGGCGCGCCGCCCGCGCGGATTCTTCAAGGCCTCGCC
>JAICXC010000182.1 GCA_025980665.1 Bryobacteraceae bacterium
AAGAACCAGAAGTGGTACCGCGAGCCCCCCAATGGCGATCCACGCCTGGCCGCCGCCTGAGTCCAACGGAGCATGCTCGGTGAGCGTTCCGCGTCGCTTCGCAAACCCCCAGGCGATTAGCGCCCACATCACCAGCGTGACTACGATAAAGACGATTGTCATCAGCCATGAAAGACTAGCAATGCGTTCCGCAGCCGGTCCGTGAGAATCAAACGTCGATTGCACAGCGGAGCACCCCGTGAGGAGCATCGACACACAAGCGACTATAAAGAGCCGATACATAGATCAGGGATTGTGCGGACTTGGTTCTACTGGCGAGTCGGGACCGGGACCGCCCACCATCTCGTCTGCCGGCTCCACCGGCGGGTCCGGCTCCTCGGGGGTTCGCATGGATTTGATGTACGCCACCAGTTGCCAGATCTGATCTTCTGGAATTTTGGTTCCCCATGCGGGCATGCCTTTGGAACGGCCCTGAGCGATGGAATCGAAGATCTGGGAATCGTGATTCCCGTAGATCCAGGTTTCGTCCCGCAGACTGGGTCCCATGCCGCCTCCGGCATGCCCCCCGTGGCAGCCCGAGCAGTTGTACCAGTCGAAGAGCCGCCGGCCGTCCTGCAGGGCCACTGCGTCAGTCGCGTAGGGATTAAGCCGGGCATTCACGCCTTCGAGGCCGCCGGGGATAGGGCCAACATTCGCTTGGATAGGCGCGGCGGAGCCTTGCGCCGCCGAACGAGTGCTCCGGTTGCAACTCGCCACACCGAGAACACCGACGATGGCAAGGATCACCGTTAGACGCATGCTAGGGCTGCCTTTCTCTCGCGACAGCTGTCGTGCCGGTTTGTGGAATGCCATAGCGTTGCAACAGATGAGCGATTTCCGCTCGGCGTTTATCGAGCTCGGCATCGAGCCGCTGCCTCAGAGCGCGGTCGCTCGCGCGAACGCCGATGCCGATATCGAACGCAAACGGGAGAGCAGGGTTCTGTGGATCGTCGTCGATGGGAATGACGTTCAGCGCTTCGGTGGAATCGCGCGCAAAATATCCGGCGATAGGTCCCCAGGCGACAGCCAGATCCACATCGCCGCGCGCCACTGCCTTGATCAGCCCGGATGCAGGATTGGATTCCTCCAAAGTACCGAAGATGTTGTAGCCGACCAGGTTTCGGACGATTCCGCGCGCGACGAGGGCATGAACCGGAGGCACCTCGCCGTCATTATCACCAAGCATGTTTACGCCAATCCGAAGCGCACGCAGCCGGGGATCATCCAGCGAGTGGATGTCTAAATTGCGGTCGCGGCGTGAAACGAATACGTAGCCGGAACGATAATAGGGCCGTGTGGTGCTGACTCTTGCCATACCCGCGGGAACCCCCATCACGACGTCGCACAGACCGGCATTGAGAGTCTTGTCGAAGAAGGCCTCCCGTTGCGCAAGCCAGGTGTAGGAAACGCTCATGTCGAGGTCACTCGCGATCATCTGCACCAATTCGTTTTCAAACCCTTGTTCTTGTTGGTTTGAATAGGGAAGAGCGTTGGGATCGGCGCAAATGCGCAGCTCAGATGAGCCCGCGCAGAGCGTGATCCCAAGAGCTGGATACAAAAGGAGAACTCTAGTAGCCGAAAACATAGAGAAGGTCTCCAGGCTGAGTAAGGGTCTTGATCTTTTTCATGGCGCCGGTGGCGCCCAGGGTTGCGTAAGGATCATCGGTCGAGACGTCGGGCAGCGCGGTGGCGCCCATCCATCCGCCGATGCCGGAGTAGATTGCAACATACTGCTTTCCGTCGGGGCCGGAGAAAGTGATGGGATCGCCGATGATTCCGGACGCAGTCTTGAACTCCCATAGAACTTTGCCCGTATGGGCATCGAGCGCGCGAAACCATCCCTCCATGGTTCCGTAGAATACGAGATCGCCGCCCGTTGCGAGCACACCGCTATACACAGGCAAATCGATATCCTTCACGCTCCAAACCTTCTTCGCCTGCGCGACGTCCCACGCAACTAGCTCGCCTTGATACCCGCCAGGGCCGGGGTACATGCGAACGCTGGCTCCCAGGTAAGGGGTCCCTGCAATGTAGTTGACCGCAGTTCCTTCGTAATCCATGCAGGTGTTGTGGGCGGGAATGTAAAGCAATCCCGTCCGGGGCGAAAAAGCCGAGGGAATAAAATCTTTACCGCCGGTCGAGGACGGACAGATATGCGTTGCGTATTGGCCGGCGTGAGTGCGTTTCTCCGGATTCTCGTCCGGCAGGCCGGTCTTTAGGTTGTAACTGTTGGCCCAATTGACCGGCTCGTATTTCTCAGCAGACAAAACCTCGCCGCTTTCCCGGTCGAGGACGAACATGAATCCGGTCCGTCCTGGATGCAGGAGCAGTTTGCGCTGGCGGCCTTGCCAGGGCATATCGACGAGGATGTTCTCCATGATCTCGTCGTAGTCCCAGGCGTCGTGCGCAACCACCTGGTACGCCCATTTCGCCTGACCACTCTCTGGATCGCGCGCCCAAATAGTGATGGACCACTTGTTGTCTCCGGGCCGCATATCCGCATTCCAGACGCCGGGATTTCCAGTGCCGTAATAAATCAGGTTCAGTTCCGGATCGTACGAAATCCAGCCCCACACGGGACCGCCACCGAGCTTCCACTGACCTGGCGTCCACGTGCTGAGGCCCAGATCCTTACCTTGATCCTTCGCATAGAAAGGTTTGAAATTCGGACCGATGAGGGCGTCCGCGTCCGAACCGCTGTTCCACGCTCGCCACAAGATTTTGCCGGACTTCAAATCCATCGCGATCAGACGGCCTCGAACGCCAAGTTCGCCGCCGCTGATGCCCGCGTAGACCATGTTCCGGACCACCACGGGAGCCATGGTGGTGGTTTCACCGATCTTGATGTCTCCGACCGCAGTCCTCCAGATCTCCTTGCCCGTGTTCGCGTCGACCGCCAACGTGTGGGCGTCCAGGGTGTTGTAAATGATCTTCCCGTCAGCGAAGCTCGCGCCGCGATTTACGATGTCGCAACAGGCGATTCCAACCGAGCGAATGTCCGGATTGGGCCGAAAAATCCATTTCTGAGGGAAACCGGGTTTCGTAAGATCGAGCGCGATGAGGTTGTTGGGGAATGGAGTAACAATATACAGAGTATTGTTGACAACCAAAGGCTGGCCTTCGTGGCCGTGCGGTATGCCCGTCGACGTCGTGGTTACAACATGCAGATTCTGAACGTTGCGCGTGTTAATGCTATCGAGCGGGCTGAAGCGGGTGTTCCCGTAATCACCGGCAGGCATGGTCCATTGGCCGCTGGCCAGAGGCGCGACAAGCTGGATGTTGGGTCGCGAACCAGGAACGGTGATCGGCCCGCTGTTTTGTGCAATTGCGGTCTCCATGGCCGCGCTCTGCACGATCAGGATGACAATGAGCGTTGGTAGATAGATTCTCATGATTCCTTCAGCGAAGCGTATACAAATAGGCGGCCACGTCATGGGCCTCATACTCAGTCAACCCCAGCGTCGGCATTGCGGTGCCCGGTTCGACGGCCTTGGGGTCTCGTATCCACCGAATCAGGTTTTCCGGGGAATTCGGCAGTTCGCCCGCAATCATCGTCCTGCGGCTGAAAAACATCAGGGGCGGACCCACGACGCCTCGCGCCGCGTGGACCCCCGGGATCGTGTGGCAGGAGCCGCAGCCGTAAGACTGGATTAGCTGCTTCCCACGCCCTGTATTGCCGTCCATACGAACCTCATAATTGCTGGTTTGCTTCCCGCCCAGGCAGCTTGTAAGAAGGCAACAAGCCCCCAACGAAAAACCCGCAATCCAACCGTAGTGCCTTTTCATCGCGCCCTGAGGCATATTTGGATCACGAAGAGCGGCAGGCAGAACCATAGCATTCCGAAACCCAAAGTGAAGCTCATAAACAGACCTGCGAGGGCGACGAACTCCGTGCGCTCCTTTCCTTCGGCTCGAAGCAGCGCCCTCCGATCAGAAAACTTCTTCCAATTCCGATAGGAACTGACCCCGGCCATCACTGCGAGACCGATTAAAACGAATGTGATAACGAAATACAAAACGCGCACGTTTGGCGAATTGCTGGATCCGCCGAATAAGTCCTGGTGAAGGCATGCCCGCCAGGTTATGAGAATGTCGCCTACGCCAAGAGCGATCCATGCCAGGGATGACCCGGCGACTCCGAACCAACCCTGATCATCCGGCGGCGCAGTGTCACGAATTGTGAGGTCGATCGGCATATTTACTCAAACTTGCATGTTGGGCACGAGGTAGAGAAGAGCAACGATAAAGATCCAGACGAGGTCGACAAAGTGCCAATACAGCGACACAGTGTGGTACGGGCGATACGGGGGTGCAACTTTTGGACCATATCTCGGGAGCGCCGCTACATACCCGAGCAGGAGAATGCCGACCACAAGGTGGGCCGCATGGAAACTGGTGATCGTGTAGAAAATCGATCCATAGGAATCGCTGAACGGAGTCAGAGTTTTCCAATGATTTCTGTATTCGTAGGACTGCAGCACCATGAAGACAAGTCCGATTAACGCAGTGACTGAGATGGCAATGCGGGCCTGCCCATATCGCGCGCGTTTTAATTGTTCTTCTCCCCAATGAAGGATGAAACTACTAGCCAGGAGCACGGCGAGCATGATTAAAGCGAGATGCATCTTCGGAGGCTCATCGACCGGCCACCGAGTTTTGTTGCTGCCGAGGTAGTAATAGCTCGCGAACAAACAAACGAAAAGAGAAAACTCGGTTGCGATGACCGTGTACATTCCATAAATGCCACGCCGATTCTCAACCGGCCATTGGCGTGTCGCCTCGCCGTGGTGCGATGGCACATAGACGGTAGAACTCACAATTCACCTTTCATAGGACGCGGCCACATCCATATCCCAAAAATTACGAACGTGACAACAAGGCCGGCCAGGGCTGCCCATATCATTTGAAAGACCACAAATAGAAAACAGATGAACAAGGCGACCGACGAAAGCAAAGGAAGCAGGGTGTTATCCGGCATCGTGGCAACCGAGAACGGTTGCGCATCCAGCCAGGTGGTAGTGAGGGTCAGGCGAGCCTCATCCAGCAAACGATCATCGTGGGGATCCTCTTCCTCTTCATGCTCATCCCATAAGGGATGACGTGATGCCACAGTCGGAATGTGCACGGTGCCATAGGGTTTTGGCGGAGAATCGGTCTCCCACTCCAGACCGTCCGAATTCCAGGGATTCTTTCCCGCGCGCGGGCCGTTCTGCAAGCTGAGAATGAGATTGACAATGCTGATCAGTATCCCGATGCCAAGTACGAAAGCTCCCCAGGTCATGACCTGGTTCAGGGACTCGAGGCCAAGTTCCGAGGGATAGGTATAGATACGACGCGGCATGCCAAGCAGACCAACGATATGCATCGGGAAAAAGCCCACATTGAATCCGATGAACATCACCCAGAAACTCCATTTGCCGAGCCGCTCATTCATCATCCGGCCAGTCATTTTCGGAAGCCAGTAGTAGAATCCCGCGAACACCGGAAATAGGTTGGAGCCGATGAGCACGTAATGAATGTGCGCAACTACGTAATAGGTGCTGTGCGCTTGCCAGTCCACCGGAATGATACCCGTGAAGACTCCGCTGAGGCCGCCGATCACCAGAAGAGCGACGGACCCAAGCGCGAAATACATCGAGGCGGTGGGGACTGGACGACCCTTCCAAAGCGTCGCCACCCAGGCAAAAACCGTCACCGTGGTGAACAACGAGATAGTCATGCTGCCCGCGCTAAAGAAACTCATGGTCAGATCTGACATTCCCACGGTGAACATATGGTGCAGCCAGACGCTAAACCCGACCAAACCCGTAAGAATGGTTGAAACCGCGACATACGGGTATCCCACGATCGGCCGCCGGGAAAAGACGGGAATGATCAGCGAAATCATCCCTGTCGCCGGTAGAAAAATGATGTAGACCCAGGGATGCCCGAAGAACCAGAAAAGTTGCTGCCATAGGGTCGGATTCCCGCCGCCCGCTATATCGAAGAAATGCGTCCCCCATCGGCGATCGAG